>DASVPH010000125.1:0-31345 GCA_036382945.1 Casimicrobiaceae bacterium
CGCGCTCGTCGACGTAGAACCGATGCTCGCCGAGCCAGGCCTCGCGCGTGAGATACGCGGCCGGGATGCGCTCGTTCACGCGGCGGGAGACGATCTCGAGCAACTGCTCGCGCTCTGCGTGGGTCAGCCGTGCATCGAGAAACGGCTCGAGCCGATCGAGCGGCAGATGGAGCGTGTGCAGGACCAGATACGCCGCCTCGTCGTACGCACTGGTCGTGCCGTGCCCGAAGAACAGCCCCGCTTCGCGGAAGCGCGAAACCGCGTAGCGCAGCCAGTCGCGAACGGTTTCCAGTTCCTGCGTAGGTGTGGTCATCGGGCGGAGGGCGCCAGGAGCAACCGTTCCAGTATGCCACGATACAGTGCGCTGAGCGGCTCGAGGTCGGCCACCGCGACCCGCTCGTTCAGCTTGTGGATGGTGGCGTTGACCGGCCCCACCTCGACGACCTCGGCGCACACCGCGCAGAGGAAGCGCCCGTCGGACGTGCCGCCGGTGCACGAGATCTCCGGTGTAACGCCGCAGATGTCGCGCACGACCTCCGAGACGACGGCGATGAGCCGGCCGCGCGGAGTAAAGTAGGGCTGTCCGAAGGCGGTCCAGCGCAGATCGTAGTCGAGCCCGTGCCGCCGCAGCACCGCTTCGAGGCGCGCTGCGAGACTCTCGCGCGTGCTCGCGGTCGAGTAGCGGAAATTGAAGGCGAGCTCCAGCATCCCGGGAATGACGTTGGTGGCACCGGTCCCGGCATGAATGTTCGACGCCTGCCACGAGGTCGGCGGGAAGTATTCGTTGCCCTCGTCCCAGGAAAGTGCGGAGAGTTCCGCGATCGCGGGCGCGGCGCGATGAATGGGGTTCACGGCAAGCTGGGGATAGGCGACATGACCTTGCACGCCGCGTACGGTGAGCGTCCCCGAGAGCGTGCCGCGGCGGCCGTTCTTGATCGTGTCGCCCAGCCGCTCGGTCGACGAAGGCTCGCCGACGAGGCAGTAGTCGAGCCTCTCGCCGGCGGAGCGCAGGCGCTCGACCACGCGCACCGTTCCGTCGGTGGCGGGACCTTCCTCGTCGGACGTGATGAGCAGCGCGATCGACCCTGGGTGTTCGCCGTGCACGGCGACGAAGCGCTCGACGGCGACCACGAACGCCGCGAGCGAGGATTTCATGTCGGCAGCCCCGCGCCCGTACAGGAAACCGTCGCGGAGCGTCGGGGTGAACGGATCGGAGTCCCAGGCGTCCACCGGGCCGGTGGGGACGACGTCGGTGTGTCCGGCAAAGCATACCGCCGGTCGCGCGCTGCCGCGCCGCGCCCAGAGGTTGGTCACGCCGTCCGAGTCGACCGTCTCGCAGCGGAAGCCGGCGGCCGAGAGGCGCGCCTTCAGGATCTCCTGGCAGCCGGCATCGTCGGGGGTTTGCGAGCGACGCGCGATCAGCTCGCAGGCGAGGTCGAGCGTCGCGGTGGGACTTGTCGTCGTCGCCACGTCGGGGTGCTCATGGGTGAAGCCGCGAAGAAAGCCGCAGCTCGCGTCTTCAGCGGTCGCGGTTCAAGAGCTCCGGATCGATCTCGACCTTGGCGAAGCTCGCGCTCGGCGCCTGGGACGCTTCGCCGGCTTCGACCGACTCGCTACGCGCGGACGGTGCGTTCTGGTTGACCAGCCACGCCAGGTTGGTCGGCGAGTCCGAGGCGGAGAGCGCCTCCTCGTAGGCGATCACGCCGTCGAGGTAGAGCCGGCACAGCGCCTGCTCGAAGGTCTGCGATCCGGGATACAGGCTCTGCTCCATCGCCTCCTTGATCTGCGTGATCTCGCCGTTCTTGATCAGCTCGCCGATGAGCGAGGTGTTGAGCAGGATCTCGACCGCGGGCTGCTGCGCGCCTTCCTTGTTGCGGACCAGCCGCTGCGAGATGATCGCCCGCAGCCCGATCGACAGGTCGGACAGCAGCCCCGAGCGCGCGTCGTAGGGGAACATGTTGATGATCCGCGACAGCGCGTGGTAGCTGTTGTTGGCGTGGATCGTGGACAGGCACAGGTGCCCGGTCAGCGTGTGCAGCAGCGCCTGCTGCATGGTCTCGCGATCGCGCACCTCGCCGATCATGATCAGGTCGGGCGACTCGCGCAGGGCGTTGCCCAGCGCCTTGTTGTAGGTAAGCGTGTCGACCCCGATCTCGCGCTGGTTGACGATCGATTGCTTGTGCTCGAACAGGTACTCGATCGGGTCCTCGATCGTGAGAATGTGCCCCGACCTGTTGCTGTTGCGATAGTCGATCATCGCCGCCAGCGTAGTCGACTTGCCGGCGCCGGTCGCCCCCGCGATGAGCACCAGACCCCGCTTTTCCGTGACCAGGTTCAGCAGCACCGGCGGCAGCTTCAGCTCCTCGAACGGCGGGATGTGGCTGCGGACGTAGCGGATGCACAGCGCGATCGTGCCGCGCTGGCGGAGGATACTGATCCGGAAGTTGCCGACGCTGCGGTCGAGATACGAGAGATTCATCTCCATCTCGTTCTCGAACTCGCGCGCCTGGTCCTTGGTCATGAGCTCGTAGGCGATGCGGCGCACCGTCTCGACGTCCATCGGCTGGGTGGAGATGGCCGACACGACGCCGTTGATCTTGATGTTGATCGGCGCGCCGCAGGAGATGAACAGGTCCGAGGCCTGCTTCTCCGCCATCAGCTTGAACAGTCGGTCGAGGTACATGTCGCTTGAGCCGGCTCGCGGGGCGAATCGCAGCACCGCCCGCCGGCTTGCCAATGTCATGAATTGACAAGAATAACCAAGCTCAAGCAAAGTAACAACTGGCACGGCGGCTCCGCGCGCGGTTTTTCCGCGACGGCCGGGTGCGTTTATCCTATTCTCGCGCACACAGTTCCCATGCTGGCGATCATCGGGGGCAGCGGGCTCACCCGCCTGTCGACGCTCGCGGTCGCACACCGCGAAGTCGTTCGCACGCCGTACGGCGAGCCGTCATCGGCGCTCATCTTCGGTCAGCTCGCGGGCCGGAACGTGGTCTTCCTGGCGCGCCACGGCCACGGCCACACGATTCCGCCGCATCGGGTGAACTACCGCGCCAACCTGTGGGCGCTCAAGCACCGCGACGTCGACGCGATCCTGGCGGTGGCTTCGGTGGGCGCTATCGCGGCAACGTACGTTCCCGGCGATCTGGCGCTGCCGCATCAGCTCATCGATTACACCAGCGGGCGCGAGCAGACGTTTTTCGACGGCAGCGATCGCGAAGTCGTGCATGTCGACTTCACCCAGCCTTATAGCGTCGATCTGCGCACGCGCTGCCTTGCGGCGGCTCGTGCCGCCGGGATCGCGATCCACGACGGCGGCGTGTACGGAGCCGTTTCCGGCCCGCGGCTCGAAACCGCGGCGGAGATCGACCGCATGGAGCGCGACGGCGCGACGCTGGTGGGCATGACCGGGATGCCCGAGACCGCGCTCGCCCGCGAGCTCGGCATCCCGTACGCAGCCATCGCCGTGGTCGTCAACCATGCCGCGGGCCGCGGCGAGAGCGCTCAGGCGGTATCGACCGAGCGCATTGCCCGGGTGCTTGAAACCGCGATGGACAAGGTCAAGGTGTTGATCGGGCGGGTCGTACAGGAGATGAAGTGACGTGATTAGACCGATCCTGAAAATGGGTGATCCCCGGCTGCTGGAACGCGCGAAGTCGGTCGAGCGCTTCGGTACGCCGGAGCTGAAGGAGCTCATCGGCGACCTGCGCGAGACGATGATCGCCGCGCGCGGCGCGGGGCTGGCCGCACCGCAGATCGGCGTGGGGCTGCGCGTGGTGATCTTCGGTTTCGAGCACAACGAGCGCTATCCGGATGCCGAGCCGGTACCCTACACCGAGCTGGTCAACCCGGTGCTGACACCTCTAACGACGGACATGGAAGACGGTTGGGAGGGCTGTCTGTCGGTTCCGGGCTTGCGCGGTCAGGTGCCGCGCTTTACGCGGCTGCGCTACACCGGGTTCGACCCGGACGGCCGGCCGATCCAGCGCGAGGTCTCGGCGTTTCACGCCCGCGTGGTCCAGCACGAGGTCGACCACCTCGACGGCATCCTCTACCCGATGCGCATGCGCGACCTGCGGCTGTTCGGCTTCACCGACGTTTTGTTTCCGGATACCGACGTCGTCGACGAGTGAGACGGTTGATCCACAAGCAGGCACAGAGACACCGAGGAAAGCAAGTTCTTGATCTTCCCTGTGGCTGCGCGTCTCGCTGTGAATCCTCCCTATCCCAGCCGTAGCTGATCGTAGAGCTCGGTCTCGAGCCGCAGCAGCGCCGCCTCGTCGTGCAGCGGTGCGCCGTCGATCAAGAACACGTCCTCGGCGCGCTCGCCCAGCGTGTTGATCCGAGCGCTCTCGACGTTGACGTCGGCGGCCGCGAGCGTGTATGCGATCCGCGCGAGCAGCCCCGGCCGGTCGCCGGCGACGAGCTCGAGGATGTAGTGCGTGCCCTTGTCGTCGGGAAACAGGCGCACTTCGGGTGTCAGCGGGAAATGCTTGAGATGCCGGCTCACGCGGCCGACCGGCGGAGGCTCGAGCGGACCGCCTTCGGTGAGCGCGCGCTTGAGCTCGAACTCGACGTAGCTGATCGCCGCCCGGTATGCGGCGTTGGGATTCGCCGGATCGTGCACGGTGAATGTGTCGAGCGCGTAGCCATGGCGCGTGGTGTAGACCTTCGCGTCGAGGATCGAAAGACGCGCCCGGCCGAAGAAGCCGCAGATGCGCGCGAACAGCGCCCTCTGGTCCGGCAGGTAGATCATGACCTGGAGCCCGACCCCGGCGCGGGAGAGCCGGGCCCTGACGACGGGCTCCTTGCTCTCGACGCGGAAGTAGAGCTGACGCGCGTGCCAGGCGATCTCGTCGGCGCTGTGCCGCTGGAAGTAGATGCTGTCGAGCTTGCGCCATAGGCTCTGTTCGGCGCCCTCGGGCACGGCGTAAAGGCGAAGCTGGCGTACCGCCTCGCGGCGGCGCGCTTCGAGGCTATCGTCGAGCGTGTGGGTGGCCGAGCCGCGGGTGAGCTCCGCCTGCGTGGCGTGAAACAGCTCCTCGAGCAACTTCGCCTTCCAGGCGTTCCACACCCTGGGGCTGGTCCCCCGAATGTCGGCCACCGTGAGGAGGTAGAGCGCCGCGAGCCGCCGCTCGCTCGCGACCTTGGCCGCGAAGGCCGTCACGACCGCCGGATCGTAGATGTCCTGCTTTTGCGCGGTGAGCGACATCGTCAGGTGCTGCTCCACCAGCCAGCCGACCAGGCGGGTGTCCTCGGGCTCGAGACCGTGCTGCCGGCAGAACCGCCGCGCGTCGGAGGAGCCGAGTGAGGAGTGGTCGCCGCCGCGGCCCTTGGCGATGTCGTGGAACAGCGCAGCGAGGTAGAGCACTTCGGGGCGCGCGAAGTCGGCGATCAGCCGCGAGCACAACGGGTACTCGTGCGCGTGCTGCGCCTGAGTGAAGCGACGCAGGTTACGGATCACCATCAGGATATGCTCGTCGACCGTGTAGACGTGATACAGATCGTGCTGCATCTGGCCGACGATGCGGCCGAACGCCGGCAGGTAGCGGGCAAGGATGCCGTACTGGTTCATGCGGCGCAGCTCGTGGGTCACACCGCGCGGCTGGCGCAGGATCGCGAGGAATCGCGCGCGGTTCTGCGCATCGCGCCGGAACGCCGCGTCGACGCGGTGGCGGTTGCGCCACAGCGCGCGCAGCGTCGGCGCCGACATGCCCTTGAGCTCCGGATGTTGCTGCAACAGCAGAAAGGCCTCGAGGATCGCCGCCGGCCGCTTGGCGAAGAGCTCCTCGTCCCGGAGGTCGAGCAGCTCGTCGACCGCCTGGAAGTCCGCGTCGATCGGCCGCGCGCTGACCTGCCCGGGAAAAAGCCGGGCGTGCAGGTTCTGCAGCAGGATGACGTTGATCTGCCGGATCGACTTGGCGGCGCGATAGTAGCGCTGCATGAGCTGCTCGGAGGCGAGCCGGGTCCCAGTGTCGCGGAATCCCAGCTCGTGCGCGAGCGCGCTCTGGACGTCGAAGACCAGACGATCCTCCCGTCGGCCGGCGAGATAGTGCAGCCGAATGCGCAGGTCGTCGATCAGCCGCTCGTGTCGGGCGAGATCGCGCGCCTCCGCCGGGGTCATCAGGCCGTGCGCGGCGAGCTCGCGCCAGCTCCGACCGAGGCCCGCGGCGCGGGCGATCCAGAGGATGGTCTGCAGATCGCGGCGTCCGCCCGGGCTCTCCTTGAGGTTGGGCTCGAGGTTGTACGCCGTGTCCTGGTGGCGCAGGTGACGCTGCTGCTGCTCGAGCATCTTCGCCTCGTAGAACGCGGGCACGTCGAGCGTGGCGTCGAAGCGGCGAACAAAGCGCGCGTACAGCGCTCGCGATCCGGCGAGCAGTCGCCGCTCGAGAAGGCTGGTGCGGATGACGGCGTCGCCCGCCATCTCGGTTTCGCACTCCTCGATGGTGCGCACGCTGTGCCCGATCTCGAGACCGGTGTCCCACATCAGGCCGATGAAGCGCTCGATGGCGCTCGCTGCGCCGGCGCCGCTCTCGTCGCCCAGCGGTTTCGGCAGCAGGATGACGACGTCGACATCGGAATGCGGGAAGAGCTCGCCGCGGCCGTACCCGCCGACCGCGACCAGCGCGCAGCCGCCCGGCGGATCGATCTCAGCCCAAAGCCCGCGCAGAACGCGGTCGGTCAGCCGCGCCTGCGCGACGAGCAGCCGGCGCGGCCGGCCGTGCTCTCGGTATGAGGCTTGCAGCGCGCGTCGGCCGGCCTCGAGCTCGTGCTTCCAGCGCCCCGCCGGCGCGCTCGCGATGCGGTCCGGCGCGGGAACGACAACGGTGCTCAAGGCGGTGGGTCAGCCGGCCGCGGGAGGCGGCGTGCCCGGCGAGACCGTCAACACTTCGTAGCCGGACTCGGTGACGAGCACGGTGTGCTCCCACTGCGCGGACAGGCTGTGATCGGCGGTGACGACGGTCCAGCCGTCGGCGAGGCAGCGGATCGCCGCGCGCCCCGCATTGATCATCGGCTCGATGGTGAACGTCATCCCCGGCTGCAGCTTGAGCCCCGTGCCCGGGCGGCCATAGTGGAGCACCTGCGGCTCTTCGTGGAATTGCCGGCCGATCCCGTGGCCGCAGAATTCGCGCACGACCGAGAAGCCGTGGCTCTCCGCATGGCGCTGGATGGTCGCGCCGATGTCGCCGAGGTGCGCCCCGGGCCTGACCGCGCGAATACCCCTCCACATCGCCTCATAGGTGACCTCGCACAAGCGCCGCGCCTGGATCGGCGCAGCGCCGACGTAGAACATGCGGCTCGTGTCGCCGTGGAAACCGTCCTTGATCACGGTGATGTCGATGTTCACGATATCGCCGCTCTTGAGCTTCTTGTCGCCGGGGATCCCGTGGCACACGACGTGGTTCACCGACGTGCAGACCGAGGCGGGGAACGGCTGATAGCCCGGGGGCGCGTAGTTGAGCGGCGCCGGAATCGTGCCCTGAACGTCGACCATGTAGGCGTGGCAGAGCCGATCGAGCTCGGCGGTCGTCACCCCCGCGACGACGTGCAGGGCGATGTAGTCGAGGACCTCGGCGGCGAGCGCGCCCGCCACGCGCATCTTGGCGACGTCCTCGGCAGACTTGAGCGATACGGACATTTCGTCGGGTCCGGCAACGGTGTTTTTCATGTGCGCAGCAGCTCGTTGATGCCGGTCTTCGCGCGGGTCTTGGCATCGACCTGCTTGACGATCACGGCACAGTAAAGATGACAACCCTGGTCGCCCGAGGGGAGGCTCCCCGCGACGACGACCGAGCCCGCCGGCACGCGCCCATACGTCACCTCACCGGTCGCCCGGTCGAAGATCTTCGTGCTCTGACCGATGAACACGCCCATGCCGAGCACGGAATTCTCTTCCACGATCACGCCTTCGACGACCTCCGAGCGGGCGCCGATGAAACAGTTGTCTTCGATGATGGTGGGGTTGGCTTGCAGCGGTTCAAGCACCCCGCCGATACCCACGCCACCGGAGAGGTGCACGTTGCGCCCGATTTGGGCGCACGAGCCGACGGTCACCCAGGTGTCGACCATCGTGCCTTCGTCGACGTAGGCGCCGATGTTGACGTAAGAGGGCATGAGCACGACATTGTGCGCGATGTACGCGCCGCGCCGCGCGACTGCGGGGGGCACCACGCGCACGCCCGCCTCGGCGAAAGCCTTGTCGTCGAAGCGCGCAAACTTGGTCGGAATCTTGTCATAGAAGCGAAACGCTGCCTCGGGGCCGCCGAGCCCGATCGGCACGCTCTGCGCAAGGCGGAACGAGAGCAGTACCGCCTTCTTGAGCCACTGGTGCGTCGTCCACCGCCCATCGACTTTCTCGGCGACCCGCAGGCGGCCCGCGTCCAATTCCGCGATGGCGGCTTCGACCGCCTCGCGCACCTCGTGCGGCGCGGAGTGCGGCGCGAGCTCGGTTCGCCGCTCCCAGGCGGCTTCGATGGTGGCTTGCAGGCTTTCCATCAGGGAGTCGCGAAAATGGGGACAAAAGATGAATTTTACGCGGAGTGGACGATTGCCGCGACTCGGCCCTTAGCCCTCCCCTTAGCCCGGGTTGAGCGCGAAGCGCGATACCCGGGACGTCGTTTCATCCCTGGGCGTGTGCCCCCCGGGTTCGCTCGGCTCAGCCCGGGCTACACGTTACATCGCCTTGAACAGATGCGCGAAGGTGCGGCTGACGGTGAGCTTCTCGGGACGCGCCTTGAGGATGATGAGCGGCTGGTCGCGGTAGTCGCGGTCGACGCGCGCGATCGCGCGCAGATTCACGATGGTGCCGCGGTGGACCTGCCAGAAGAGCTCCGGGTCGAGGTCCGCGAAGAGCTCTCTGATCGTCTTGCGGATCAGGGCTTCTCCGTCGGCCGCAACGACCTTGGTATATTTGTCCTCGGCCTGGAAGTAGCAGATGTCGTCGACCGGAATCAGGCGCATCGAGGCGCCGAGCGACGCCTTGATCCAGCGCAGTGGGCCTCCGGACTCACGTGCCCCGAGCTGCGCGAGCACGGTGGCGAGGTCCGGAGCCGGACGGTCGAGCCGCTGCTTGAGGCGGTCGACCACCTTCGCCATGCGTTCGGGCGTGACCGGCTTCAGCACGTAGTCGGCCGCGCCCTGCTCGAACGCCGTAACGGCGTACTCGTCGTAGGCGGTGACGAACACGATGTGGCATGCACCGGCGAGCGTCTCGGCGACTTCGAGCCCGGAGCGCACCGGCATCCGGATATCGAGAAACGCGATGTCGGGTTCGAGCTCGCGCCACAGCGCCAACGCCTGCTCACCGTTCTCGGCTTCGGCGACGATGGCGAGCTCCGGCCACGCCTGCGTGAGCCGCGTGCGGAGCTGCGCCCGCAGCATCGGCTCGTCCTCGGCGATGAGTGCGGTGGGATGGCTAGTCATCGAAGCCATGCGGTATTTCGATGGTCGCGCGTGCGCCGTGCGGGGCGATTTCTTCGAGCGTGAAGCGCGCTCTCTCGCCGTAGAGCACCTTGAGCCGCTCGCGCAGATTAGTGAGCCCGACGCCATTGCCGAGCTTGTCGGCAAGGCCACGCCCGTTGTCGGAGACCGCGATCACCAGGGGCTCGCCGGCGTGGCGTGCTTCGATGCGTACCGTACCGCCTTGCGCGAGCGGCTCGATGCCGTGCTTGACCGCGTTCTCGACCAGCGACATGAGCAGCATCGGCGGGAGGTGGTGCGGCCGCAGCTCGTCCGGCACATCAATCGCGAAGCCGAGGCGCGCTCCCATGCGCATCTGCATGATCGAAAGGTAGGCCTGGGCGAGATCTGTCTCCTGGCCCAGGGTGGTGCTGCCGGAACGAAGCTGCGGCACCGCGGCGCGGAGATATGCGAGCAGGTGCCCGAGCATCTGCCCTGCCTTCGGCGGTTCGGTCTCGATCAGGAACTGGACCGAGGCGAGGGTGTTGAACAGGAAGTGCGGCTCGATCTGCGCCTGCATGAGCTTGAGCTGCGCCTCGATCGCCTGCTTGGAGAGGAGGTTGCGATCCGCCTCGGCCTTGAGCATGGCGGCGCGCGCCCATGCCTCACGGTTCTTGAGCAGGAAGAACAGGCTGACGCAAAGGCCAATCACAAAGCCGCCGACAGCTGTGCCCGCGAACCGCCCGGGTGACGCGTACCCCTGCAGGTTGTCGACGTGGTACTCGGGGTCGCCAATGATGTAGCCCTTGATGACGAGCAACAACACCATACCCACCACGGTCCCGCCGGCTATCGCGCCGAGCAACCGCCGCAACGGACGCGCGCTTTCCCAGGGCTGCACGGCATTGACCGCGTAAGCGATGGAAAGGCCAACAGACTGGGCAGTGACGAAGGGATGCCAGAAAGCGCGCGTCTCCTCGGTGTAGAGAATCGCGGCCACACCGGTATTAATCGCAAAGATCAACGCAATGGTCTGCCACGAGCAGCGAAAGCCCGCCAAGATGCGGCTCCGCCACGTGGCCGAGGGAAGCTCGGAAACAGCGTTCGAAGTCATCGCGGCCGATTCTACGCGTCGAAAGCCGCCAAGCCGCGCTTCGGCGACAGGGTGTCCCCGGCGGCGACGAAGTGCCGCTCGCCGCGGATGAGCCGGGCGCGGCGTATCAGCCCCGATGCGCGAAGCGGAGCAGCCGCTCGACCGCCTCCGCGCACTCGTCGAGCTCGGCCACCAGCGCGATGCGCACGTAGCCGCGGCCCGGATTGACGCCGTCGGCTTGGCGCGCGAGAAAGCTGCCGGGCAATACAGTGACCGCCTCTTCGCTGTACAGGCGCCGCGCGAATTGCGCGTCGTCGTCGGGTACCTTCGCCCACAGGTAGAACGCCGCATCGGGAGGCGTCACGGGGCACACGCTGGCGACGCGCGGGGTCAGCAGCCGGAATTTCTCGGCGTACTTGGCGCGGTTGGCGCGCACGTGCGTCTCGTCGCCCCATGCCGCGATGCTCGCCGCGGCGACCGCGGGCGACATCGCCGAGCCGTGGTAGGTCCGGTAGAGCAGAAACGCCTTGATCAGCGCGGCGTCGCCGGCGACGTATCCCGAACGCATTCCCGGCGCGTTGGAACGCTTCGACAGGCTGCCGAACGACACCAGGCGCGGATAGGCGTCGCGACCGAGCGATCGCGCCGCGGCGAGCGAGCCCAGTGGCGGACGTGCCTCGTCGAAATAGACTTCGGAATAGCACTCGTCGGCGGCGATGACGAAACCGTATCGGTCCGACAGCGCGAACAGCCGCGCCCAATCCTCGCGGGTCATCACCCGCCCGGTCGGATTGTCGGGCGAGCACACGTAGAGGAGCTGCGTGCGTGCCCACACGGTCTCGGGCACGTCGTCCCAGCGCGGCGCGTAACCGTTCTCGGCGAGGCTGTTGACGCAATGCGTCGTCGCCCCCGCGAGGAGCGCCGCGCCCTCGTAGATCTGGTAGAAGGGATTGGGCACGACGACCGTTGCGCCGACACGGCTCGCGTCGATTACGGTTTGCGCGAACGCGAACAGCGCTTCGCGGCTTCCTAAAACCGGCAGCACCTGTGTTGCGGGATCGAGCGGCGCGAGCCCGTAGCGACGCGCGAGCCAGGCGGCGATCGCCTCGCGCAGCGCGGCCGCACCGGCCGTTGTGGGATAATTGGCGAGGCCTTTCGCGCCGGCGGCGAGCGCATCGAGGATGAGCTGCGGTGTCGGATGCTTGGGCTCGCCCAGCGACAGATTGATCGGCCGCTTGGCCGGCGGTGCGATCCCCGCCAGCAGCGTGCGCAGCCGTTCGAACGGATAGGGCTGCAGCAACGCGAGCTGGGGATTCAACGTGACGACAGACGAGGTGAGCGAGGCCGAATTATACGCGACCGATCGCGCGCGCTCCGCGCTGCCGTGGCCATGGAGACTGCTCGCCGCCGGCGCGACGCTCGCAGCGTTGGCGCTGCTCGCGCTCGTGCTCGCGTATTGGGGTTGGCGCTGGTTCGGCCCGACGCCGGCAACGTTGCCTCCGCCGCGGATCGGGGCCGATGCGCTGCGCGTCATTGCGGACGCGCACCTGTTCGGCCCGGGCGCGCCAGCCGTCGCCACGAATGCGCCGTCGAACGCCGTGGGCGACTTGCGGTTGCTTGGCGTGTTCGCACAGCGCGACGGGCAGGGCTACGCGCTGTTCCGTGCCGGAACGCGCGGGGCGTTGTTCGTCGCGGCGGGCGCGGACGTCGCGCCGGGGATCCGCCTCGAAGCAATCCGTCCGGGAGGCGTGACGCTGCTGGAGGGCGGCGCTCGACGCGAGATGGCCTTGCGGCCCGCGAGCGTGAGCGACCAAGGGCGCGTCGCGGTCGCGACGTCGAGCGTCAAGCAGACCCCATGCAGTGTGCCCATCGGTTTTGCGGGCCCGATCCTGCGTCTGAACGCGGAATTGCTCTCCGGCATGATCAGCGCCCCCGGCACGTGGAAGGCGCTGCTGCAGCCCGGCCCCGGCGGTCTCATCGTCCGTGATCAGAGCGGCTTCGCGGGAATGATGGGCTTGAGGAACGGCGATCGGGTCGAGCGTGCCAACGGCATCGCGCTCTCACTGCCCGAAGACATCGCCGGCACGGTGCTGAAGCCGTTGACGCGGAGCCAAGCGGTGTGGGTATCGGGCAGCCGCGACGGCAAGCCGCAGCAGTGGCTCTATCTCAATGCGGGGGCGTGTCCAGCGTGAAGGCCGACGAAGAGCTCATCGCGAAGAGGCTCGACGGGCCAAGAAAGCACCGCTCTGAACCCTCTTTTCTTGGTGGCCCTTGCCTCTTTGCGGCGGCGCTTTAGACCCGCACAGGCAGCCACTCGAGCACCTCGGGCAGCGAGTCGATGAGCCCGTCCGGCGCCCACGATTGGGGCGCCACCTCCGGTGCGATGTAGCCATAGCTCGCCACCAGCGCCGCCATTCGGGCGGCGCGCGCGGCGGCGACGTCGCGCTCGGCGTCGCCGACGTAGACGCAGCTCGCGGCGTCCACCCTTAGCAGCGTGGCCGCGTGTAACAGCGGCGCTGGATGCGGTTTCGTCTTCGGGGTCGTGTCCCCGCACACGACGACGCCGGCGCGCGCTGCGATGCCCAGATGTTCGAGCAGCGGCAGCGTGAAGCGCGCTGCCTTGTTGGTGACCACGCCCCAGGCGAGCCCGCGGTCCTCGATCGCGCCCAACGCGTGCTCGGCCCCTGCGAACAGCCGGGTGTGAACCGCCAGCGCCGCGGCGTAATAATCGAGGAATGCGTCCTTGAGGGCCTCCCACTCGGGATCATCCTGGGTGACGCCGAGCCCCGCGCCAAGCATGCCCCGGCTGCCGTCGGACGCGTGCGGGCGCAGCGTAGCGACGGCGAGCGGCGGCAGCGCACGATCGGCCCGCACGCGATTCAGCGCGGCGGCGAGATCGGACGCGGTGTCCGCGAGCGTGCCATCGAGGTCGAACAGCACCGCGCGGACCGGCAGCGGCCGTGGCTCGGGCGGGCTAGACATCGCGTCGGAACGTGGCGATGTAGTTGACCGACGTATCGGCTTCGAGTCGATACGTCTTGGCGAGCGGGTTGTACGTCATACCGATCAGGTCGTCGGGCTCGAGGCTCGCGCGGCGGGCGAACGCCGCAAGCTCGGACGGTTTCAGGAAGCGCGCGTAATCGTGAGTGCCGCGCGGCAGCAGCCGCAACACGTACTCGCCGCCGATAACGGCGAAGAGATAAGCCTTCGCATTGCGGTTGATCGTCGCGAAGACCGCGAGCCCCCCGGGTTGGGTGAGCTTCGCGCACGCCGCGACGGTCGACGCCGGGTCGGGAACGTGCTCGAGCAGCTCCATGCAGGTGACGACGTCGAAACCGGCGGGCGCCTCGGAGGCCAGCGCTTCCGCGCCCAGCAAACGGTACTCGACGTCCACACCCGACTCGAGCTGGTGCAAGCGGGCCACACTGAGCGCCTTGTCGGACAGATCGATGCCGGTCACCTTCGCTCCGGCGCGCGCCATCGACTCGGTGAGGATTCCGCCGCCGCAGCCGACGTCGAGCACGCGCTTGCCGGCGAGCCCGCCGGCCCTGCGCTCGATGTAGTCGAGGCGCAGCGGGTTGATGTCGTGCAGCGTCTTGAACTCGCTGCCCGGGTCCCACCAGCAGTGGGCGAGCGTTCCGAACTTGGCGAGCTCGGCAGGATCGGCGTTGACCATAGGCGTCAGTATAAAGCGTTCACGGATTCTCCAGGCGCTCCTGCCACAGACGCGCCCGCGTCGCCAGCTCGAAGGGATCGAGCGCGGTCAGCGCACCGTCGCGCACGAGGCGCTCTCCGGCGACCCAGACGTCGGTGACCTCGCCGCGTCCTGCGACGTGAACCAGGTGCGAGATCGGATCGTAGCAGGGCGCGTGCTCGAACGCGCCGAGATTCACGGCGAGCACATCGGCCTGCTTGCCCCGCGCGAGCGAGCCGATGGCCGCATCGAGGCCCAGCGCCGCCGCGCCATCGAGCGTGGCCATGCGCAGCGCGACGGCGGCTGGCAGCGCCGCAGCGTCGCCGCTCACCACCTTGGCGAGCAGCGCGGCAAGCCTCGCCTCGCCCAGGATGTCCAGGCGGTTGTTGCTCGCCGCGCCGTCCGTGCCGAGCGCGACATTCACGCCGCGCGCTTTAAGCTTCGCGACCGGTGCGATGCCGCTGGCGAGCTTGAGATTCGACGCCGGGCAGTGGACGACCTGGCAGCTCTGCGCGGCGAGTAGATCCAGATCGGAATCGGCGAGGTGCACCGCATGCACGGCGATGAAATTCGGTCCCGTGACGCCGAGCCGCTCGAGGCGCGCGAGAGGAGACATCGCGGCGGCTGCCAGGCTGTGCTCGAGCTCGGCGCGCGTTTCCTGCAGGTGGGTCTGGATCGGAAGATCGAGCTGCCGGGCGTAGACGACGATCTTCTCCCAGCTCGAATCGCCGACCGTGTACGGAGCGTGTGGCGCCAGCGCGAATGCAAATTTAGGCTCGTGCTTCCACGCGTCGCGCGCGGCCAGGCCCTCTTGCAGGCACGCGTCGGCGTCTGCGGCGTACGGCGTCGGGAAGTCGAGCACGGGCAGGCCGATGAACGCGCGCATGCCGCTCTGCCGGTACGCGCGCGCCGCGGCATCCGGGAAGAAGTATTGATCCGCGCAGCAGGTGACTCCGCCGAGCAGCATCTCGCCGGCGGCGATCAGCGTGCCGTCGCGGACGAACTCTGCGGACAGGTGCCGCGCCTCGCGCGGCCAGATGTGTTGCTCGAGCCAGGGCTTCAGCGGCAGGTCATCGGCGATGCCGCGCAACAGCGTCATCGCCGCGTGCGTGTGCGCATTGACGAGCCCCGGAAGCAGCGCATGCGTCGACAATGCGACGCGCTCGCGTGGGGCGAAGTCGCGCTCGGCGGTCGCGTTCGCCACGACCGCAGCAATGCGCCCGCCGTCGACGACCAGGGTGTGGTGCTCGAGCACACCCGCACGCTCGATCGGCACGATCCAGCGCGCAGCGATGCACAAGTCGACAGGGATAGCCATTACCTGAGCCGAGCCTCTAGCTTAGCTAGCTAGCGCCGAGCGTCTAGCGTAACACTGCGAGGCGATTCAGACGCGCTTGCGGCTTCACGCTCGACATCGGATGCTCGGCCAAAAAACTCGACGCTCGACCAAAAAAAAGCCCCGCACAAGGCGGGGCTTTTTCGAGCGAGCGCCCGCGCGGATCAACGCCCCATCGCCTCGCCCTTGACTTCGACCTCGACGCGCCGGTTCGGCGCCAGGCATTCGATCAGGGCCTTGCGCTCCTTCGGATAGGCCTGGTTGCACACCACGCCCGGGACCGGCTGCGTCTTGCCCATGCCGAGGGTTTCGATCTTGTCCTTGGCCACGCCGTTGGACACGAGGTAGTCGCGCACCGCGTTGGCGCGACGCTCGGAGAGCTTCTGGTTGTACGCCTGCGTGCCGATGCGGTCGGTGTGCCCCGTCACCAGCACGAGCTCGAGCTTGGTCACGTCTCTCAACCGGCTGATCACTTCCCGGTCGATGGCCGCCTTGCCCTCAGGCTTCAGGACGGCTTTGTCGAAGTCGAACAGCGCTTTGGCCGCCAGGGTAATCTTCTGCACCGTCGGTGCGGGCGCCGGAGCCGGTGGTGGTGGCGGCGGAGGCGGCGGCGTGACCGCGGGTGCCGGCGCCGGCGCGGGCTTCGGCACCAAGTCGGGGTCGCACTCGACGATCGCCATCGCGGGCGTCCAGTACCCCGTCCTCCAGCACAGCGTGTCGTTGACTCCGGGCTTGCCGCCGTACGAGCCGCTGCGCCAGATGTTTGCGTTCGGTTGGCCATAGCCGAACAGCACATAGCCGCTGTTCTGGGGGTTGGCCTGGCCAAAAGCGGCCGACCACAGCGTGGCTGCCGCCGCGCCGGTCACCATGGTTGCTATCAGACGAAGTTTCATCACTTTCACCCCTTTGGCTTGATTATCGTGGTGTACTCGCTTCTTTTGACCTGGAACAGCAACACGAGGCGCGATTGACGACAGGTGGGAGGAGAAGAGCTACAAGTCGACGACAAAGCGCGCTTTGCGCTTGAATATAGCATACCGGTTTTGGCCCTGGCAAAGATTCCGGCAAGAATAGCGTTAGCAGTGTCGCGGGAATACAACGGTCATGATAAAATTATGCATTTTTCGCCGTTGCCGCACCATGCGGGCCCAGGGCGGCTGTGAGGCGTTTCCGAGTTAGTAGCGCCAAAGCGGTCGGCCAGCCCGGATTTTCACGCTTTCAACCGACAAAGAGCGCATTTCCCGATGGAGCAGTTCGCCAAAGAAACCCTCCTGGTCAGCCTGGAAGCCGAAATGCGGCATTCCTACCTCGATTACGCGATGAGCGTGATCGTCGGGCGAGCCCTGCCGGATGTGCGCGACGGCCTGAAGCCTGTTCATCGCCGCGTGCTCTACGCCATGCACGAGGCGAACAATGTCTGGAACCGCCCCTACGTGAAGTGCGCGCGGGTCGTCGGCGACGTGCTCGGGAAGTACCACCCGCACGGGGACACCGCGACCTACGAGGCGCTGGTGCGCATGGTGCAGGATTTTTCGCTGCGCTACCCGCTGATCGACGGCCAGGGCAATTTCGGCTCGGTCGACGGCGACGCGCCCGCGGCGTATCGCTACACCGAGTGCCGCCTGCAGAAGATCACCGCCGAGATGCTGGCCGACATCGACCGGGAGACGGTGGATTTCGTGCCCAACTACGACGGCAAGGAGCGCGAGCCCACCGTACTGCCGACGCGGTTGCCCAACCTCTTGGTCAACGGCTCGTCGGGGATCGCCGTCGGCATGGCGACCAACATCCCACCGCACAATCTGTCGGAGATCGTCACCGCCTGCCTGGCGCTCCTCGAGAACCCGGGAATAACGGTGGACGAGTTGATCGAGCACGTTCCAGCGCCGGATTTCCCCACCGCGGGAATCATCTACGGCACCGAGAGCGTGCGCGAGGGCTATCGCACCGGGCGCGGCCGTGTCGTCATTCGCGCCCGGACGCACATCGAGGATCTCGAGAAGGGAAACCGGCAGGCGATCATCGTCGACGAGCTTCCCTATCAGGCCGGCGGCGATCAGGTATTGAAGCGCATCGGCGAGCTCGTTAGCGACAAAAAACTCGAGGGCATCGCCGACTTGCGCAACGAGAGCGACAAGAAGGGGATGCGGCTGGTCATCGAGCTCAAGCGCGGCGAGGTGGCCGACATCATCCTCAACAACCTGTTCAAGCTCACGCAGCTCCAAGACAGCTTCGGCATGAACATGGTCGCGCTGGTCGACAACCAGCCGCGACTGCTCAACCTCAAGCAGTTCCTCGAGCACTTCAACGCCCACCGCCGCGAGGTCGTCGTCCGCCGCACGCGCTACGAGCTCACCAAGGCCCGCGAGCGCGGGCACGTCCTGGAGGGGCTCGCGGTGGCGCTGTCGAACGTCGACGAGATCATCGCTCTGATCAAGGCCGCGCCCGCCCCGGCCGAGGCGAAGACGGCGTTGATGGCCAGGCGCTGGCGCTCGGCGCTGGTCGAGGACATGCTCCGGCGCGCCGCCGCGGAGGCCGCGCGACCCGAAGGCCTGGCGCCGGAATTCGGCTGGCAGGACGGGCCCGACGGGCGCGGCTACAACCTGTCCGACGCGCAGGCGCAGGCGATCCTCGACTTGCGGCTGCAGCGGCTGACCGGCTTGGAGCAGGACAAGATCACCACCGAGTACAAGGACGTCATGGCGCAGATCGTCGACCTCATCGACATCCTGGCCAAGCCCTCGCGGGTGACGACCATCGTCGCCGACGAGCTCAAGTCGATCCGCGATCAGTTCGGCGACAAGCGCCGCTCGGAGATCGTCGCGCAGGGCGTGGATCTCTCGATCGAGGATCTGATCGCGCCCGAGGACATGGCGGTGACGCTGTCGCACGGCGGCTACATGAAGGCACAGCCGGTGGCGGAGTATCGCGCCCAGCGCCGCGGCGGGCGCGGCAAGCAGGCGGCCGCGACCAAGGAAGACGACTTCATCGATCATCTTTTCATCGCCAACACCCACGACCACATCCTGTGCTTCTCCAATCGCGGCCGCGTGTACTGGCTCAAGGTGTACAACGTGCCGCAGGGCAGCCGCGTCTCCAGAGGCAAGCCGATCGTCAACCTCGTCCCGCTGCTCGAGCACGAGAAGATCACCGCGATCCTGCCGGTCAAGGAGTTCGTCGACGACCGCTTCGTGTTCATGGCCACCGCCCACGGCACGGTGAAGAAGACGCCGCTGTCCGAGTTTTCGCGCCCGCGGCCGTCGGGCATCATCGCCATCGATCTCGACGACGGGGACTTCCTGGTGGGTGCGGCGCTCACCGACGGCAAGCACGACGTGATGCTGTTCAGCTCGGGCGGCAAGGCGGTGCGCTTCGAGGAAACCGACGTGCGGCCGATGGGACGCGTCGCGCATGGCGTGCGCGGGATGCTCCTCGAGCAGGGGCAGCGCGTCATCAGCATGCTGGTCGCCGAGGACGAGGAGCAATCGGTGCTGACGGCCACCGAGAACGGCTTCGGCAAGCGCACGCCCATCGTCGAGCACACGCGCCATGGGCGCGGCACCAAGGGCATGATCGCGATCCAGCAGAGCGAGCGCAACGGGCAGGTGGTCGCCGCGGCGCTGGTGCGGCCCGACGACGAGGTGATGCTGATCTCGACCGGCGGCGTGTTGATCCGCACCCCCGTGAAATCGATCCGGGAGATGGGTCGCTCGACGCAGGGCGTCACGCTGATCAATCTCGGCGAAGGCGAGAAGCTCGCGGGGCTCGAGCGCGTGGTCGAGACCGAGGACGACAACGGCGAATAACCGGCGCCGACCGCTGCCCGGCGGTGCGCCGCCGGCGTCGGCGCCGCGGTCTGCAGGCGGATGATGGCCAACGACAATCGCGACGATCAGGACGAGCTCAAGCGCCGCCGCGCCGAAATCGACGCGCTCGATCGCGAGCTCCTGCGGCTGCTCTCCGAGCGCGCCGCGCACGCCAAGGCGATCGGCGGCTTGAAAAGCGGTCCCGCCTATCGTCCCGAGCGCGAGGCCGAGGTGCTGCGCCGCGTGGTGCAGGAGAACCGGGGACCGCTTTCGAACGACGCGATCGCGGGCGTGTTCCGCGAGATCATGTCGGCGTGCCTCGCGCTCGAGCAGAAGCTCTGCGTCGCGTACCTCGGCCCGCCCGGAACCTACAGCCACGCGGCGGTCACCCGCCATTTCGGCGAATCGGTCGCCACCGAGCCGTGCGCGTCGATCGACGACGTGTTCCGCGCGACGGAGGCCGGGCGCACCGATCACTCGGTGGTGCCGGTCGAGAATTCGAGCGAAGGCGCGGTCGGGCGAACGCTGGACCTGATGCTGCAGACCCCGCTCACCATCGTCGGCGAGATCAAGCTTCGGATCCAGCAGAACCTGCTCGCGAAGGGTGTGGGCCTCGATGCAGTGACCAAGGTGTACTCGCATGCGCAGTCGCTCGCGCAGTGCGTGCGCTGGCTGGCTCAGCATCTGCCTTCCGCGGCGCGGGTCGCGGTGGCGAGCAACGCCGAAGCGGCGCGCCTTGCGGCGTCCGAGCCCGGCGCGGCGGCGATCGCCGGCGAGGCCGCGGCGGCGATCTACGGCCTCGAGGTCGTCGCCAGGCACATCGAGGACGAGCCGAACAACACGACCCGTTTCTGGGTGCTCGGCCGCCACGGTGCAGGGCCATCGGGCAGGGATGAAACCTCGCTCGTGATGTCGGCGAAGAACCAGCCCGGCGCGATCTACGCGCTGCTCGAGCCGTTCGCGAAGCACGGCGTCTCCATGTCGCGGCTCGAGTCGCGACCGGCGCGCACCGGACTGTGGGAATACCTGTTCTACGTCGATCTCGAGGGCCATCAGAGCGAGCCCGCCGTTGCCGCGGCGCTCTCCGAGCTCAAGCTTCGCGCGCCGTTCCTCAAGCTGCTGGGCTCGTACCCGGCCGCTCTCGCCTGATGAGCCGACAGCGTCGCACTGCCGGAGAAAACGGATGAGCGCCAATGATCGTAGCGGACCCGCGGCGCTCGCGCCGGAATACGTTCGCAGCATCTCGCCGTACGTTCCGGGCAAGCCCATCGAAGAGCTCGCCCGCGAATACGGGTTCGCCGAAGACACGATCGTGAAGCTCGCGTCCAACGAAAATCCGCGCGGGCCGAGCCCGAGAGCGCGCGAAGCGATCGTCGCGGCCTGCGCCGGCATTACCCGCTATCCGGACGGCAATGGCTTCGCCTTGAAGAGAGCGCTCGCGGCGCGCCATGGCGTCGACCCCGGACAGATCGTGCTCGGCAACGGTTCGAACGACGTGCTCGAGTTGGCGACCCAGGCCTTCCTGCGTCCTGGTGACGAGGCGGTCTATGCGCAGCACGCGTTCGCCGTCTATCCGCTCGCCACGCAGGCGCGCGGGGCGACGGGCATCGAGGTGCCGGCGCGCGACTACGGCCACGATCTCGAAGCGATGGCAAGAGCGGTCACGCCGCGCACGAGGATCGTGTTCGTCGCCAACCCGAACAATCCGACCGGCACGTGGCTGCCTCCGGCCCGAGTGAAAGCCTTCCTCGCCGCGGTACCGCGCGAGGTCCTGGTCGTGCTCGACGAGGCCTACGACGAGTACCTCGATGCGGAGCAGCGCTCGCCCGCCGTGAACTGGGTAGCGGCGCACCCCAATCTCATCGTCTCGCGCACGTTCTCCAAGGCCTACGGGCTGGCGGGCTTGCGCGTCGGCTTCGGCGTGATGGATGCCGGTGTCGCCGATATGCTCAACCGCGTGCGGCAGCCGTTCAACGTCAGCTCGGTGGCGCAAGCGGCGGCCCTCGCTGCGCTGGGCGATACCGCCTATGTGGCCGAGAGCGCGCGCTTGAACCGCGTCGGTCTGGCGCAGCTCACAGCGGCGCTCGATGCCATGCACATCGCCTACGTCCCGTCGCACGCCAACTTCCTGCTCGTGCACGTCGGCGACGGCGCTCGCATCTACGAGCGCTTGCTCGAACGGGGCGTGATCGTGCGGCCGGTCGCCAACTACGGGCTGCCGCAGCACGTGCGCGTCACGGTCGGCTTGCCCGAGGAAAATCGGCGCTTCCTGGCGGCGCTCGCATCGGCGCTCGAGCGTTGACAGGCACACGATGACGCGGATCGACAAGCTCGTCGTCGTCGGCGTGGGCCTGATCGGAGGCTCCTTTGCGCTGGCGATGAAGCGCTCGGGCGGCGCCGCGAGAGTGGTCGGCGTTGGCCGAAGCAGGAGCAATCTCGACGCGGCGCGGAGGCTGGGGCTCGTCGACCAAGCCTTCACCTTGGAGGAAGGATGGGCCGCAGAGGTCAACGACGCCGACCTCGTGCTCGTGGCCACGCCGGTCGGCCAAATGCTCTCGGTGTTCGCTGCGATTGCGCCGCGCCTGGGGCGTGAGACTGTCGTGACCGACACCGGCAGCACCAAGCAGGATGTGGTCGCGGCGGCCCGCGCGCATCTGGGCGCGGCGCTGCCGCGTTTCGTCCCCGGTCATCCCATCGCGGGCACCGAGCACTCGGGCGCGGCGGCCGCGTTCGACGCGCTGTTTCGCGACAAGCTGGTCGTGCTCACGCCGCTGCCCGAAACCGATGCGACGGCGCTCTCGCGCGTGACGGAGTGCTGGAGGCACAGCGGTGCGGCGGTGCGCACGCTCGAAGCCGCGCGCCACGACGAGATCCTCTCCATGGTGAGCCACGTTCCGCACGCGCTCGCCTTCGCCTTGATCGCCGAGCTCGCCGCGCGACCCGATGCCGAGGAGTGTTTCGAGCTCGCCGGAACGGGCTTGCGCGACTTCACGCGACTGGCGAGCAGCCATCCCGGGATGTGGCGCGATATCTGCCTCGCCAACCGCGACGCTGTGCGGCGCGACCTCGCCGCGTATCGCGACGGGCTCGAGCGGATCGACGCGCTGCTCGAAGCGCGCGACGGCGATGCGTTGCTGGCGCTCTTCGCGCGCGCTCACGCGGCACGCGATGCCTGGGTCGCGCGGCAGAGCGGCGGCGACGAGGTCTAGCGACCTAAGGAACCTCTGAACAAGTCCCACATGAGCCGCGTTTCTGGCGCAATGGCTTCAGATGCTAGGCGTCGCGGCGCAGCGAATAGCTCGTCCTATTCGCAAGCCGCGCAACAACGCAGATGAGGCCATTGCCCCGAAACCCGAAGGGACGGGGCTTTCCGGGCGATCTGCTTTGTCGCGCATCTCATCCCTGAAAGCCTCCGTCGCGGCCACGCGGGACTTGTTCAGAGGTTCCCTGATCGGGTGGCTCGCCCGCGCCGGCGATGGACTACCTCGACCTCAAGCCCGTCGCGCGGATGGCGGGCACTGTGCGGCTTCCCGGCTCGAAGAGCATCTCCAACCGTACCCTGTTGCTCGCCGCGCTCGCCCGCGGAAACACCGAAGTGGCCAACCTCCTCGATGCCGAGGACGTCGATCGCATGCTCGACGCCTTGCGTACGCTGGGCATCCGCGTCGAGCCCAGCCGGTCGGGGCGCGAGCTGACGGTGACGGGTTGCGCGGGAACGGTCCCGGTGAAGCAGGCGAGCTTGTTTCTCGGCAACGCAGGCACGGCATTCCGGCCGTTGACCGCGGTGCTTGCGCTGTGCGGCGGATGCTACGAGCTCTCGGGCGTGGCACGCATGCACGAGCGGCCGATCGGCGATTTGGTCGACGCGCTGCGCGCCCTCGGCGCGGAGGTTCGCTACCTTGGTCGAGAGGGTTTCCCGCCGCTCGCGATCGGCAAGGGACACCTCCGCGCCGGCCAGTCGGTCGCGATCCGCGGCGAAGTGTCGAGCCAGTTCCTGAGCGCGCTGCTCATGGCGCTGCCGCTCGCCGGCGGCGGGACCGCCGTCGAAGTGATCGGCGAGCTGATCTCGCAGCCTTACGTCGAGATGACATTGAACCTCATGGCTCGCTTCGGCGTTGCGGTTGAACGCGAGCAGTGGCGCAGACTGCACGTGCCGGCCGGCGTTTCCTACACGACTCCGGGGCGGATCAGCGTCGAGGGCGATGCCTCGTCGGCGTCGTACTTCCTGGCTGCCGGTGCCATCGGCGGCGGCCCGGTGCGGGTCGAAGGCGTGGGCCGCGACAGCATTCAAGGCGACGTGCGCTTTGCCGAGACGCTTGCGGCGATGGGCGCTACGGTCGAGGCGGGGCCCGATTGGATCGAGGTTCGGGGCCGGAGGCCGCTGCGCGCAGTCGATGCCGACTTCAACGCGATGCCGGACGCGGCGATGACCGCCGCGGTCGCGGCGTTGTTCGCGGACGGCCGATCGACGCTCCGGAATATAGGGAGCTGGCGGGTCAAGGAGACCGATCGCATCGCCGCGATGGCAGCCGAGCTCACCAAGCTCGGCGCACAGGTCGACACCGGTCCCGACTGGCTGTCGATCGTGCCCCCCGTCAGGCTCGTCCCAGCGACCATCGACACCTACGACGACCACCGGATCGCGATGGGCTTCTCGCTCGCGGCACTGGGCGGGATCCCGGTGCGCATCAACGACCCCCAGTGCGTGCGCAAGACTTTTCCCGATTACTTCGGCCAATTCGGCCGCCTGGCGCGATGACCAATGCTCCGGTGGTGATCGCGATCGATGGCCCAGCCGCGTCGGGCAAGGGCACGATCGCGCAGGGCGTGGCGCAAGCGCTGGGCTTTCATTACCTTGACAGCGGATCGCTGTATCGCCTGGTCGCTTTAATGGCGCTGAACGCGGGCATTGCGCTCGACGACGAGGCGAGGCTCGCGCACGCGGCCGAAGCCTCGGCGTTCGGGTTCGCCGACAACGCGATCACGCTCGACGGGCTCGACGTGACCGCGGCCGTGCGGACCGAGGCGGTCAGCGCCGCCTCGTCGCGGGTCGCCGTCCTCGGCGGCGTCCGGCGGGCGCTGCTCTCGCGCCAGAGGGCCTTCAGGCGGCCGCCCGGGCTGGTCGCCGAAGGTCGCGACATGGGCACCGTCGTCTTCCCGGACGCGACGCTCAAGGTCTATGTCACCGCCAGCGTCGAGGAGCGGGCGAGGCGCCGGTATAAGCAGTTGATAGAAAAAGGAAACTCCGTTAGACTTGATAGTCTTTTGCGTGACATCCGGGACCGGGACGCGCGCGACAGCAGCCGGGCAGTGGCGCCGCTCACGCCCGCCGCCGACGCGATCGTCCTGGATACGACCGACCTGTCGATCGATGCCGGGGTTGCCTTCGTGCTGGAGCGATACCGCGCTCTGCATCCTTAGGCGATCGAGCTTGACGCGAGAGGAACAAGCAATCGAAGGCGCAACGCATAGCAGGACGAGCAAGCGAACCCCGCCGCGCCGGACGAAACCAGGGCTGTCCGGCGCCGCGGTATGACCCACCGACTCCTCGCCAGGGCCCATGGCGATGGGACAGGCAACAGGAAACCGTTCACTCATGGCAACCGCCACCACCAACCAACCCGCCCAGCCGCAGGAAAACTTTGCCGCCTTGTTCGAGGAATCCCTCGCGCGGCAGGAGATGCGTCAGGGCGAACTGATCACCGCCGAAGTCACCCGAGTCGATTACAACATCGTCGTCGTCAATGCCGGGTTGAAGTCGGAGAGCTTCATTCCCATCGAGGAATTCAAGAACGACAAGGGCGAGGTCGAGGTCAAGGCCGGCGATTTCGTCACCGTCGCCATCGAGAGCCTCGAGGACGGCTACGGCGAGACGCGGCTCTCGCGCGACAAGGCCAAGCGCCTCAAGGCGTGGCAGGACCTCGAAGCCGCGATGGAGCAGGGCAGCGTCGTGCACGGCGTCGTCACGGGCAAGGTGAAAGGGGGTTTGACCGTCATGGTGAACGGCATTCGCGCCTTCCTTCCGGGGTCGCTGGTCGACATCCGGCCGGTGAAGGACACCGCGCCCTTCGAAGGCAAGCAGCTCGAGTTCAAGGTCATCAAGCTCGATCGCAAGCGCAACAACGTCGTCGTCTCGCGCCGCGCAGTGCTCGAAGCGAGCCTCGGCGCCGAGCGCGAGGAGCTCTTGAAGACGCTGCAGGAAGGGGCGGTAGTCAAGGGCGTGGTCAAGAACATCACCGACTACGGTGCGTTCGTCGATCTGGGCGGGATCGACGGGCTGCTGCACATCACCGACCTCGCCTGGCGCCGCGTCAAGCATCCGTCGGAAGTGCTGTCGGTCGGCGACGAGGTCACGGCGAAGGTGCTCAAGTTCGACCAGGAAAAGAATCGCGTCTCGCTGGGCATGAAGCAGCTCGGCGAGGATCCGTGGGTCGGCTTGTCGCGGCGCTACCCGACCGGCACGCGCCTGTTCGGCAAGGTGACCAACATCACCGACTACGGCGCGTTCGTCGAGATCGAGCAGGGCATCGAAGGGCTTGTACACGTCTCCGAGATGGACTGGACCAACAAAAACATCCATCCGACCAAGGTGGTGCAGCTCGGCGACGAGGTCGAGGTGATGATTCTCGAGATCGACGAGGAGCGCCGGCGCATCTCGCTCGGCATGAAGCAATGCATGCCCAATCCGTGGGAAGAGTTCGCCATGAACCACAAGAAGGGCGACCGCGTGAAGGGCATGATCAAGTCGATCACCGATTTCGGCGTATTCGTCGGCCTGCCCGGCTCGATCGACGGCCTGGTGCATCTGTCCGATCTGTCGTGGACGCTGCCCGGCGAGGCGGCGGTGCGCGACTATCGCAAGGGCCAGGAGGTCGAGGCGGTGGTGCTGGCGATCGACGTCGAGCGCGAGCGCATCTCGCTCGGCATCAAGCAGCTCGACGGCGATCCGTTCTCGAACTACGTCGCCACCCACGACAAGGGCAACATCGTCACCGGCAGCGTGAAGTCGCTCGACGGCAAGGGCGCGGTGATCGCGCTCGAGGGCGATGTCGAAGGGTATCTGCGCGCTTCCGAAGTCGCCCGCGACCGGGTCGAGGACATCCGCTCGCGTCTGAAGGAAGGCGATGCGGTCACGGCGATGATCATCAACATCGATCGCAAGAACCGCTCCATCAACCTCTCGATCAAGGCCAAGGATCATGCCGAAGAGGCCGAAGCCATGCAGCGCATGAGCGCCGAGAATTCGGGCGCCAGCGCCGGCACGACCAACCTTGGCGCGCTGCTCAAGGCCAAGCTCGACAACAAGAATCAAGGGTAGGCGAGCCCGTGATGACTAAATCGGAGCTGATCGACCGCTTGGCGGCGCAGTTCCCGCAATTGGTAGCCAAAGACGCCGAAATCGCGGTGAAGATGGTCCTCGACGCCATGGCCGAGAGCTTGGCCAAAGGGCAGAGGATCGAGATCCGCGGCTTCGGCAGCTTCGGCTTGAACTACCGGCCGCCTCGAACCGGACGCAATCCGAAGTCCGGCGAGCGGGTCCAGGTACCGGAAAAGCACGTCCCGCATTTCAAGGCCGGCAAGGAATTGCGAGAACGCGTCGACTTCAAGAAAACCTGATGGCGCGCTGCGCCGCGCTCTGTCGCAACGGGCTCCCCGGTTCGTCGCGTGGAATCGGGAAGCCGATCCCCGCGCGGGCGATTGGAGAGATCGCCTGATGGTATTGCTGCGCTGGATCGTCGGCGGCATCCTGTTCGTCGCCCTCCTGTTCCTGTCGCTGCAGAACGCGGAGCTCGTCACCGTGCGCTTCTACAACTTGTTCTCGTGGCAGGCCCCGCTGATCTTCCTGTTGCTGATCGCTTTCGCGGCTGGCGTCACGGCGGGGCTGCTCGCCGGGCTGGTGCGTTCGGCGCGGCTGAAGCGCCAGCTCGCCCGCCTGCGCAAGGAGCAGCGCCGCGCGGCGACGACGGCTCCCCGGCCGGTCGACGCCCGCTGACGCTCGGGGCACGGGCGGGCGATGGAGATCGATCTCTGGTTGCTGCTCCCGATCCCGGCGCTGTTCTTTGCGCTCGGGTGGATCGCCGCGCGCATCGACATCTCTCACCTGCTACGCGAGTCGCGCGCGCTGCCTCTTTCGTACTTCCGCGGGCTCAACTTCCTGTTGAACGAGCAGCCGGACAAGGCGATCGAATCGTTCATCGAGGTCGTCAAAGTCGATCCGCAAACGATCGATCTGCACTTCGCGCTCGGCAACCTGTTCCGGCGGCAGGGCGAGATCGACCGCGCCATCCGCATGCACCAGAATCTGCTCGACCGGCCCGATCTGCCCGGCGACAAGCGTCAGGTCGCGGTGTTCGAGCTGGCGCAGGATTTCCACCGCGCAGGATTGCTGGACCGAGCCGAGGAGTTGTTCGGCCGCCTCGACGGCAGCCCCTTCGAGCTGCAATCGCTCGGCTTCCTGCTGCAGATCTTCGAACAGGAGAAGGACTGGCAGAAGGCCATCACCGTCTCCAAGCGCATGGAAGCGCTCGCCAAGCGGCCGTATTTCAAGGAGATCGCGCACTACTACTGCGAGCTCGCGCAAAACGCCATACTTCGCTCGCAGCTCGACGACGCGCGGCGCTACCTCGAGCAGGCGCTCGCCGAGTACAAGCTCTGCACGCGGGCGACGATACTGCTGGGGGACGCGGCGGCCCAGCAGGGCGACCCCAAGGCCGCGATCGCCGCCTGGCAGCGCATCGAGGCGCAGAACCCGGCCTTTCTCGGACTGGTGGCCGATCGGCTGGCCGACGCTTACCGCAAGACCGCAGACGTGGTGCAGGGGATCCGCGTCCTGCGCAGCTTCGAGGACCAGTACCCGTCGCTCGATCTGCTCAACGCGCTCTTCAATCTGGTGCTCTCGCACCAGGGGGCCGACGCGGCGGCCCAGCTGATCAAGGACGAGCTCGCCCGCAACCCGACGCTGGTCGGGCTCGACAAGCTGCTCGAGGCGCAACTGCTGGCGGCTCCCGCCGAGCGCCGTCACGATCTGGAGCTCGTCAAGGGTCTGGTCGGGCAGCATATCAAGCGCCTGGGCATGTACCGTTGCGAGCAGTGCGGATTTAGAGCCAAGCAGTACTACTGGCGTTGTCCTGGGTGCGGCAAGTGGGAGACGTATACTCCGCGGCGTACGGAGACTCCGGATGGCTACGTTTGACCGTCGAATTCACAATGAGACAGAAAGACACAGAGCAGGACAAATGAGTATCTCCGTGTCCCGGTGCCGCGACCCTGTGAGCTGGACCCTTTCCGGCGCATCGCGATGAGTACAGCCGACCCGAAGGTGATCGTTGCGCTCGATTTCGCCGATCCGAGGTCGGTGAGCGCGCTCGTCGACCGGCTCGACCCCGAGAGCTGCGCGCTCAAGGTGGGCAAGGAGCTGTTCGTGGGCGCGGGGCCCGAGCCGATACGCGCGATGATCGCCCGCGGCTTTCGGGTGTTTCTCGATCTCAAGTTCCACGATATCCCGAACACCGTCGCTCACGCCTGCGCAGCGGCCACACGGCTCGGGGTGTGGATGCTCGACGTGCATGCCGCCGGCGGTCGCGCGATGCTGACCGCGGCGCGCGATGCCGTGGCTCGCACCGCCGCGGAGCGTAGCGCGCCCAGGCCGTGGCTGATCGCGGTCACCGTGCTGACCAGCCTCGATGGCGCAGCGCTCCGGGAGATCGGTTTCACCGACGCGCCCGAGGCGCTAGCGCTCAGGCTCGCCCGGTTGAGCGCCGACTGCGGTCTGGACGGTGTGGTGTGTTCCGCGGTCGAAGCTCCGATGTTGCGCCGCGCGCTGGGCACGCGTTTCAAGCTGGTGACGCCGGGGATACGGCCCGGCGGCGCCGGGCCCGATGATCAGGCTCGCGTCCTGACGCCCGAAGCGGCGATCGCCGACGGCGCGGACTATCTCGTGATCGGGCGGCCGATCACCCAGGCCGCCGATCCGCCCGCAGCGCTCGCACGGATCAACGCGACTCTGGGAGTCGCCAGGTGAAGATCACGATGACCGGGACCGGTTACGTCGGGCTGGTCACCGGCGCGTGCCTGGCCGAAGTCGGCAACGACGTCCTGTGCCTGGACATCGATCGCGACAAGATCGATGTCCTCAATCGCGGCGGGGTGCCGATCCACGAACCCGGGCTGCCCGAGATGATCCGGCGCAACGTCGCCGCGGGCCGCCTCGAGTTCACGACCGATATCGATGCGGCGGTCCACCACGGAACGCTGCAGTTCATCGCCGTCGGCACGCCTCCGGACGAGGACGGGTCGGCGGATATGAAGCACGTGCTCGCCGCCGCGCGCAACATCGGCCGGCGGATGACCGACTACAAGGTCGTCGTCGACAAATCGACCGTGCCGGTCGGCACCGCGGACCGGGTGCGGGAAACGATCGCCGGCGAGCTCTCCGCGCGCGGCGCGCAGGTGCCGTTCGCCGTCGCCTCGAACCCGGAGTTCCTCAAGGAGGGCGCGGCGGTCGAGGATTTCATGCGGCCCGATCGGGTGGTCATCGGTGCCGACGACGAGCGTGCCATCCTGCTGCTGCGCGCGGTGTACGCGCCCTTCCAGCGCAGCCACGAACGGCTGCTGGTGATGGATGCGCGCTCGGCGGAGCTCACCAAGTACGCCGCCAACGCGATGCTCGCCACACGCATCTCGTTCATGAACGAGCTCGCCAATCTCGCCGAGACGCTCGGTGCCGACATCGAGCACGTCCGTCACGGCATCGGCTCGGACCCGCGGATCGGCTACCATTTTCTGTACCCCGGGGCAGGGTACGGCGGCTCGTGCTTCCCCAAGGACGTCCGCGCGCTCCAGTTCACAGCGCGACAGCAAGGGCAGCCGCTGCGGATCTTGGCCGCGGTCGAAGCCGCCAACGAAGCGCAGAAATTGCGTCTGGTCGAGAAGGTCGTGGCGCGCCTTGGCAAAGACCTGAGCGGCCGAAAAATCGCGCTCTGGGGCCTCGCCTTCAAGCCCAATACCGACGACATGCGCGAGGCGCCGTCGCGGTCGATCGTCCTGGGCCTGGTCGAGCGCGGCGCGGCGATCGTCGCCTACGATCCAGTCGCGATGGAGGAAGCCAAGCGCGTTTTCGCCTCGCTCCCGGCGGTCTCGTACGCCGCCTCACCGCTCGATGCGCTCAGCGGCGCCGATGCCCTGATCGTCGTCACCGAATGGCAGGAATTCCGCAGCCCCGACTTTGCCGAGCTCAAGCGGCGCCTCAGAGCGCCACTCGTGTTCGACGGGCGCAACCTCTACGAGCCGGCGCTGGCCCGTGCCGCCGGGCTAGAATACTTCGGCATCGGCCGCCCGTAGCAGGCCGATGCTAACCGAAACGAATGTATGAGTAGCCCGCGATTCGCCGACTACCGCGACGCGGTCGCGCAAACGCGACTGCTCGTGGTCGGCGATGTCATGCTCGACCGCTACTGGTTCGGCGAGGTCGAGCGCATCTCGCCGGAAGCGCCGGTGCCGATCGTAAGGATCGCGCGCAACGAGGAGCGTCCCGGCGGCGCCGGCAACGTAGCGCGCAGCGCGGCCGCGCTCGGCGCGCAGGTGACGCTGATCAGCGTGGTTGGCGCAGACGACGCGGGGCGAGCGCTGGAGCGGCTGCTCGCCGCCGCGGGTGTGCGCACGTCGTTGCACCGCGATGCCGCGTTGCCGACCACGGTGAAGCTGCGCGTCATCGGGCGCCAGCAGCAACTGCTGCGCATCGATTTCGAAACCGTGCCGTCGCACGAGGTCCTCACTACCAAGCTCGCCGACTATGAGCGCACGCTGCCCGAATTCGATGCCGTCGTGCTGTCGGACTACGGCAAGGGTGGCCTCGCGCATATCGCGCGCATGATCGAGCAGGCGAGCTCGCGCGGCATCCCCGTGCTGGTCGATCCCAAGGGGGAGGACTTCCAGCGTTACCGCGGCGCGACGCTGCTCACGCCCAACCGCGCCGAGTTCCGACAGGTCGCGGGGAGCTGGCGCACCGAGGCCGAGCT
>DASVPH010000126.1:0-46848 GCA_036382945.1 Casimicrobiaceae bacterium
GCCGTCGAGCAGATCACCTACAGCGGGACCTATGGACGCGAGCGGGGCCAGGACGTGCTCTTCGTCACCGAGCGCGCCGTGTTCCGTCTCGCGAAGGGCGGGCTCGAGCTGATCGAGCTCGCGCCCGGCATCGATCTCGAGGGCGACGTGCTGCAGACGATGGCCTTCCGGCCGGCGATCGCGCGCAACATGCGCCCGATGGACCCGCGTCTTTTCATGCCCGAGAAGCTCGACCTCGCGCGCGAGCTCGCACTCAAGCCTGCGCCGCCGCGTTCGCCGCGGCTCGCGTTGCTCGACCAGGCTGCGGCGATCGGGTTGCGGCGCTAGCCGTATGTTCTCGTTACAGGCATGATATTGGCGCACGCAATCGCGCCGAACAGCACGACGGACAACACAGCGCAAAGGAGGAACCAACATGACGCATGACAAGTGGCAGCGGCTTAGCCGCAGAGACATCCTGAAACTGATGGGGGCCGGCGGCGCGATGGTCGCGTCCGGCCTGCCCGGCATAGTGTTCGCGCAGGTGCGCAAGAACACGCTCGTGATCGCGATCGACATCAGCGACACGATCACGCTCGATCCGGCGCGCATCGCGCAGTACACCTCGCCGATGTCGATCGAGGCTGCCTACGAGACGCTGGTCACGATGACGCCCGGCGACTACATCAACCTGAAGCCGGCGCTCGCCACCCGCTGGGCGCGCACGCCCGACGGCAAGGGCTGGCGCTTCACGATCCGCGACGGCGTCAAGTTCGCGAGCGGCACGCCGATGAGCATCGAGGACGTCAAGTGGTCGTTCGACCGCGTCCTCAACCTGAAGGATCAGCCGGCGCAATACGTCGCCCACATCGATCGCCTCGACATCGTCGATCCGCGCACGATCGACATCGTTCTCAAAAATCCCGCCCAGCCGCTTCTGACGATCATCGCTGCTCCCGAATTCGTCGTCATGGACCGCAAGCTGGTCGAGCAGAACGGCGGCACAGCGGGCGCCAACGCCAGGGACGAGGACAAGGCAACGACCTGGCTCAACGGGAATTCGGCGGGCACGGGCGCGTATGTCATTGCCGGATGGGAGCGCAACGCCCAGATTCAGTTCGTTCGCAACAAGAACTACTGGGGCGGCACGCCGCCGTTCGAGCGCGTGGTGATCCGGCACATGAGCGACAGCGCGGCCCAGCTGCTGGCGGTGCGCCGCGGCGACGCCGATGCGGCGTTCAATCTCATCCCCGAACAGATCGCGACGCTGAAGGGCGACAAGAACGTACGCATCGAGTCGCTGACCAGTCTCGATTTCGTGTACATGGCGCTAACCCAGGAGCCGGAGTTCAACAAGGCCCTCGCCGTAAAGGAGGCGCGCCAGGCGATCGGTTATGCGATCGACTACGACGGCATCAAGAATTCGCTCCTCGGCGGCGCCGCGGTGCGTCCGGCGCATTTCCTGCCGATCGGCGTGAGCGGCTCGACCGAAGCGATCGCACGGCAGATCGGCTTCCGCGAGGATTTGAAACGAGCCAAAGAGCTGCTGGCCAAGGCAGGCTTCCCCGACGGGTTCGAATTCGAAATCGCTTACGGCAACGCTGCGGTCGCTGGCGTCACTTATCAGCTCCTGGCGCAGAAGATTCAGTCGGATCTCGCGCGGGTGGGCATCAAGGCGATTCTCGCCCCGAAAGACCAGGTCAACCTGCGCACGACGTACACGACGGGCAAGGCGCAGGGCGGGGTGCTGACGTTCTGGAATCCCCCGGCGGTCGAGACCAGCCTGTGGGCCGAAGCGGTCGTCAATCGCGTCGCGAAGCGTGTCCACTGGACGCCGGCGCAGGACATGCTCGATCTCACCAGGGCCGCCACCGAAGAGGCCGACCCGAAGAAGCAGGCGGATCTGTGGGTGGAATGGCAGAAGCGCGCCGTCGACCAGGCGAACCACTTCATCCTGTTCCAGCCTATCTACCGGATCGCGGTTCGCAATTCGATCGCCAAGTTTCCGCTCACCGCGGCCGGTTGGCAACTCGACATGAGAACGGTTAAGCCCAGATGATTGAGCGTGCCGGCAGCGGCCCGAATCGCGGGCCGCTGTCGGGCATTGCGGCGAGGGCAGCCGTTCTGCTGTTCGTGGTCGCGCCTGGCTCAGCGCTTGAATTCCGCGGGACGCTTCTGCTGGAACGCGCGGATGCCCTCGAGGTGGTCGCCAGCCGCGAAGCACAGCGTGTTCATCTCGTTCTCGTAGCGCAGCCCGGAATCGAGCGGCGCGGTGAGCGCCATTCGCACCGAAGCCTTAACCGCTTCCACCGCCACCTGGCTGTACGCAGCAATCTGGCGACACAACGCAAGCGCGCGCGTATCGACGTCCGTGTCCGGCACGACCAATTCGAAGAGGCCCAAGCGGTGCGCCTCCTCGGCGTCGATCGCGTCACCGGTCAGCAGCAGCCGCATGGCGTGCCCGTAGCCGATCAGCCGCGGCAACAGCTGCGAGGCGCCGCCGCCTCCGACCCAACCGCGCTTCACCTCGGGGAAACCGCAACGTACGCCGGCGCCCGCGACGCGGATATCGGCCGACAGCGCCATCTCGCAGCCGCCACCGAGCACCCAGCCCTTCAGTGCCGCAACGACTGGCTTGCGCACGTTGCGCACCGCGGTCGCGTACTCCACGCGATTGCGGAACTTCCAACAGGACGGATATTCGGCGAGGGAGTTGAGGTCGCTGCCCGCGCAAAACGCCCGCTCACCGGCGCCTTTGACCAACAGGACACGGACGCTGTCGTCGCGATCGACAGCGGCGCAGTTGTCCTGGATCGCTGCGGCCATATCGGGTGTGATCGCGTTCAGCTTCTCCGGCCGGTTGAGGGTAAGAACGGCGACGCCTTCGTCTATCGTGAGTGCGATGTGATCGGTGGTCATGGTTGGGTTCGGTGTGGCTGGAATGTCGTGGCGTTCATCGGCGCGCGGAGGGACGTTCGGCACTTGCGCCGTCGGCCGCAATGACGACACGCGCCGCGACGAGGTCCTCGATCTGCGCTTCGCCATACCCGGTCTCGCGTAGCACCTCGCGCGTGTCCTCGCCGGGATCGATGGACAGGTGGCGCAACGGAGGCGTCGAGCCGTCGTAACGGATCGGGTGATTCACGAGCGTTGCCTCCGCGTCGCGCACCGGCACCCGCCGAAACACGTCGGCAGACGCTGCCTGGGGGTCGTTCAGCACGTCCTCGAAATCGCGCACGCGCTCGTACCAGATGCCGTGGCGCTCGAAGGCGGCTTCGACGTCGTCGTAACGACGTCCCTGCAGCGTACGCGCCAAGGTCGCGGCGTACTCGTCGCGACGCACAAAGCGGTCCACGTCCGCCAGAGCGGCCAACGCATCGTCATTCAATGCAGCGGCGAGCTTCGAGGGATCGTTCAAGGAGACCGCAACATGGGCGTCGACGAGAGCGTAGACGCCGTAGGGCGCCTCGTTGTACCAGTTCGCGAGATGGCGGTCGCGAACGAATACCTCGCGGGTATGACCGCCCGACGCGTAATGCGTCAGCGCTTCGGAGACGAGGTCCAGGGCAGCGGTGTACAGGCTGCTTTCCACGCGGCAGCCTTCGCCGGTGCGCTGCTGGCGCACGTAGGCCGCGAGGATACCGAGCGCGAACAGCGTGGCGCCGTGCTGGTCGACCGCGGCGTTGCCGATCGGCGTGGGGTTCGTGCTCTCGCCCGTCGCCGCTACGATGCCGGCACGCGCCTGGAGCAGAAGATCTTGCCCCGGGCGGTCGCGCAGCGGCCCGTCGCCGTAGCCGGTCGCCGACGCGTAGATCATGCCCGGATGACGCGCTCGCACGGCCTCGTAGCCGAGACCCACGCGATCCAGCACACCGGGCCGGAAATTCTCGGCGACGACGTTTGCGCGTGCGATCAGTCGCCACGCGACGTCGACGCCGCGAGGGTGCTTCAAATCGACGGCGATGCTGCGCACGTTGCGATTGGCGGCAAGATAGAGCGTGCTGACTCCGGCGACCCGCTTGCCTGCACCCGACCAGCGGCGCTCGAAACCCCCTTGAGGCGGCTCAACCCGCACGACGTGCGCGCCGAGGTCGGCGAGGTACTGCAATGCGGCGGGACCCTGCAGCCAGTGACAGAAGCTCACGATGCGCATGCCCTCGAGCATCAGATTCGACTCCACGTCAGGTTCGTGCGGCGCCTTCATCGACGCTCGCATCGTGCAGCATTGCCGCTCGAAGCCGGTGCCCGGCAGCGAGCCTTCGGAGCGCTTGACGGCCGCGGTGGTCGGGTGCTTTAATGGGCCATCATTTTGAATCGGTTCAAATCCGACGTCAAGCAGTTCGCGGGGGCTATCCCGCCAAGGAGCGCCATGCACGCATCACGCGAGCGCGTCGCCGACGACTCCGCGCGGGCCGAGGCCATTCGCGAAGCGACCCGCACCTTCGCCGACGAGCGCATCAAGCCCATCGCGGCGGAGCTCGACGACACGGAATCCTTTCCGCACGATCTTTACGCCGAATGCGCGGCGCTCGGGCTCTTCGGCATCACGGTGCCCGAGCAGGACGGCGGCGCCGGCGCGGACGTGCGCACTTATGCGATCGTGATGGAGGAACTCGCGCGCGGGTATGCGTCGGTCGCCGATCAATGCGGATTGATCGAGCTCATCGGAACGTTGCTCACGAGCTACGGCACGCCCGAGCAGCGGGCGCATTACCTCCCGCCGACCCTCAAGGCCGAGCGTCGCTGCGCGTACGCGCTCACCGAGCCCGAATCGGGCTCCGATCTGGCAAGCCTCAAATCGACCGCGATCCGCGACGGCAACGGCTGGCGCCTCACGGGCCAGAAGCTGTGGATCCATAATGCGCCGGTGGCCGATTATGCGCTCGTGCTCGTGCGCACCGATCCCGCCGCGGGTCACCGCGGCATGAGCATCTTCATCGTCGATCTCGACCGGCCCGGTGTCTCGCGCGGCAAGAAGGAGCACAAGATGGGGCAGCGCGCCTCGCAAGTCGGCGCGCTTTTCTTCGACGACGTGAAGCTCCCCGAGGATGCCTTGCTCGGGCCGCCCGGCCGGGGCTTCCACATCATGATGAGCGTGCTCGAGAGGGGCCGCATCGGCATCGGGGCGCTCGCCGTTGGCATCCTGCAGGATGCGCTGGAACAGAGCATCGCTTATGCCAAGACCCGTCGCCAGTTCGGGCGGCCGATCGCAGAGTTCCAAGCGGTGCAATGGATGATCGCCGACATGGCGAAGGACACGCACGGCGCGCGCCTCATGGTGCACGCTGCGGCCGAGCGCCTCGATCGAGGGGAGAAGGCCACTATGGAATCATCGATGGCGAAGTGCTTCGCGGCCGACGCCGCCGTGCTGCACACGCAGAACGCCGTGCAGATCCACGGCGGCAGCGGCTACATTCGCGGCATGACCGTCGAGCGGCTGTATCGCGATGCCAAGATCACGCAGATCTACGAAGGAACCAATCAGATTCAGCGCATGATCATCGCTCGGGAGCTCCTGCGCGCATGAACGCGGACGAAACGTTCCAGCCGGTCGCGCTCGTCACCGGCGCGAGCCGCGGCATCGGGCGCGCGGCTGCGCTGGCGCTCGCGGGCCGAGGCTTCGACCTCGCTCTCGTCGACCTCTCCACGACGGCTGCGGACATGGAGATCACCCGCGAGCGAGCGGCGGGGCTCGGCGCGCGCAGCGAGTTCATCGCGGCCGATATCGGCGACCTCGGCGCGCACGCGCGCATCGTCGCAGCGGCTTGCGCGCGAAGCGGCGCGATCGACGTGCTGGTGAACAACGCCGGAATCTCCGTCGCGCAGCGCGGGGACCTGCTGGCCGTTTCGCCCCAGAGCTTCGACCGCGTGCTCGGCGTGAACTTGCGCGGAACGTTCTTCCTCACTCAGGCGGTCGCACGCAGCATGCTCGAGACGCCCGCACCGGATCGCCCGCGCTCGATCGTCACCGTCACCTCCGCCAACGCGGTGATCGCCTCACCTGATCGGGCCGAGTATTGTATTTCCAAGACGGCGCTGTCGATGATGGTCAAGGTATTTGCGTTGCGCCTTGCCGAGTCTGGGATCGGCTGCTATGAAGTGCGGCCCGGGGTGATCCGCACCGACATGACGCGCGTCGCCAAGGACAAGTACGATCGCCTCATCGGGGCGGGTCTCACTCCCATCGCCCGCTGGGGCGAGCCCGAGGACGTCGGCCGCGCGGTCGCCTGCCTCGCCGCGGGAGAGCTATCGTTCGTGACCGGCGACGCCCTTCACGTCGACGGCGGCTTGCACATTCACAAGCTGTGAAGCGACGCGTCACTCTCAAGGACATCGCCCGGCACGCCGGTGTTGCGACCGGCACCGTGTCGATGGTGATGAACAACAGCCCGCTGGTCGCCGAGTCGACGCGCGAGCACGTGCTGCGCGTCATCAAGGAGCACGGCTACGTCTACCACCGCGCCGCCGCGCAGCTTCGCAAGAAGCGCGCGGACATCGTGGGCGTGTCAATCTGCGATCTGCTCAACCCGTACTTCGCCGAGATTGCCACTGGCGTCGAGCAGGTGCTCGAGGAGCACGGACGCGTGCTGGTGCTCGGCAACGCCGACGAGTCGGTCGCCCGGCAGGCGCGGTTCCTCGGCACACTGCGCGAGTACAACGTCGAGGGCGTGCTGCTCATGCCTGCGATCGGTACGCCGCGGGCGGCGGTGGAGGGCCTGCGGGAATGGCACATCCCGCTCGTCATGGCCTCGCGCTACGTGCCCGGCGCCGAGTGCGATTACGTCGGCAGCGACAATCGACTGGGCTCCGTGCTCGCAACGCGCCACCTGCTCGAGCTCGGCCACCGGCGCATCGCCTTCGTCGGTTTCAACGGACGCACCACCACCGGCCGGGATCGCTTCGCGGGCTTCCGTTCTGCGCTGAAGAAAGCGGGCGTCGCGCTCGCACCGGAGCTCGTCGTGGAGTGCGGTGCGGTTCGACGGGCCGGCTACGAGGCCATTCGCAAGCTCTACGGCGCGATCCGGCCGCCGACGGCGGTGGTCTGCTTCAACGATCTGCTCGCTTTCGGCGTGATGCTGGGATTGCGGCATATCGGCGTCGAGGTGGGGCGCGAGTGTTCCGTCGTAGGCGCCGACGATGTCTCCGAGGCCGCGTTGTGGCTCCCGCCGCTCACGACCGTGGCCATCGACGCTCCCGGGCTCGGACGCGCAGCCGCACAGCTCCTGCGCGAGCGCATCGAGCATCCGGAACGCCTCGTCCAGCGGCGGATCATCGCGCCGACGCTGGTCGTCCGGGAGTCCTGTGGGAGGGTGCCGCGCGCCGCATTCACGAGGTCAGGCACATGAGCGGGTTGTTGCATTACGAGGACGTGACGGTCGGGCTGCAATTCGACACCGGCGGCATCGATGTCACCGAATCGCACATCGTGCAGTTCGCGGGGCTCTCGGGCGATTTCTTCGACATACACATGGATGATACTTTCGCACGCGAGCTCGGCTTTCCGCGCCGCGTCGCGCACGGCATCCTGTGCCTTGCGCTGATCGACGGCCTCAAGAACCGCGCCGCGGAGCGCTTTGCGGGCGTCGCCTCGTTGCACTGGGACTGGAGCTTCCGAGGGCCTGTGTTCGCGGGAGATCGGCTGTCCGCACGCATCGAAGTGACGGCGAAGCGGCTGACGAGCAAAGGTGATCGCGGAATTCTGACCCTGCGCATTACCGCCAGCAATCAGCACGGCACCGTCGTGCAGGAGGGCACGAATCTGCTGCTCGTGCGCAGGCGCAGCGAGCGCATCGGCGAAGGGCAGGCATGAGCGCGGCCATCGGCGTCGGCATCGTCGGGCTCGGGATGGCGGTGAAGCCGCATGCGCTCGCCCTGCGCGATCTCGCTGGCAAGGTCGAGGTCGTCGGCGCGTACAGTCCGAGCGCCGAGCGCCGCGCCACCTTTGCTCGCCAATACGACTTTCCGGTGGTCGACGCGCTCGAAGCCTTGCTCGCCGATCGCCGCATCCGCGCCTTGCTCGTCCTGACACCGCCGCGCACGCACACGGAGCTTGCGATGCAAGCGGCGGCCGCCGGGAAGGACGTGCTGCTCGAAAAGCCCGTCGACGTCGATCTTCCCGGCGCGCGGGCGCTCGTCGAGCATTTCGAGCGCAGCGGCCGCACCGTGGGGGTCGTGTTCCAGCATCGTTTTCGGCCGGGCGCGCTGCGCCTCACGGCGATGATCCGCGACGGCGAGCTCGGCGCGTTGTTGAGCGCTTCGACGTATGTCCGCTGGTGGCGCTCGGCGGAATACTTCGCGCAACCCGGGCGAGGCACGCTGGCGCGCGACGGCGGCGGCGTGCTGCTCACGCAAGCGATCCACACGCTCGATCTGTTCCTCGATCTTGTCGGACCGGCGAAACGCGTGTGCGCCGTGTGTCGCACGAGTCCGCTGCGCAACATCGACACCGAAGACATCGCCTGCGCCACAGTCGAATTCTTGGGTGGCGCCGTGGGCGTGATCGACGCCACCAGCACGGCGTATCCGGGTTATCCGGAGCGCATCGAGCTCGCGGGCAGCCTGGGCTCGGCGGTGCTTGAGACCGAGGCGCTGAAGGCGTGCCGCCAGGGGCAAGCCGTGCTCGAGGTGGCCGGGTCGAGCGCCGGCGGTGGGGGCGCGGACCCGATGGCGTTCTCCCACGAGCCGCATCGGCTGCTGATGGAGGACTTCATCGACGCGCTCGCGCAGGACCGAGCGCCGCGCGTGAGCGGCCGCAGCGCTCTGCGCGTCCACGCCATCATCGACGCGATGCTCGCCTCGTCGCGCGAAGGGCGGTGGGTTGAGGTCGAGCGTACCGACTAGCGATCAGGACGGGAACGCTCCGTGGGCGCCGCACCTGTTAGACCGCCGCCGAGCCGAACCCTCCATCGCCTCGCGACGATCGATCCTGATGAGGCGCGAGATGCGTATCGCGACGCGGGCATCTGCAGCCGCTGTGCCCTTCTCCTGCAGCTGGCGATCGCCGGGCAGCCTTATCGTGACGTTTTGCGATACGGGGTGCGGTAGCGTGGCTATCCAAATAGATGCGCGTCGCCAGCGCTTTGTCACCGCCGGCTTCGGCAAGTGCCCGCGTCCAGAGCGACGCATCGACGTGACCCTTTGCGTGCTCCTTCGCAGCCTTCGCAAGAAACGGGTCTGCACTCGCCGCAGCAGAAGCGCATACAGACTCCGTATCGGCTGATGATGCGGCACCCGCGACGGCCGCCGCGTCGCCAGAGGCCGCCGGCACGTCGACCCGGCTGAGTTCCGGGGATCGGATATTCGCCGCATATTCTTTCATGCAACGCGCGTTGCAAGCTTCATGCCGGTGCGGCAGGTCGCGAACACGCCGTGGCTTACAAGGCATCTTAACATCGAGCTACAAGTACACCGTCCGCCCTGATTCAGACGACTCGTGCACCGCATCGAGAACCTGCTGGCAGCGTAGGCCGTCGCTGAAGTTCGGTGCGGGTGACGTACCCTGCTCAACTCCTGTCGTGAAATCTCGGACAAGCAACCGGAAGGCCATCAGGCGGTGGTCTCGTGCGTCCGCGAACGGCGTGTACTGCGCCGGCGTCTTGAGCTCCTGTAGCGGTGCCCCATCGCGGCTGGCGACGACGACGCCGTTCTCCAAGGGATTGGGGCCAGGCTGTTCAGCGATCAGCGTCCCGCTGTCGCCCATGATCGCGATCTTCGCCCCGCGTGTCGGCGTGACCGAGAATGACGCGATCATCGTGGCCATGCCGCCGTTCTTGAAGGTGAGGGTCAGCAAGAAGCTATCGTCGGTTTCCGCTTCGGCTTTTTTGCCCGTCGCGGTGTCGACCAGGTCCGGGCGAAGCGTGGCCAGCCGCCCGCTGACCGAAGCGACCTCGCCGAACCAGAACCGCAGGCCATCGACGTAGTGCGAGCCGAGCGCACCGAGCAAGCCACCGCCTTCGGATTTGGAGGCCATCCAGGTGAGTGGCCGCGGCTGGGCAGATACGTAGCGGTCCAGGAACAGCTCTATCGTGCAAAGCTGGAATTTGCCGATGTACCCGTCGGCGAGGAGTTGCCTGATGTAGGCGCGCTGCGGCGTGTGGCGAAACTCGTGCGCGACCATGGCCGTCCGCCGGGATTTTTCGGCGACGTCCAGCATTTCCTGGGCTTGCCTTGCATCGAGGGCGAAGGGCTTCTCGCACAGGACGTGTTTGCCCGCTTTGAGCGCGGCGATCGAGAGCGCGTGGTGGGCGCCGGGCGGCGTAATGATCGATACGGCGGTGAGATCATCGCGCCGAATGAGCTCCAGGGGATCGGTGTAGACCGCATCGATCCCGGCATCAGCGCCGGCTTTCTGCGCCTTTTCGCGATTGCGGCTGCAAATCGCTGCGACTTCCCAGCCTTCGGAACGAAAGCCCGGAACATGGACTTGCGCACCGAAGCCGACACCGATGATACCGATCTTGCGTGTGGACGAGGTCACGAATTGCTCCATAAGGTGGCAGCATGCAGAGTCAGAAACGACTTTCGGGTGATCCGCGCCACCGCCGATTGGGGCACGTTTACGGCATGCGCCGCCAACCACGCTTCTACTACCCTGGCGCCGCCCTGCACATCGTCCAGCGCGACACAATCGCGCGCCGGTGTTTGCCTCCGCGCAGGACAGGCGATTTTATCATCCGCGACGCGACGCAATTCGAGTGGGCGCTCGGCAGCGCGTCCTTTTGCGAGCATGTCGAAGCCCGGACCGGCCGACGCGCAGGTCGCCTACCGATGGGACGGCCCCGAACCGAAGGCGACCCGAACTTCCGCCGCACCGTCCAATCCGATCGCGCGGTGACCGAGCTGCGTGAACGCCGCCAGATCGCGCCCCAGGCCGCAGCCGAAGTCGAGAATCGTGAACGGCGGCGGACCGACGATGCGCTTAAGCAGCGCAGCGATGTTCTGACTGACGTCGTAGTCGCGCGTGCCTTCCCGGAAACCCTCCTGTCCTTCCCGAAAACCCGGCGACTATAGCTCGGTGTCTGGCGCACGCAGCGTTCGAGGCCTCGCTTCGCAGCATGCACGCGCGCAAAGTGAGTTTCTGGAACCGGGCCGGGGCCCAGCCAACGTGCGCACGTCGCGGTGCGCTATACTGGCGCAATGATCTTCTGCTCGAGTCTGGCAGGCCGCAGTTTACGTTCGAACGAGTGGATGTCTTTCGCGCGGTAGCATCCGAGCGGTTTCGCGCGCTCGGCGGGTGTCCCGGCGCAGCGCCCGCCCAACGGCGCAGCTCAGGCTATCCCGGGATTGCCCGCCACGCCGACGAGCTTGGGCAGATTGAGCTCGCGAAGCCTCCGAGCTTGCCGTACGTCCGTGCCGCTGCAGCGAAGTCGAGATAGGTGAACGCATACGCGCCCGGCGAACCGGGCGCGATCCCGAAGTGTTTGAGCAGCGCCTCGCCGACCAGATACGGCGGCCGTCCGACAGCATCGCCGACCCCGAGATTGACGTTGGGCTCGCGGAAGTACGTCGGCAGAAGCTGCGCGTGGCAGTCGGTGAAGTGCAGCAGATGCACGTTGCCGAAGCGCGGCACGTCGTACAGCGCATCGCTCCCCGCCTGCGCGAGCGCAGCGGGAGCGTCTAGGGCGAAGCCCGCGGCCGGGGCGGCGGCGAGCGCCTGGAGGAATTGGCGACGGTTCATCGCGCGGACCTCGTTCCCACGAAGACGCGCCCGAGGGGGCTAGATTCCCGCCTTCGCGGGGATGACGCGGATGTGTCCGACCGCCGCGACGCTTCGCGTCTTGCTCTCGGACACCCGCGTCACTAGTTCACGGGGGAGTCAGGATCCGCGAGCAGCGCGGTCACGTCCTTGATCTGCTGCTCGGTCAGGATGCCGTTGTGACCGAAGCGCGGCATATTGGAGCAGGCCTTGAACGCCTCGGAGTTGTACACCTTCCCGTAGACGTACTTGCGCGTCTCCTCGGTGTAGCCGCGGGTCTTGCCGAAGCGGTACAGGCTGGGTCCGATCGTGCCGTAGGAAATCTCCGCCTGCGTGAGCTGATGGCAGGCGTAGCAGTTTCCGCCCGCGGGGCTGCCGGGCTTGTCGGAGAACTGCAGACCAACCCCCTGCTGGGCGACCTTCTCGCCGGCCCGCCAATCGCCGAGCAGCCTGCCGTCCGCCGGATACTTGATCGTGGCGAACTGCGCTTTCTGCAGGCGTTCCGCGACATCGGACGGCGGCGCCTTCCCGGCGTACCGGCTGCACGTGCTTTGCACGTCGTCCTGGTTCAGACGGGGAGGCCTTCATGAGCGCGACGGCGCGGTCGCGGTAGTCGTCGCTCGCCGCCATCGCGGCACATCCGGCAAGCGCTGCCATCCCCCGATGGAGGCCGACCCGGGCAACATCGTCTTCTGCCCGTACGCAATCGCGGTGTACGTTTTGCCCGATGAGCCGGGCCAAGCCTACATTGCGTACCGCAAGCCGGTCGCCGCGGGGTCAGCGCGGTCGATCAAGGCATTGCAGGCGGTCGGAAAGCTGCTCGACGACATTGCACGCGACGCGCTCCAGTGAGCGAGAGCGCAGGGCCACGCGGCAGAGTATCTTGACGCGCTGCGCCGCCTCGATTCGAGGGTCAGCGACTATCGCCCGGTGACGCTTGCCTCATCCAGCGGGCTGTGCGTTGTCGTCGACCTCTGCTGCCCGCTTGTCGAAGATCTGCTGGCGGAGCCAGTGCTTCACCTCAGCGGCCAGGCGCACGACCGCCGGATCGGTTGGGTCGCGCGGGCGCGCGAAGTCGACCGCCTTGATCTCCGCGATGCGTCCCGGCCGCGGACCCATGATCGCGATGCGATCGGAGAGCTTGATCGCCTCGTCGATGCTGTGTGTGACGAAGATCACCGTCTTGGGCTCGCGCTGCCAGATCTTCAAGAGCTCGTCCTGCATGTACTCGCGCGTCTGCACGTCGAGGGAGGCGAACGGTTCGTCCATCAGCAGGATCGACGGGTTCACCGCGAGCGCGCGCGCGATGCTCACGCGCTGCCGCATGCCGCCGGACAGCTCTCTCGGATAGCGCGACTCGAATCCGCGCAGCCCGACCAGGCCGATGTAGTGGTCGGCGAGCAGACGCTGCTCGGCGTCGGACAGGCGCTTGCGCTGCAGGCCGTAGCAGATGTTCCCGCGCACCGTGTACCAGGGAAACAGCGCGTATTCCTGGAACACGACGGCGCGCTCCCATCCCGGCTCGGTGATGAGTTGCCCGCCGACGCGAAGCTCGCCGCGAGTCGGTTGCTCGAATCCGGCGAGAAGGTTGAGCAGCGTCGTCTTGCCGCAGCCGCTGGGGCCGACGATCGAAAAGAACTCGTTCTGCTCGACGCGAAAGTCGACGTCGAGCAGCGCGAGCAGCGGCTCCCCCTTGATCGAGTAGTGGACCTTGCTGACGTTCTCGACGTTGACCAGGGCCATCGCGTCGCTCCGCTCGCGTCTGACGCTACTTGCCGTGGTACCACGGCATCGCGAGTCGCATCGCCTGCCGCATCAGGAAATCGAGCACGAGCCCGAGCACGCCGATCAGCACCATGCCGAGCAGGATGTAATCGCTGCGAAAGAGTGTGCGTGCGTTGTTGATCAGGTAGCCCAGTCCGCTCGGCGCAGCGACCAACTCTCCTGCGACGAGCGCCATCCAGCCGATGCCGAGTCCGATGCGTACTCCGGTGAAGATCTGCGGCAGCGCCGCGGGCAGCACGACGGTGCGAAACAGCTCGCCTCGGCGCGCGCCGAGGCTCAAACCCGCGCGCACGAGGTAGGTGTCGACGTCGCGCGCGCCGGCCATCGAGTTCAGGACGATGGGGAAGAACGCGGCGAGGAAGATGATGTAGACGATCTGAGTGTCGCCGATGCCAAACCACAGGATCGACAACGGAATCCATGCGAGCGGCGGGATCGGCCGGATGAACTCGAGCAGCGGATCCACCGCGGCGCGAAAGCGCGCCGACCAGCCCATCGCAAGACCGAGCGGCACGCCGAGCACGGTCGCCGTGCCGACCGCGAGCAGCACCCGGTAGAGGCTATCGAAAATATGCGTGAACAGCACGCCACGCCGGAGCAGTTCAGCGGCCGCGGACACGACTGCCGTGGGCGGAGGCATCATCACGTCGAGTTGCGGATTGATCCGCTGACCGTAGACGCTCACGACTTCCCATAACACGATGAACGCTGCGAGCAACCACAGGTGGCGGATGCGGGCGAGGAGGCGACGCCATCGCGGCGCGGGCGGCGCGACCATCGACTCGGTGATCTGCGCCAGCGCGTCCGACGGAAGCGGCGCGCCGGGCGGCGCCGCGGCGCGCGCGAGCGCGTCGCGCGCAGTTGGCGGGGCGCGCGGATCGACGCCGCGGGCGGCGCGCGCGTCCGCGGGCTCTCTCGGCACGGTCGTGCGGTGCGCTTGGCTCATGGCGTATACGTCTTGCCCATGAACGTCCACGGTCTTTTGAGCTCGCCGGGCTCGGGAAATGGCGCAGGGCCGTTGAGCAGAGCGGCGCCGTAGGGCTTGTACGGGAGGTTGCCGACGCCGCCGAAGTCCTTCGGCAGAAACGGCGGCCGCTGGGGAACGACCCAGCCGAGCTTGTCGAAGGTCGCGTTCATGTAGCTCGTGCGTCGCACCTTCTGCCAGTCCACGTTGGTCACCTTGTTCTTCGAAGCGCCGGTCTCGTATGCCCACTCGCTGATGCGCGCCTCCTCGGCGGGCCAGATGCCTTTCGGATCGTCGAAGGGATAGTAGACCGTGGGCTTGGGCCAGAACATGTAGCGCTCGGACATCTTGGTGATGAGCGGCCGGCCCAGGCGTCCGTAGGCCGGCTTGTCGGCGAGCGACGCGACGGCTTGGGCGGGATTGGCCTTCGCCCACAGGACCGCCTCGATGAAGGCGTCGGTGGCGAGCTGGATGACATCGGGGGCGTTGTCCTCGATCTCCTGCCGCAGGTAATAGTAGCCGCTGTAGATATAGTATGGATCGAGCGGCTCGAGCAGGCGCGTAACCTTGAGCACCTCGGTCGAGTACGAGACGTGCGGCTCCCAGATGGTGTAGACGTCGATACCCCTGGGGCCGGCGGCGAGATCGCCCGGCGGCGTGCTGCGCAGCGTGTAGTCCGCGTCCTGCTGCAGACCGAGGTAGTGCGCGGCCGCGATGAACCCGAAGTGGTTGGTCGAGCCCGTCGTGGTGCCCACCACCGCGGGACGCTTCAGCACCTTCGCGCCCTTGAGATCGGCGAGGCTCTTGAGCGGCGAGTCGAGCGGCACCGTCGCCGCGTGCGTGAGCGCCGGCGAATGCACGGCCACCGCGCGCGTGGGCACCTTGTTCGACAGCAGCGCGAGCACGCCGAGCGCGCCGGTGTTGGCGAGCTGGATGCGCCCGGGGATGAACGCCTCGTTCGAGAAACCGGCCGCGACGAACGTCTGCCATTGCATGTCGAGGCCGCGCTTCTCGAGCAGCTTCTGCGTTTGCAGCACGTCGCCGACCATCTCCTCGCCCGACCACACGACGACCCAGGCGGCGTTGAGCGGCCACCAGCCCTTGCTCTGCAGCCACTGCTTCGACTTCGCGGAGATCTGCTCATAGGGCAGCGGCCAGCCCCAGTCGGTGAATTTCGGCGAGGTCACGGCCGGTGCCGCAGGTGTCTGCGCGTTCGCCGCGGACGCGGCGGCGAGATCGCCCAGCAGAAGACCGCCGGCCGCCTTGACCACCGTGCCCAAGAACTCCCGGCGGGGCAGCGCGGTGGCGGGCTCGGTCGGTACGCTCGCGCCGTTGCCGTTCGATTTCGAAGTGTCCATGGCGTCTCCTCCTTGCTCACTGGGGTTTCGAATGCACCTTCGCCTCGCGGTTGCCTTGGTGAAGCACCGCATGCGAGACCGGACGATTTTTTTCATGAGATCGGGTCGCAAGGATCCGCTCCGCTATAGTGCAATCGGATGCGACGTTAGGTTCCTTAGCGGGTAAGATAGCCGCCATCGACTGGAATGGTCACTCCGTTGACGTAACCAAGCGCATCCGAGACGAGCAGCGCGACCATGGATGCGATGTCGTCCGGTACGGCAAAACGCCCGGCCGGAATCGCGGCGAGCACATCTTTGCGACGCTCAGGTGTGAGCAGCGGGCCCGTCATGCCGGTTTCGATCACGCCCGGCGCGATCGCGTTGACGTTGATGCCGTGCGGAGCGAGCTCCCGCGCAAGGCCCTTGGTGAGCGCCACAACCCCCGCCTTCGTCGTGCCGTACAGCACATTGCCGAACGAGCCGCCGCCCTTGACTGCGGACACCGACGCAATGTTGACGATCTTGCCATGGCGTTGCGCGATCATCGCCGGCAGCACCGCCTTGCAGCAGTAATAAACGCCCGAGAGGTTCACGCGGCAGACATCGTCCCAATCGGCGATGGTCGCCTCGGTGACGGGACCCGTCTTCAGGATCCCTGCGTTGTTCACCAGGATGTCGATGCGATTGCGCTCGCGCACGATCCGCTCGACCGCGTCGATCGCCGCACGCGCCACACCGACGTCGAGCGGGAGAGCGTAGCCGAGCCCGCGACACCCGGCGGCGACCTTGCCCGCCGCGGCGATGTCGGTGTCGCCCAGGTACACGGTGCAGCCGTGCGCTGCGAGCGTGGTCGCGATTGCGGCGCCGATGCCGCCGCCCGCGCCGGTGACCAGAGCTACCTTGTGATCGAGGTCGAGATCCATGTTGGCAGCAGGTTGCCGTCGCCTGGCGCAGCGCCCCACCGGACACGCGAGCGATGCCCGGCTGGCGCGCTAGAGCGCGCGCTCAGTCGCCCGGCTTCGCTGCGGCGACGCCTGTTTCGGTTGCGAGCATCTCGCCGTGCGCGGTTTCCTTCAGCAAGTACGCCGAGACGGCGCTGATCAGACCCACCACCAGCATATACCACGCGATGAGCCAGGGCTGGCCGTCGCCCTCCTTGAGCAGCGCGGTCGCGATGATCGGCGTCAACCCGCTCGCGAAGATGCCCGAGAACTGGTAGACGAAGGAAATGCCGCTATAGCGCACGCGCGTATCGAAGAGCTCGGAGAACAGCGCCGCCTCCGGGCCGTACACCGCCGCATAGACGATGCCGAAGGGGATGATGATCGCCAGGGCGACCACCCAGCCGTTGCCGGCCGAAGTCGCCATCGCCCAGAACGCCGGGAATGCGAGCAGCCCGGTCAGTGCCGCCGCCGTGCCGAACACGGTGCGCCGGCCGAGCCGGTCGGAGAGCCGTCCGAACATGGGAATGAACAAGAGCATCACCAGCGAGGCGGCCGTTACCGCGAGCAAGGCGCTCGTTCGCGACATCTGCAGCGTAGTCACGATATAGGCGATGACGAACACGCCATAGATATTGAAAGCGACCCCCTCGATGTAGCGGCAGCCCATGCCGAGGAGGACCTGTTTCGTGTGCTGTCGCATGAGGTCGAGGAACGGCACCGCAGCAACTGACGCCGATTCCTGGACCCGCCGGAACGCCGGCGTTTCCATGAGCTTGAGCCGGATGTACACGCCGATGACGACCAGCACCAACGACAGCAGGAAAGCGCTCCGCCACCAGCCCTGCAGGAACATGTCCCCCGGGAGCTGGGTGAGCAGCGCCACCACGCCGGTCGCGAGGGCAAGTCCCGCTGGCACGCCGAGCTGCGGCCAGCTGCCGTAGAAGCCGCGGCGGCCTTTGGGGGAATACTCCACGGCCATCAGGACCGCACCGCCCCATTCGCCGCCGACGCCGAACCCCTGGAAGATGCGCAACACCAGCAGCAGGATCGGCGCCCACACGCCGATCGTGTCGTAGGTGGGTAGCAGACCGATGAGGAACGTTCCGATCCCCATGATCAACAGCGTCAGGATCAGCATCTTTTTTCGCCCGAGGCGATCGCCGAAGTGACCGAAGACGATGCCCGCGACTGGACGCGCGATGAATCCGACCAGCGCGGTCGTAAACGCCAGCATGGTGCCGACCAGCGGATCGTACGAGGGAAAGAAGAGTCTGTTGAAGACGAGCGCGGCGAAGGTGTTGTACAGAAAAAAATCGTACCACTCGATGGTGGTGCCGATCGTGCTCGCGAGGGCGACCTTGCGGATCTCTACTTCGGGTACCGCCGGGCGATGCTCGACGCTGGCCATTCCTTCCTCCTTCGTGACGTTGATTGACGGACTTCCGAGGTGACGGCTCCCCTATGCCGCGGCGGCAGGTGCGAGACCGAGCAGCTTCCGCGCCTCGGCCGGCGTCGCCGGCCGCCGATCGAAGCGCGGACACTCGTCGACGATTTTCTTCACCAGCTCGGCGTTGCTTGCGGCCAGCCGGTCCGGTGTGGCGCGCAGGTTGTCCTCCAGCCCCGTACGGCAATGCCCGCCGGCGCCCAGACACCATTGATTGACCTCCCACTGATAACGCCCGATGCCCGCGGCGACCCACGTAGCGCCGGGGAGGACGTCAGCGATCTCCCTGCGCAGAAAATCGAAGATCGACCTTCGCGCCGGCATCGCATTCGGGATACCCATCACGAACTGCACGTGCGGTGGATCCTTGAGCAGCCCGCGCTTCACCAGGTTCGCCGCGTTGTAGAGCATCGCCAGGTCGAATACCTCGACTTCCGGCTTGATGCCGTAATCGAGCATCGCCTTGGCGAGACCCTCCACGAACTCCGGCGGGTTCTCGTAGATGCGATCCGGGAAGTTGACCGAGCCCGTGGCGAGCGAGGCCATGTCCGGTTTGAGATAGAGCATGGCACCGCGCGCCGCCTGGTCGCGGCCGCGGCCCCCGGTCGAGAACTGAACGATCATCCCCGGGCAATGGCTGCGCACGCCTTCCTGCACGCGAGCGTAGAGCTCGGGGTCTGAGCTCGGCGACTCGTCCGGGTCTCGGACATGGACGTGCACCAGCGACGCGCCGGCCTCGAAAGCTTCGTGGGCCGACTCGATCTGCTCCGAGGGGGTCACTGGCACGGCGGGGTTGTCCTTCTTGCGCGGCAGCGCACCGGTGATCGCGACGGTAATGATCACGGGCCGAGTCATGCGATCGCTCAGTCAGAGTGAGAAGCTCTAGACGACACGCCGGAGCGAAGCGGGCCGCGCGGCCTCGTCCGAGAACTGCGCGGCAATGGCGGCCGCCGTGCGGCGCATCGCCGGCAGAAAACCGTGGCCCTTGCGCAACGTCATCCGCGGAGCCGGACCGTGCACCGCCACCGCCGCGCAGACGCGTCCGCGCGAGTCGACCACGGGCACCGCGAGGCACACGGAGCCGTCCAGGAACTCGCCGTTGTCGGTACTGATGCCGCTGGTGCGAATCTTGGCGAGCTCGCGCTCGAGCGCGGTGAGGTTGGTGATCGTGCGCTCCGTGTAGCGCTTGAGCGGCCCGGCGCCCAGCAGCCGCCGCCGCGTCGCGGCCGGGAGATGGGCGAGGAAGAGCTTGCCGCTCGCGGTGCAGTGCAGCGGTACGCGCGAGCCCGGTTTCATGTGCAGGCGCACGGCCTCGGAAGTCTCGACGCGGTCGACGTACACCACCTCCGTCCCGTCGAGCATCGTGAAGTTGCAGGTCTCGCCGATTTCCGCGACCAACCGCTCCAGCAGCGTGCGCCGCTCGCGCCGTCGCGGCCAGCGCATCTGCACGGCGAGGGCCAGCGTGCACGCGCGGGCGCCAATCGCGTAGCGCTTGTCGTGCACTTCACGCTCGACGAACCCGCCGCGCATCAAGAGCTGGAGGATCCGGTACACCGTGGGCTTCGGCAGCCCGGTCGCGCGCGTGAGCTCCTCGAGCGTGGGCGATTCGTCGGCCGCCGCTATGCACTCGAGCAATGCGAAAGCCCGCAACGTCGACGACGAGGCGGTATCGTCGTCGCTCGGGCGCGGCCCGTACAACTGCAATTCCGCTGGGCGAAATGCCATATTTCATTATTGCAACTTTTTCCGCGGTCTGCAATGATCGCCGCTAGCGGCGAGGGGCCGCCGTCGCCGGGTTCGCGGGGGCCGGCCGCGCCTGATCCGGGAGCTTTCCTTGGCACATGAGAACCTCACCTACGACGATCTCTTGCAGATCGTGGAGCTCATCAAGAGGTCAGAACAGTTCTCGGAATTTCGTCTGAAGGTCGGCGAGATCGAGATCGAGCTGCGTCGTCGTAGCGCGTCCGACCGGGCAGCCTCCGCAGCGCCGCTGCGCGAGTCCGCGTCGCCCGCTCTCCCCTCGCCCGTGGCGCCCTCAGCGCCGGCGCGGAGCTCGCCCGAGCCCGCGCCGGCACACGCGCCGCCGCGCGAGCCGGCGGCCTGGCCCGAAGAGTCGATTGTCGTTCGTGCACCGATGGTCGGCACGTTCTATCGCGCGCGTGAGCCCGGCGCGCCGCCCTTCATCGAGCTGGGCCAGCACGTGGAGCCGGAAACGGTCGTGTGCATCATCGAAGTCATGAAGCTGATGAACTCCATTCCGGCGGGCGCGTATGGGACGGTGACGCAGATCCTCGTCGCCGACGCGGCGGCGGTCGAGGCGGGGCAGCCGCTGATCGTGTTGCAGCCGGAAGCCGAACCGGAATGACGGCGGCGAAGCGTCCCGTTCACCGGATCCTCGTCGCGAATCGCGGGGAGATCGCGCTGCGCGTCATCCGCGCGTGCCACGAGCTGGACATCGAGGCGATCCAGGTCTATTCGGAGGCGGATCGCGACTCGCTGCCGGTGCGGCTCGCCGACGGCTCGATCTGCATCGGGCCGCCGCCGTCGAGTCAAAGCTATCTCAAGATCGATCTGCTGATCGCTGCCGCACAAGCTGCGAAAGCCGATGCGATTCACCCGGGGTACGGCTTCCTTTCGGAGAACGCGGCATTTGCGCAAGCGTGCGAGCAAGCCGGGCTCGCATTCATCGGTCCCCCGGCACGGGCGATCGCGGTGATGGGTGACAAGGCGAGCGCGCGGCGCATGGCGGCCGAAGCGGGCGTTCCCATCACGCCGGGATCCCCCGGAACGGTTGCCAATGCGAGAGCGGCGCGCGAGCTGGCGGACTCGCTCGGCTATCCGGTCCTGCTCAAGGCTGCGGCCGGCGGCGGAGGCCGTGGGATGCGCATCGTGCGCGATCCGGCAGGGCTCGACACCCGCTTCGGCGATGCCGCGCGCGAAGCGCAGGCGGCGTTCGGCGATGGCAGCCTCTATGTGGAGAAATTCCTCGAGCGCGTTCGGCACGTGGAGATCCAGGTGCTCGCCGACGGGGAAACGGTGTTGCACCTCGGAGAGCGCGATTGCTCGATCCAGCGACGCAATCAAAAGCTCGTCGAGGAAAGCCCTTCGCCCGTTCTCGGCGACGCACTGCGGGCGCAGATGGGAGAGGCTGCGGTCAGGGTGTGCCGTCGTGTCGGCTACCGCAGCGCGGGAACGATCGAGTTCATCGTCGACGCGGGAAGCGGCGTCTTCTACTTCATGGAGATGAACACCCGCGTGCAGGTGGAGCACCCTGTCACCGAGGTCGTGACCGGCATCGACATCGTGAAATCGCAGATTCGAATTGCCGAGGGCGCCGGGCTCGACATCGCGCAGGACGACGTGCGACTGATCGGGCATGCGCTGGAGTGCAGGATCAACGCCGAGGATCCGGCGCTGGATTTCGCGCCTTCACCGGGCGAGGTGCGTGAGCTGCACCTGCCCGGCGGACCCGGCATTCGCCTCGACTCGCACGTGCACGCGGGATATCGCATTCCGCCGTACTACGATTCGCTCCTCGCCAAGGTGATCGCCTGGGGCCGCGACCGCCACGAAGCGATCATGCGCATGCGCCGCGCGCTCTCCGAGATGCGCTTGGAAGGCATCGCGACGACGCTTCCGTTCCACCTCCGGCTCCTTGCCGACGAGCGCTTCCGCCGCGGCGACGTGCACACGCGCTTCATCGAAGACGAATTCGGAAACGGTAGCCTATGAATCCAACCAACGCGTCTCCCGCCGGCGCTCGGCGCTTCGACTTCATCGACGTCACGCTGCGCGACGCGCATCAATGCCTGTGGTCCACGCGCATGACCACCGCAACGATGACCCCGATCCTCGCGGCCATCGACCGCGCCGGCTACGCCTTCATCAACATCCTCGGCGGCGCGGTGTTCGACGTGTGCGTGCGCTACCTCCAGGAAAACCCGTGGGAGCGCGTCGGCCTGCTCTGCGAGCGGCTCGCCACGCCCTGCGACGGCCTGACGCGCGGCCAGAGCCTGTACACGTTCGAGCTTTTTCCCGACGACATCGTGGCGCTCAACTCGCACGCGCTGGCGCGGCGCGGGGTCGAGGTGCTGACGGTCTACGACGCGCTCAACGACAACCGCAATCTCGTCTCCTCGGTGCGCTCGGGCCGCGAGGCCGGGATGAAGATCAACGCGATGATGACCTACACCCTCTCGCCGGCGCACACCGACGCCTATTACGTCGAGCGCGCCCGCGAGCTCGTCGCGCTCGAGGTCGACTTCATCTCGATCAAGGACCCGACGGGGCTGCTTACGCCCCAACGCGGGCGTACGCTCTTCCCCGCGGTGGTGGCTGCCGTGGGCAGGATTCCGGCGCAGCTCCACTCGCACTGCCAGTCGGGGCTCTCGCCGCGGGTCTACGAGATCGCCATGCAAAGCGGCTTCCGCCTGGGCTACACGGCGACCGAGCCGCTCGCCAACGGCGCTTCGCTGCCGGCGACCGAGGACGTGCTGGCGCGCGCGAGGCGCTTGGGCTTGGCGACTTCGATGAACGACGCCGCCCTCGCCGAGATCGCCGGCTACTTCAACTGGGTCTGCGAGCGCGAGGGCAAGCCGCGCGGCCAGATTGCCGCCTACGACCCCGCGCTCTACGAGCACCAGATCCCCGGCGGCATGATCTCCAACCTGCGCTACCAACTGCAGACGATGCAGCTCGAGCACCGCTTGCCGGAGATCCTCGGGGAGGTGGCGCGCGTGCGGCAGGACCTGGGCTATCCGATCGTTGTGAGCCCGTTCGCGCAGTACATCGTCACTCAAGCCACACTCAACGTCGTGCAGGGCGAGCGCTACAAGACGATTCCCGACGAGATCCGCAAGTACGCTCGCGGCTACTACGGCCGGCTCGCCGCGCCGCTTGCCGACGAATTTCTCGAGCGCGCGAACATCCGCGACTCGGAGTATGTGACCGGGGCGCCCGCCGAGCACTTCGAGCCCTGGATTCCGAAGCTGCGCGCGCAACTCGGAGCCGCGGCCAGCGACGAGGAGGTGCTGCTCGCCGCGTTCTACGATCGGAAGCTCCTCGATCGGTTGCGCAATCCGGTGCCCGAATGCCGGTTCCGTACCACACCGCTCACCGAGCTGGTGGCCTTTCTCGGCACGCGGCGCGACATCGGCTATGCGCGTGTCCGGTTCGCGGGGACGGACCTGACGATCGCGGCCTGAAGCCAGAGCGGCGACCGCAGAGCGTCGGCGAGATCTCCGCACGAGCGATGCGCGCATGGATCCTTTCACGCTGAGCCTCGCGGTGGTGATCGCCGGCGTCGGCGGGCTCGTCAGAGGCATCACCGGATTCGGCGGCGCGATGGTGATGTCGCCCCCGCTCGCGCTGCTGCTCGGACCGCGGCTCACGGTCGCCGTCGTGCTGGTGCTCGAGTCGATCGTTGCGGCGCAGATGCTCGTGCGGACGCAGCGCCTGGTGCGCTGGCGCGTGATCGGGCCGATGCTTCTTGCCGCGTGCGCCGCCGTTCCGGTCGGTACGCTGATCCTGGTCACCGCCGATCCATTGCTGATCCGCCGGGCCATTGCGGCAACCGTGATCGTGTTCGCGCTCGCGCTCCTTCGCGGCTGGCGCCACGCCGGCCGGCACCGGCTCCTCACGTCTGCAGGCCTCGGTGCGCTCAGCGGCACGATGCTCGGCGCAACCAGCGTCGGGGCGCCGCCGGTCATCCTCTACCTGCTGTCGGGTCCGGATCCGGTGGCAACCACCCGCGCCAATCTCACGTTGTACGTGACGGTTACCTCGCTCGTGGGCATCTTGCTGCTCTGGTACTACGCCGTGCTCGACGCACGGGCCGGCTGGACGTCGCTGTGGCTCGCGCCGGCGTATTACGGCGGGCTCGTCGCGGGCGCTCGTCTATTTCCGCGTTTCAGCGACACTCGCTTCCGGCAGCTCACGCTGCTGGTCCTGATCGGAGTGTCCATCGGCATCCTGCTCGCATGAGGCATACGTACGATCATCGCCGACAATCCCCGCATTGACGCTAACCCATCAGGATGTCGCCCCGCTTCTTGACGACCGCACCGATCATCGAGGCTGGCTTGAATCACCGGCACTCAATTACGGCAAAACGAGCTCCGGACGGCAAAGGCCGGTCGACATACGCAACGGTGTGCTACGACAATGCCTCCGCCAGGCGGAGCGCGGCGCTCTTCAAGGCGGGCAGGAAACTCTGCATCCGAGCCTTTCCGGTCCGGACATCGGGCGCCGCGATCGAAAGGGCGCCGAAAAAGGTTCCGTCCTTGCCGATGACCGGAACCGCCGCGCCGACGACATGGAGCACGTACTCCTGGTGCGTCATGGCGTAGCCCTGCTCGCGCACGCGCCGGATGATGGCGAGCAGCTTCCGAGGATTGGTCACCGTGTAGCGGGTGAACGCCGGGCGGCGCACCGAGCGCAAATAACGCGACACGTCCTCGTCGTCGAGCCTGGCGAGAAACAGGCGGCCGCTCGAAGTGCAGAAGAGCGGTGCCTTCCTGCCCGCCCGGAAGGAGAGCGTCAACTCGTGCGGCGATTCGACGCTGGCGACGTAGAGAACCTCCTCGCCGCTCTGGATCGCGAAGCTCGATACCTCGCCGACCTTTTCGGTGAGGTTTCTCAAGATGGCGTTCGCGACCAGGCTGCCGGCTGCAGCCGTCAGCGCGTCGGCGGCGAGCCCGACGAGGCGATGGGCCACGGTCCACAGGCGGGTACCGGGAACGCGCTGCAGATAGCCGAACCGCTCCAGCTCGCTGCAGATGCGATGCGTTGTCGCGACCGGCAGGGCGAGCCGCTCCGCCAGGCCGGACACCGACGCGGCGTGCACTCTCGCCACGGCGGCGAGCACCGCGAGTACCCGGCCGGAAGGCGAGTCGACGCGGGATCTCGATTGGTCCGTCGCCACCGGGAGCCTGTCGGGCTTACTGTCGCGTATGCGACGGGAGCGCTTTGGGAGGCAGTCCGAGGCGCCGGCCGCGCCGCAGTGCCAGCCCACTGCCAGCGGCCGGCAACAACGGAATGCCCCCAAAGCGCCCCGTCCCTGCGGGTTGCGGCCAAACGGCGCGCCTGCGGGGTTGCTCGGCTGGCGAATAGACTGAGCTATTCGCTGCGCCGAGCGCCTTGCATTCATCGCCGTTTGGCCAGCAACGCATACGTGAGAGTAAGCCCGACAGGCTCCTACGTTGCCAGGTAATCGCCTTGATAGCGGCGAAGAAACAGCCTGAGCCGGTCGGCGGAGGCGTTGGACAGGATCCGCTCCGGCAGGCCCTGTTCCACGATCACGCCGTCGTCCATGAAGATGATGCGATCGGCGACGTCCCGGGCGAAGTGGATTTCGTGTGTGACGATGATCATGGTCATGCCTTCCTGCGCGAGCTGGCGGATCACGCGCAGCACCTCGCCGACGAGCTCCGGGTCGAGCGCAGAGGTCACCTCGTCGAAGAGCATCACCTTGGGATCCATGGCGAGCGCGCGGGCGATGGCGACGCGCTGCTGCTGGCCGCCGGAGAGCTTGGCGGGATATTGATCGGCCTTTTCCGAAAGCCCCACCTTGGCGAGCAATGCGTAAGCCCGCTCTCTTGCTTCCTGCTTCGCGATCCCGCGCACGTGCACCGGGCCCATCATGACGTTCTCGACCACGGTGCGATGGGGAAACAGGTTGAAGCTCTGGAATACCATGCCCACCTGCTCGCGGAGCCGCGCGTTGGCCGCTTCGGAGTGAGGATTGCGACCGCGGGCGTCGGTGCTGTAGCCGACGGTGACGCCGTCGATCCGAATCTCGCCGCTCTGGTAATCCTCGAGATGGTTGATGCAGCGAAGCAGCGTCGACTTGCCCGAGCCGCTTGGACCGAGAACCACCACGACCTCGCCCTTGGCCACGCTGAAGCTCACCCCCTTCAGCACCTTCAGCGGACCGTAGGACTTGCGCAGGTCGCGCACTTGGATCATCGAAGGGGAAGGGACCGAGGCCATGCTGTCTCGTCTAATGAGAGTAGGATAACCGCTTCTCGCTCCAGCGGGCGGCCAGGGACAGCGGATAGCAGATCAGAAAGTAGATCGCCATCACGCCAAGGAAGATCTGGAAGGCGGCGAGCGTGCGCTCCACCACTTCGCGCGCAGCGTAGGTGAGCTCCCACACGCCCACCACCGACACGTAGGACGTCTGCTTGATCGCGGTCAGCGCGCTGTTGAGAAGCGGCGGAATCGCGATCCGCGCCGCCTGAGGAAGGATCACTTGTCGCAGGATGGCGGGCCGGCGCATGCCGAGGCTGCGCGCCGCGGCGATCTGGCCGGCCGGAATCGACAAGATCGCGCTCCGCGTGATCTCGGCCACGAACGCGCCCAGGTAGACGATCTGCGCCAGCCCGACCGCGACGTAGGCGCTCACCCGCACGCCAAAGGCGGGAAAGGCATAGTAGCCGAGGAACATGACCACCAGCACCGGGATACCGCGCAGCACGAAGATGTAGCCCGTGACGATCGTCTGCGCGAGGCGCGACCTCGTCGTGGCAAGGATTCCCATGGCGACCCCGAGGAGCGTGCCGAGCCCGACCACCGCCACTGAGAGGAGCAGCGTCACCACCGCGCCCTTGAGGAGATAGGGCAGACTGCTCTCGAGCACGTTGAGCATCTTAAGTTCTCTCTGCGACTCGGTGCTCGATCAGCCGGAATGCGCCGCCCAGCAGGCTCGTGAGCACGAGATAAAAGAGAGCGACGGCCACAAAGATTTCCACCGACGCGGCGCTGCGCTCGATGATGACTTTCCCGGTCATCGTGAGCTCGGCCACGCCGATCGCCGAGACGAGCGACGTATCCTTGATGAGGACGATGAGCTGGTTGCCGAGGGGCCCTAGGATCCGCATCATCGCCTGCGGCAGGATCACGAGGCGGAAAGCCTTGAGCCGCCCCATGCCGAGCGCGCGCGCGGCCTCCCACTGCCGCTCGCTCACCGACTCGATGCCGGCGCGGTAGGTCTCGACCAGGAACGCTGCGTGCTGGAGCGCGATTCCCGCCACGCCGGAGGCGAATTCCGACGGATAGAAGCCCAGCACGGGCAGACCGAAGTAAATAAGATAAATCTGGACCAGCAGCGGCGTGTTGCGCATGAGGTCGACATAGCCGATGGTCGCGCCGCTGACGAACCGGTTTTTTGTCATCCGCGGCGCAAGCAGCGCGAGCCCTAGCGCCAGCGCGAGCGGAATCGCCGCGGCCGAGATGCCGACGGTGATGAGAAACCCGGCGAGGAGCTTCGGGAACTGGGCGAGCAGAAAGATAGCGGTCTGCGCAGCGTAGTCCATCGCGCACTCGAAGCCGATGTGCCGCGCGACGGTGCCCGCGCGGCTCGACCGTTATCCTCTCTAGCCAGCCCGCTTGAGATCGAGTACGGCGTGAACGGCGCCGTCGCCCGTTGCGCGTGCCAACCCGCCGATCGTCGGCGTCAGCGCCCCGACTGCGAGATCCGCGTGCTGCGCGGCTCGACGCCCAGCCACTTCTTGTAGATCGCCCTGTATTCGCTGAAGCGGCTGCCGCCGGTGAGCTCGCCGACCACGGTGTCGAGGAACAGCCACCATTTGAAATCGTTCTGACGGAGAAAGATCGCGTTGCCGGTCACGTCGGTCAGCCACTGGTCGAGAATCCGGATGTCCGGGTTGTCCTTGACGTACCAGAGCGCGACCGGGGTGTCGAGCTGGGCGGCCGTGGCGCGGCCGAGCTTCACCGCATTGAACTGCGCCGAGATCGAGTCGAAGGTGAGGAACTTCGCCTTCGGATAAAGCCGCTTGCCGCGCTCCTCCTGCACCGGCGCGGTCAAATGTGCAACGGTGTTCGCCGGCGTGTTGAGATCGGCGATCGTCTTGATCGGGCTGTCCTTCTTCACCACCAGCACGATGCCGCTGTCGACGTAGGGCCGCGTGAAGGCTACCCGCAGGGCGCGATCGGGGTAGATCGTGGTCACCTGCGCGCCGAAATCGATCGTGCCGTTCTCCACGTTCGGCCAGCGTGCGGCGAATCCCTGCTTGAAGAGATCGACCTTGTTCTCGTCGCCGAAGATCTCTTTGGCGATCAGCTTCGCTACATCGATGTCGAAGCCGACGAGCTGGCCCTTGTCGTCGACGAACCCGAAGGGCGGCGCTTCGCTGGTCACGCCGACGATGATTTTGCCGCGCGCGAGGACCTCGTCGAGCTTCGACTTCCCTCCAGCGGCAGGTTGTTGCGCCGCCGCCGGAGCGGCCTGCGCGACGATGAGGCCGGCACCTGCGACCGCGCCTGAAGCCTTGGTGATGAAATCGCGCCGTGAGCTCATCTTCTCCTCCTCTTCGCTGGCGTAGAGTCTTGTCGGCCGGTCCGAACGCCGTCAGACCTCTGTCGTCTCGCGCTCGGTCGTCACGGGCCGGTTGCCGACGGCGAGCGACCCGGAGCGACGGAAGTCGACATCCCTCGGGAAACCGTCCATCGCGCGCCGGATCGCGATATCGAGACGGCCGACAATGTCCTTGATCTCGGCCTCGGTGATGATGAGTGGCGGGCAGAAGCGCACGTAGTGCTTGACGGCGATCGTGGCCACACCCTCGGTCAGCGCGTTGTAGCGAATGCGCTCGGCCAGGATCGGATCGGGCGTGCGGGTGTCCGGATCCTTGACGATGTCGAGCATGCGGTAAAGACCCTTGCCGCGAATGTCGCCCACGACCGGGTACTTGGCCTTGAGCGCATCGAGCTCGCGCATCGCCACTTCGCCGAGCTTCTCAGCTCGTTCGGCGAGATTGTCGCGCAGCACGATTTCGAGCTGCTTGAGCGCGACCGCCGCGACAAAGGGATCGCCCGAGTACGTGCCCGCCCAGGGCAGCCCCGCGTCGCCCCGCACCTTCTCGGCGATCTCCGGCGTGGTGATGGTGCCGCAGACAGCAAGCCCCGCGCTGAGTCCCTTACCGAATGTCACGATGTCGGGCGTGACCCCGTAATGCTCGAGCGCCCACATCCGGCCCGTACGGGCAGGCGCGAGCTGCGCCTCGTCGAGGATCAAGAGTGCGCCCCAACGTTTGGCCATGTCGGCAAGACGCGGGAGCCACTCCTGCGGAGGAACGATCATGCCGCCGGCAACGGGAATCGTCTCCTGCAGAATCGCAGCGATGTTCTGGCTGGTTACGAATTCGAGCATCTCCTCGCTCTGCTTGAGGCAGGCAATGTCGCAACCGGGGTAGCTGTTGTTGACGGGGCAGCGGTAGCAGAACGGCGGCAGGATCGCGTTCGACTTGGCTGGGATCATGAGCGGCCCAAGGCTCTTGCGGCGGTTGCCGCCGACCGTGGTGAGCGCCTCGACGGCGAGCGATCCGCCGTGCAGCCCGCGGATCATCGACACGATGTCGTACTTGCCAGTCGCCGCCAGCGCCATGCGCATGGCGACCTCATTGGCCTCCGAGCCGGTGACCGCGAAGTTGACGACCTTGAGGTTGCCGGGAAGCGTGCTGCCCAGCAGCTCGGCAAACTCGATGATCCAGGGATTGGAGTACCACGACGAGGTGTGGACGAGCTGACCGGCCATCTCCCGCATGACCTCGGTCAGCTCCGGATGGGAGTGGCCCAGCACCATGCACATCATGCCCGACGTGAGGTCGTAGTATTCGTTGCCATCGACATCGATCAGCCGGGTCCCGCGGCCCGCTTTGAAGATGACGCGCGGGGTGAACCGCCATCCGAAGACGGACCGCGCATCGCGCGCCTGGTACTCGGCATGGGCCTTCGAGGCCCGGAACGTCTTTTCTTCCATGGAGCGTGATCTCCTCGTCTGCCTAGTGCATGAGCTACGCGCGGCTGCCGACGGCGCCGCGGCAGATTCCATTATACAGAAATCAGACTGTCTGGAAATGGAAAGTATGCAGCAGCCCGCCAACGAGCCGAAGACGAGCTGGGTTACAGGGATTGCCGGGATCTCGATCGCTACCTAGGGAGCGCGACCCCTGTCGCCGTCAGTGGCGAAGGTCCGTGCCCGGTGAAGCAGCACGACGCTGCGGCCTATCGCTAGGCCAAGGCCACTTGCCTTCGACAAAAGCGAGCTTGACGGGTGCCCGCGCTCGATCAACGACGGCAGATGACCGGGCGGGACGCCTGTACTATCATCGCTCGCACGCCCCGGGACTCGACCGCGGCGCGATGAGAATACGTCGACAACCCGTCCTTTGGACGACGGAGGAGTGATGACCGGCCACACTTTCGCAGCTCGCGGTATCGGCTGTCTGCTCGCGCTTTGCAGCATGCTCCTGCCCGCCGCGGCCGAGGCGCAGCAGGCGACCCCACAGCGCGGCGGCACGCTGGTGATGGTCGTGCAGCCCGAGCCGCCGACGCTCGCGTCCTACCAGAGCACCGCCGGCCCGATCGGCCAGGTCGCGACCAAGGTCTACGAGGGGCTCCTCGAGTACGACTTCAACTTGAAGCCCATCCCGGGACTCGCGCGGTCCTGGACGGTCAGCCCCGACGGCAAGACGATCACCTTCAAGCTCCAGGAAGGGGTGAAGTTCCACGACGGCCAGCCCTTCACCAGCGCCGACGTGAAGTTCAGCGTGCTCGACGTTCTGAAGAAGATCCACCCGCGCGGGATCAACACGTTCCGCGCCGTCGAGTCGATCGACACGCCCGATCCGGCGACCGCGGTGTTCCACCTCTCCGAGCCCGCGCCGTACCTGCTGATGGCGCTCTCCGGCTACGAGTCGCCGATGATCCCGAAGCACATCTTCGGCACGGGGGACATCAGCAACCATCCGAACGCCAACAAGCCGATCGGCACCGGCCCATACAAGTTCGTCGAGTGGCAGAAGGGGCAGTACATGCGCTTCGATCGCAACCCGGACTACTGGAAGAAGGGCCGGCCCTACCTCGACCGCATCGTCGCCCGCTTCATCGCCGACGGCAGCACCCGCGCGGCGACGCTCGAGACCCAGGAAGCGCAGATCGCCGGCTTCAGCGCGGTCCTGCCGCTCGACGTGAAGCGGCTGCAGGCGCTGCCGCACATCGGCGTGACCACCAAGGGCTACGAGATGCAGTCGCCGATCGTCGAGCTCGACTTCAACGCGCAAAAGAAGCCGTTCGATAACGTCAAGGTGCGCCAGGCGATCGCCTACGCCATCGACCGCAAGTTCGTCATCGACAACATCTGGTTCGGCTTCGGCAAGCCGGCGACCGGCCCCATCAGCTCGAACTTCAAGGCGACCGGGCTCTACACCGCGGACGTGCGCAACTACAACGTGCCGAACGGCGTGGAGATCGCGAACAAGCTCCTCGACGAAGCCGGCTATCCGCGCCGCGCCGACGGCACGCGCTTCGAGATCGTGCACGACATCACGCCTTACGGCGAAGAGTGGCGGCGCTTCGGCGAATACGTGCAACAGCAGCTTGCGAAGCTCGGGATCAAGGTGAGCCTGCGCTACGAGGACGTGCCGACGTGGCTGCGGCGGATCTACACCAACTACGACTTCGAGCTCACCAACAACTGGATCCAGACGCTGGCCGATCCCGTGATCGGCGTGCACCGGCTGTACCATTCGAAGTCGATCAAGCCCGGAACGGTGTTCGTCAACGGCACGCGCTGGAGCTCGCCCCAGACCGACAAACTGATGGACGAGGCCACGGTGGAAACCGACCCGAAGAAGCGCGAGGCGATCTATCACGAGTTTCAGAAGAAGATCGTGGAGGCGAGCCCGATCGTGTTCGTGCTCGAGCTCGATTTCACGACCGTCTACAACAAGAGGTTGCAGGACTGGCTGGTGAGCCCGCTGGGCTTGTACTCGGCGTTCGACCAGGCCTGGCTCGCAAAGTAGCGAAAGCGCGCTTCCGGTGACGGCCAAGGGGCTGCGCTTCGTTCTGCGCCGCTTGGCGCTCGCGGTACCGACGATCCTCACCATCGTCGTCCTGAACTTCGCGTTGGTGCATCTCGCGCCCGGCGACGCGGCCGAAGTGCTCGCCGGGGAAGCGGGGTCGGCCACGCCGGAGTACATGGCGCAGCTTCGCCAGAAGTTCGGGCTCGATCAGCCGCTCTACGTTCAGCTTGTCGTGTATCTGAAGCGCGTGCTGACGCTCGATCTGGGCTACTCCTTCCGGCAGGGCATGAGCGTCTCCGACCTCATCGTCACGCGTCTCGGGCCCACGCTGCTCCTGATGCTCACCGTGCTCGTGCTTTCCGTGGGCTTGGGCGTGCTCCTCGGCGCCGTCGCCGCGCGCAACCTGAACCGCTGGCGCGACAATATGATCTCGGTGCTCGCCGTGCTCGCCTACGCCACACCGGTCTTCTGGGCGGGTTTGATGCTGATCGTGGTCTTCTCGGTCAAGCTGGGGTGGTTTCCGGTCAGCGGCATGGAAGAGGTGGCCGCGTTCAACGAGGGCTGGGCGCGCGTGGCCGACATCGCGCGTCACCTGGTGCTGCCGGCAATCACGCTGACGCTATTCTACCTCGCGCTCTATACGCGTCTCATGCGCGCCTCGGTGCTGGAACAGTACGCGATGGACTACGTGGTCACGGCCCGCGCCAAGGGCCTCACGGAACGGCAGATCGCGTGGCGGCACGTGCTGCGCAACGCGATGCTGCCGGTGCTCACCATGGCTGGCGTGCAGGTCGGGGCGCTCCTCGGCGGGGCGGTCGTCGTCGAGACCGTCTTTGCGTGGCCGGGCCTGGGCTTCCTCGCCTACGAATCGCTCTTCGCGCGCGACATCAACCTCCTGCTCGGCATCTTTTTCATTTCCGGCTGCCTGGTGATCGTCGTCAATCTCGCGGTCGATCTTCTGTATTCGCGGCTCGATCCGCGCATCGAGCTGAGGTAGACACCGTGCGCGAGCTCGTCCGTCGCTTCACCCGAAATCGCCCTGCCGTCGCGGGTCTCGCGATTCTTGTCGGCGTGATCGCCATCGCGCTGCTCGCGCCGATCCTCTATCCCGGAAGCCCGTTCGCGCTCGTCGGCCCGCCGTTCCAGCCCCCGCTCGGCCGCTACCCCTTCGGCACCGACCAGCTCGGCCGCGACTTGACCGCCGAAGTCGTGCATGGCGCGCGCACTTCCCTCCTGATCGGGCTCCTCGCCACCGCCATCGCGGTCCTTCTCGGCGCCACCATCGGTGGGCTCGCGGGCTATTACCGGGGTCGGGTCGACGCGCTCCTGATGCGCTTCACCGAGATGTTCCAGACGATTCCGTTTTTCCTGTTCGCCATCGTGCTCGTGGCGGTGCTCACCGCGTCGATCGCCACCGTCACTCTGGCGATCGCGGTGGTGTCCTGGCCGCCGATGGCGCGGCTCGTGCGCGGCGAGTTTCTCGCGATGCGCAGCCGCGAGTTCGTGCTCGCCTGCATCTCGATGGGGATGAGCGACGCGCGCATCATCCTCAGGCATATCCTGCCCAACACCCTGTCCTCGATCATCGTCACCGGCTCGCTGATGGTCGCGACCGCGATCCTGATCGAATCGGGGCTCTCGTTCCTCGGGCTTTCCGATCCGAACACGATGAGCTGGGGATACATCATCGGCGAGGGGCGCACGGCCCTGCGCAGCGCGTGGTGGGTGAGCACGATCCCGGGCATCGCGATCCTCCTCACCGTGATGGCGATCAACCTGGTCGGCGAGGGGCTCAACGACGCGCTCAACCCGAGGCTAAGGACGGCATGAGCGGGCCGGGAGGTTCAAGACCCGAAGGGCCGTCGGGCCGCTCATGCCGAGGCGCCGACGCGCGCAGGGTGATTTGGCTCGGTCGGTGCAAGGAGGCGGCATGAGCGACAGCGCGGCGGCTCTCGCGATCGAGCGGCTCACGGTCGACCTGCCGCCGTGGGCCGATCGCCCCCACGCCGTCGAGGACGTGACGCTCGAGCTCAAGCACGACGAGATTCTGTGCGTGGTCGGCGAGTCGGGGTCGGGAAAATCCGTGATGGCGCGCTCGATCCTCGGGCTTTTTCCGTCACGACACGTGCGACCGAGCGCAGGGCGCATTCTCTACGGCGGCAAGGACCTGCTCGCCGCCGCGCCCGAGGAGCTGCGCGCGCTTCGCGGCAGCCGCATCGCGATGATCTTCCAGGAGCCGATGACGGCGTTGAATCCCGTGCTCACGATCGGCCGGCAGATCGAGGAGGCGATCGAGGTCCACCGGCCCACGGCGCGCGAGGCGAGGCGCCGGCGAACCCTGGAGATGCTCTCCGCCGTGCATCTCCCCGAGCCCGCGCGCATGTGCGACGCGTACCCGCACCAGATCTCGGGTGGACAGCGTCAGCGGGCGATGATCGCGATGGCGCTCACGCTCGAACCCGATGTGCTGGTCGCCGACGAGCCCACCACTGCGCTGGACGTCACCACGCAGGCGCAAATCCTGGCGCTCATCCGCGAGATCCAGGCCGCGCGGCGCATGGCGGTGCTGTTCATCACGCACGACTTCGGCGTTGTGGCCGAGATCGCCGATCGCATTGCCGTGATGCAGCAGGGCAGGCTCGTCGAGCACGGCCCGGCGCAGCGCGTGCTCGCGGCGCCACTCGAACCGTACACGCAGGCGCTCCTGGCCGCCGTGCCCGATCTGCGGCCCGCGCCTCCGCGCAAAGCGTTCGCGCAGGCGGGTGTCGCGCTGCACGTCTCCGGGCTCGACAAGACCTATCGCTCGGGCGGCGTGTTCTTCGGCGGACCGGCTCATATCGTCCACGCCGCGAAGAGCGTGACGCTCGAAATTCGCCGCGGCGAGACGCTCGGCATCGTCGGCGAGTCGGGCTCGGGCAAGTCGACGGTCGCGCGCTGCGTGGCGCGTCTCATCGAGCCGGACGCTGGCGAGATCCGCATCGGCGACACCGACTTCGGCCGGCTCCCGCGGCGGGCGCTGCGCGAGGCACGCCGGCGCATCCAGATCGTTTTCCAGGATCCGTACGGCTCGCTCGATCCGCGGCATACCGCGGGCCAGCTCATCGCCGAGGGACCGATCGTCCACGGCGCACCGCCCGAAGCCGCGCGGCAGCGCGCGCTGGAGCTCCTCGAGCTCGTCGGCCTCGACCCGCGTGCCGCCACGCGCTATCCGCACGAATTCTCGGGCGGACAGCGGCAGCGCATCGGGCTCGCGCGGGCGCTCGCGCTCGACCCCGAAGTGCTCATCGCCGACGAGCCGGTGTCTGCGCTCGACGTGTCGGTTCAGGCGCAGGTGCTGCGGCTCCTCGCCGATATCCGCGAACGGCTGGGCCTCACCGTGCTCTTCATCACCCATGATCTGCGCGTCGCGGCGCAGGTGTGCGATTCGATCGCGGTCATGCGTCAGGGCGAGATCGTCGAGTACGGGCTGACCGCGGAGGTATTCGCTGCACCCCAGCATCCGTATACGCGCGAGCTGTTCGCGGCCGTGCCCGGCCGCACGCAGAGCTGGCGTCGTGCGGACAACCCGGCGGAGCGCCGTTGAGCTCTGCCGGCTCGCGAGCGCTTCGGTTAGTTAGCGACGGATCGCGGGAGGCGAGAACGCGTCCTCGAGCGCGCGCAAGTCGGCGGTTGCGAGCGCGTCGGTCGCGCCGACGATCACGAGCACGGATTCGGTGCCGGCCAAACTCGCCGGCGCCTGCGAAACCGACCAGCGCCGCCCCACCGCCTGAACGAGTTGCACGGTCTGCGGCGCGGTATCGAAGCGCACCAGGCCCTTGGCGCGCAGCACGGCCTCGGGGGGCGCCTCGAGCGCGCGCAAGAGCGCACCTTCCCGAACGGGCCGCGAAGAGCGGAACGTTCGGGTCGCGAAGACGTGCCCGTGATCACGATGCCTCGCCGAGGGTTGCGCGCCTCCTTCCGCGCCGGGCTCGTGCGGCGCGAGGGCGCCCCTGGCCGGTCCGAGCACGACGTCGCAGGGAAGGTCGGCGCCGACCGCCTCGACGATCGGTGCGGCCGGCGAGAGCTCGCGCAGCCACGCGCGGATGCGCCGCGCTTCGCCCTCGCTCACGAGGTCGCGCTTGTTGAGCACGAGGAGCTCCGCGGCTGCAAGCTGCCGCAGCACGGTATCGCCGACGTGGCGATCCGCGGCGAGCGCCTCGATTTGATCGGCGGCGGCGAGCACCACGGTGGCGTCCTGGGCGAAGCTGCGATCGGCGCGCGCGATCTGGGCGATGCGCCGCGGATCGCTCACACCGCTCGCCTCGACGAGCACCTGTTCCGGAGGCGGATCGAGCCGCAGCACGTCGAGCAGCGCCTGCGCGAGCCCGCCCACGAGCGTGCAGCACACGCAGCCGTTGGCGAGGCACACCGTCCGCGCGCCGCGCGCCGCCAGCAGCGCGCCGTCGATCGACAGGGCGCCGAAGTCGTTGACCAGCACGACGAGGCGGCGCCCTTCGGCTTGCGCGAGGAGCGAATTGACGAGCGTGGTCTTGCCGGCGCCGAGGAAGCCGCCGATCACAGTAAGCGGGATCGCGCTTGCAGCGTCACGCGAGGCGGGTGCGGCGGCGGTCATCGCGACGCTAGGGCTTCGGGGCGTCGAACGGCACGCCGCCGACCATCGTGCCGACGACGCGCGCGTCCTTGAGCGCTTCGGGTGGCAGGCGCGACGGATCGTCGGCCAGCGCCGCGAAGTCCGCGCGTTTCCCCACCTCGATGCTGCCGATCTCGCCGTCGAGCCGCAGCGTGTACGCCGCCCCAAGCGTGATCGCGCGCAGCGCGTCGGCGGTCGCGATGCGCTCGCTTTCGCCCAGCACGCGCCCCGAAGCGGTGCGCCGGTTGACCGCGCACCACGCGGTGAAGAGTGGCGCCATCGGCGTGATCGGTGCATCGGAGTGCATCGCGAAGGGGATGCCCAGCGCGAGCGCCGTACCCGCGGCGTCGATGCGCTCGGCGCGATCGGGGCCGAGCGTCACGCTGCGATGCACGTCGCCCCAGTAGTAGATGTGGTTCGAGAATAGGTTGACGCACAGTCCGAGCGCGCGCACGCGCCGGAATTGTGCGGCGTCGGCCATCTGGCAGTGCTGCAGCGTATGCCGGTGATCGGGCCGAGGATTGCGCGCGAGGGCGCGCTCGAGCGCGTCGATCGCGACTTCCGAAGCCTCGTCGCCGTTGACATGGAGGTGCAGCTGCAGTCCGGCGTCGTGGTAGGCGGCGACCATCTCGTCGAGCTGCCCCGGCGCGATGTTCCATAGCCCGTTCGGGTGCCCGTCATAATAGCCGGGCCATTCGAGGCGGGCGGTGAAGCCCTGGATCGAGCCGTCGGTGATGAGCTTCACGGGACCGAACCGGAGCTTCCCGCTCTCGCCCGAGATTCGCGAGCGCACGCGTTCGATTCCCGCGCGCGGATCGATTCCGTTGCCGAAGAGCGCGGCCACGACGCGGAGCGGGAAATCCTCGCGAGCGGTGGCCCGGCCGAGCGCCGCGACGCTCTCCTCGGCAAGGTCGTTAGTGATGTCGATGGCGGTGGTGACGCCCGCGCCCTGCGCGAGGCGGGCGAAATTCCAGGCGGCGCGCTCGCCGCGGCCCATCGCGAACGGATCGCCGACGATCCGAAACACGGGGAACATCGCGGCCAGCTCCGCAAGCTCTCCGGTCGGAGCGCCGGACGCGTCACGCAGGATGCCGTCAGCGTCCGTGTCGCGCGTGATTCCCGCGCGCGCGAGCATCGCGGAGTTGGCGTTGAGGACGTGGAAGTTGGCGTGAATCACCGCAAGCGGACGGCGTCGCGAGACCCGGTCGAGGTCCGCGACCGTGATGCGGGGTCCGCCGAAGAGGATTGGGTCCAGACCCCAGGCGACGAGCGGCGTGTCGGGGTCGGGCAGCTCCGCGTCGGCCGCGCGGAGGGCCTCGACGACGGCGGCGACGTGGGTCAATCCCAACCGGCGCCGGCCGTCGGGCCCGATGCGCGGGTAGAAGCCAACGTACGGATGGTCCCAGATGCCGCCCTCGAGAAGATGGCTGTGGGCTTCGATGAGCCCCGGCATCAAGACGAGGTCCGCGTAACGGTCGTCGACGCGATGCGCGCCCCAGCCGGCGAGCGTGTCGGGATCCCCCACGCCGAGGATGCGTCCATCGCGCACCGCCACCGCGCTCGCGCGCGGGCTCGAGGGGTTCATCGTGAGCACTTCGCGCGCGCGGTAGACGACGTACGGGGGGGAAGGCGAAATCAGCGGAAGCACGGAGCGTGCGCCGAGAAAAACAGACTATTATGCCGCAAGCCTCGCCTGGCCGTCGACTTCATGGTGCTGCCCTGTTGCTTTGCGCGGCCGTCCTTTGCGGCGCACGTCCCCGAAACGCAGCAGATCACCGAAGTGCACTAACCGTGCTCGAAAGCCTCTCTTTCCTTGGCCGCCGGCAAGTAAAATGCCTTTGCGCGTGTAGCTATTTACTTAGTGATTCAATCGATCGGGGAGAAGCCCGCAGGCGTCAGGAAGACGCTCTCCTGGTGCACAAGATACGGCAGGATCGTGGGCGTGAACGCTGCCCATTCCTTGTCCTGCGCTAGCTTGGCGCGCTGCTCGGTGCGATGTGCGAAGTCGTTGTACGCCCAGAGAAAGACCACGGAATTGAGCGTGCCCGACTCCTTCGTCCAGCAGCCGATGAGCTTGGCGTAGCGGGTGATGATGCCAAGCCCGTTTTGCTGATAAATCTTCAGGAACTCCGACGCCTTGCCCGCCTGGATTTGATAGGTGCGCATCTCGAAGATCATGATGACCTCGCAGTGTTAAGTATGTGGACGGTTGCCGGTTTGGTGTCGGGGCGAGTATTATCTCATCACTTGACGACATCGCGCACCGATTTAAGCGGCCGCGTCGCTACGAGCAAGGGACACGACAATGCGAGCGAAATCGCAACTGCTGGCGGAGCAGCTCAATCGCTCCGCTGCACGCAGGCGGAGGCGTCGGCAGATAACGCCGCGCTTGCCGCATTCGGTGCGCCGCGCCCAGATTCTCAGCAAGGCGGTAGAGCTCTTCGCGGAGTACGGCCTCACGGCGCAAACGCGCGCGTTGGCGGATGCTTGCGGCGTTTCCCAGCGGCTGCTCTACCGCTTCTTCCCGACGAAGGCGGCGCTGATCGAAGAAGTTTACAACGCCGAAATCGTCGGTCCCTTCAAGGCGGTGTGGTTCGCGCACCTCGGCGACCGCAGCAAGCCCGTGGAGCAGCGGCTCAACCAGTTCTACCGCGAGTACTACGCCGGCGTGCTCAAGCGCCGCTGGCTGCGGCTTTTTCTCTACGCGTCGCTCGCCGAGGTCGAGATCGCGCCGGCCTACATCGCGGCGATCATCACGCGCATGCTCGAGCTGATCGTCGAAGAGTCTGCGCACGAGCTCGGGCTGCGGTTGCCGCGCGACCGGGCGTTCCGTCACGAGCTCGGTTGGACGCTGCATGGCGCGGTTTCGCACCTCGCGATTCGCCGTCACATCTACCACAGTGACAACCCCGTGCCGGTCGACGAAGTGATCGCGATGCACGTGCGCGTGTTCCTCGCGGGCTTGCCCGCGGCGCTCGGCGTTGGCCACAACGCCGTCGAGCTTGCCGATCATTAAATCGTCACTTGACGACATACCGGGCCAAATGATAGATTCACTCTCGAAGCCGAAGGCCCGTCTGCTCTCCCTACGCAGGCCATAACGCTAGCTAGGCGCGCATCGGTGGATGCGCGCAGCAGATGAGGCGACTCGGCGCGCGAGTCAACTCGAGCCGACATCGCCATGTCGGCGTACCTTGGGAGGTAAGTCTAATGAGCGAGATCTCGAATCGGCGCGTCGGGCGGCGCGACTTCCTGAAAATGTCCGTCGTAGCAGGGATCGCGGGCACCGGCCTTGTACCGGTGGGCAACGCCGCCCTTGCCGCGGCAGGCGAGAACCTCAACTTCTTCACCTGGTCCGCGGCTGTCGATCAGGTGAAGAGCCACGTGAGCGCGTTCGAAGCCAAGTACGGCATCAAGGTCAACTACAACAACGCGCCGTGGGCGCAGTACCGCGAGACGATGATCACCAAGTTCGTCGGCCGCGCGCCGCTCGACGTGCTATGGGTATCCGACACCTGGCTGCCGGAGTGGGCGGAAGCGGGCTGGCTCGCACCGGTCGACGGTTGGCCGGAGCTCATGAAATACAACGCCGAGGCGAGCGACTTCTGCACCAAGTCGATGCTCTACAAGGGCCACCAGTACGGGCTGACCTATTACACCGACTACATGGCGTTCTTCTACGACGAGGACAAGCTCAAGAAGGCCGGTATCGCGGCGCCGCCCGCGACCTGGGACGAAGTCGTGCAGCAGTCGCTCAAGCTCAAGAAGGCGGGGCTCTCGGAATACCCGTTAATGCTATCGATGGCGCGCGAAACGTGGCTCATCGAGTTCATGTCGGCGCTCGTGTTCTCGCACGGCGGGCGCTTCGTCGACGACGCAGGCCGTGCCGTGATGGCGGATCGGAAGCTCGGCGCGCGCGCGGCGCTGCAATGGGTGGTGGACGCCGTCAACAAGCACAAGATCGTGTCGCCGGCAACCGTGGAGATCGGTGAGCTGAACGGCCTCAAGGCGTTCAGCTCGGGTAATCACGCCTTCGCGCTCATCGGCCGCTATCGCATTCGTACCCTCAATGATCCGCAGCAGTCGCAGATCGCGGGCCGGGTCAAGCAGGCGCTGATGCCTGCCGGCCCCGACGGTTCGCACGCGACGGTCGGCTGGATGCGCTTCCATGGGATGACTACGCAGGCCGCCGCCGACAAGGCTCGCGCGGCGAACGCGGCGAAGCTGATCGAGTGGTTCGGCGGCAAGGCGGACGGCAAGTACCAGTTCCAGAAGCTGCTGTTCCTCGACGTCGGCAGTGGCTTCTGCGTGAAGTCGCTGTTCCAGGATCCCGACGTGCGCACCGCCTACCAGAAGTACGCCGACATCGGCATGGTGGAAAAGCAGCAGGCGCTGGCGCGCAAGAAGGACGTCATCAGCCGCTGGTTCGGCGAGTGGGACGAGGTAAACGGCACCGCCTGGCAGGAGGCGATCGTAGGCAAGGCGAGCGTCGACGAGGCGCTGAAGAAGTCGGCCCAGAGCTGGAACGACCTCAGCAAAGCCTGACATGAGGCGCTGCCGGCGGATGACGCCGGCAGCGCCTTGGCATCGTGTCAAGTCTTGCCTCCCGTGCGATGAACGCCGACGCGCTGCCCGTGCGCGGGCGCTTCCGCTATCCGGTCAGCGCCTACGATCAGCGCAGCGCCATGCTGTTTCTGGCGCCGATGATGCTGGTGCTGCTCGCGGTCGCCGTGTTCCCCGTGCTGTATTCGTTCTGGGTGAGCCTGTTCGACCTCAAGCTCACGCGCCCGCTGCGCGTGCCGTTCGTCGGGCTGGAGAACTACGCGCACGTCTTCCGCGACTCGCTGTTCTGGACATCGGTAGCACGTACCGCGTCGTTCACGGTGATGTCGGTCGCGGCGATCATGCTGATCGCGCTCCTGATGGCTCTGCTTCTGAATGAGCAGTTTCGCGGCCGTCGCGTTCTCTCGACGGTGCTGCTGATCCCGTGGGCCATCCCCTACGTGGCGAACGCGCTGATGTGGAAGTGGATCTACGACTCGGGCTACGGCGCGCTCAACGGCCTGCTCTACCAGCTCGATTTCATCGACAAGTACATGGTCTGGCTGGGTGACACCCGCAAGACGCTGGCGCTGATCGCCAATGCCTTCGTCTGGAAGGAGGTTCCCCTCGCGACGATCCTGCTGCTGGTCACGATGAAGTCGATCCCCGCCGACCTCTACGGCGCCGCCAAGGTCGACGGCGCCGACGTGTGGCGGCGCTTCTTCCACGTAACCTTGCCGCTGCTGCGCCCGGGCTTCACGCTGGTGATGATCTACGAGACCATGATGGCGGTTCGTCACTTCGACTTGTTCTTCATCCTCACCGAGGGCGGCCCGGCGGACGCCTCGCACGTGGTGGCGTGGGAGGTGTACGTCGAAACCTTTCGCCGGCTTTCCTTCGGTACCGGGTCGGCGCTCGCCTACATCGTGGCGCTGGTGACGTTTCTGCTCGCCTATTCGATCATCCGCACGGTGGGGCGCAAGCTGTGACCACGACGCTTGGCGGGCTCGGCCGGCGGGCGCTGCTCGCCGGCGCATCCGCGCTGTTCCTCGCCTACGTGCTCGCACCCGTTGCGTGGATGGTGTCATCGTCGTTCCAGCCGGAAACCGAGATCACCTCGGTGCCGCCGCACTGGATTCCGCATGCACCGACGCTGGAAAACTTCGAGGCGATCTTCACCACCGGCGAGAAAGCGGTCACGTACGAGACGCGACGGCAGGGCGACCCCGCGACCGGGAAGTTCATTCCCTCGACCGCGAAGAACCTTCTTCCCGGGATGGGCAACAGCCTGATCGTAGCGCTGTCGGTTGTCGTGCTGAATCTGCTGGTGAGCATTCCCGCGGCTTACGCGATGGCCAAGGTGCGCTTCGTGGGTCGCTCGGCATCGATCTACCTCATGCTTACCACGCGCGTGATCCCGGACATCGCGCTGGTGGTGCCGTTCTTCCTGTTCATCCGCAAGCTGGGGCTGCTCGACAACCTGCTCTCGCTGGTGATCACGTACCTCGCGATCACGATACCATTTTCCGTATTCATCCTCCTCGGCTACTTCGAGTCGCTGCCCGACGAGCTCGACAAGGCGGCGCGGGTGGACGGCTGCTCGCGCCTGCAGGCGCTGCTGCGCGTGTTCGTGCCGCTCGCGCTCCCGTCGCTGGTGGCGGTGACGCTGTTTACATTTCTTACGAGCTGGAACGAGTTCCTGCTCGCGTTGATGTTCACGCAGACCCCGGCGTCGCAGACGATGCCGATCATCGTCGCGTCGTTCACCTCGGATTTCACGATCAGCTTCTCCTTCATCAACGCAGCGGGCGTGCTGGCGGTGGTGCCGCCGATCATTCTTGCCGTCATGTTCGAGCGCTACATCGTGTCGGGCCTGACGGCGGGGGCGGTCAAGGGTTAGGAGCTCCAGTGGCGCGAATCAAGTTCGAGCATGTCGGCAAGCGCTATCCCAACGGCTTCGTTGCGTTGGAGAACCTGAGCCTCGACATCCGGGACAAGGAGTTCCTGGTGCTCCTCGGTCCGTCCGGCTGCGGCAAGACAACCACGCTCAACATGATCGCCGGGCTGGAAGACATCAGCGAGGGCACGCTCTTTTTCGACGCCACGGTTATGAACACCGTGCCGCCGCACCGGCGCGACGTGGCGATGGTGTTCCAGAGCTACGCGCTGTATCCGCACAAGTCGGTCTACGACAACATCGCCTTCGGCCTGATAATGCGCAAGCACCCGAAGGCCGAGATCGACGCCCGCGTACGCGATGCCGCGCGGCGTCTCGAGATCGAGCAGCTCCTCGACCGGCGGCCGAGCCAGCTTTCCGGCGGACAGCGCCAGCGCGTGGCGCTCGGCCGCGCGATGGTGCGTCGGCCCGCCGCCTTCCTCATGGACGAACCGCTGTCGAATCTCGACGCGGCGCTGCGCATCTCGACGCGGGCGGAGTTGAAGCAGCTCCACCAGACGATGCAGACGACCTTCGTCTACGTGACGCACGACCAGGCGGAGGCGCTCACCTTGGCCGACCGCATTGTGGTCATGCGCGACGGGATCGTGCAGCAGATCGGCCCGCCCGACGAGATCTACGAGCAACCGCGCAACATGTTCGTCGCCTCGTTCCTCGGCAATCCGCCGATCAATTATCTCGACGGTAGCGTGCAGCGTGACGGCGACGGGCTGCGCTTCGCGCGCGGCGCGCTCTCGATCCTGCTGCCGCCTCACGTCGCGCAAAAGGTAAGTGGTCAGGAAGGGCGCGAGGTGGTGCTTGGGCTCCGGCCCGAGGACGTGGACGAGCGCAGCACGCCGCGCGAGGGTGAGGCGCTGCATGGGCGCGTCTCGTCGGTGCTGCCGGTCGGCTCCGACCAGTTCCTTGGCCTCGAAGCGGAAGGGAAGCTCTTGTTTTGTCGCGTCGGCAAAGAGTTGCATCACCAGCAGGGCGAGAACATTGCGCTCGCGGTGAACACCAACCGCCTGCACCTGTTCGACAAATCATCGGGCGAGACGCTGATCGGGTAGCTGGGTGGGAACATCGTGAAACCGGCCGCCTTCAGCTATCACCGCGCACGCACGCTGGGAGACGTGTTCGCGCTCTTGGCGAGCTACGGCGACGCGGCCAAGGTGATCGCGGGCGGTCAAAGCCTGGGACCGATGCTCAACATGCGGCTCGCCCAACCCGCGCATCTGATCGACCTGAACGGCTTGCACGAGCTCTCCCACATCCGCGATGCGGGTGCGACACTCGCGGTGGGGGCGCTGGCGCGTCACGACGACTTGGCGCGTTCCGAGCTGGTCCGCTCGTCCTGTCCGCTGCTCGCCGAGGCCGCCGCGACGGTCGGGCATTACGCGATTCGTCAGCGCGGAACGCTGGGCGGCAGCCTCGCCCACGCCGATCCCGCCGCGCAACTGCCGCTGGTTGCCGTTGCGCTCGGCACGCAGATCGACGTCGTGGGCCCGCACGGCCGGCGCACACTGGCTGCAAGGGACTTCTTCGTCTCGGTGATGACCACCGCGCTGCAGGCCGACGAAATCATCGTCGAGGTGCGGTTTCCGAAGCTCGACGCACGCGAGGGCTCGGCGTTCGAGCTCTTCAGCCGGCGCCATGGGGATTTCGCGATGGTCGCGGTGGCCGCCACGGTCGCGCTCGATCGCAGCGACCGCGCCGCGCGCGTGCGGTTGGGCGTCGGCGGGGTCGATGCCGTGCCTTTGTCGCTGGACGAGATCGCGCGGCCGTTCGCCGGGCGCGTCGCGAACGCCGGTTGGTGCAGCGAGATAGCGGAAGCTGCGCGCGAGCGTGTCGACCCCGCGGACGATCAGCGCATTCCCGCGGCATACCGCAAGGAGCTCTGCGCGGCGCTCACGCGGCGCGCGCTCGAGCGCGCGATCGCCCGCGCCAGACAGAACTAGCACCATGGAGGAAGTCGCGGTCAAACTCAACATCAATGGGCAACCGCACGACGTTCGGGTCGAGCCCCGCAAGCTCTTGTCCGACGCGCTGCGGGAAGACTGCCGCCTGACCGGCACGCATGTCGGCTGCGAGCACGGTGCGTGCGGCGCGTGCACGGTGCTGGTCGATGGACGGCCCGCCCGGGCTTGCCTCATTTACGCGGTGCAAATGGAGGGTCACGAGATCACGACCATCGAGGCGATAGCAAAGAACGGCCGCTTGAGCCCGTTGCAGGAAGCGCTTCACCAAGAGCACGGTCTGCAGTGCGGCTTCTGCACGCCGGGCATCGTGATGACGTTCGAAGCATACCTGCGCGAGCATCCCGACCCGAGCGAAGAAGAGATCCGCCAAACGCTCTCGGGCAATCTCTGCCGCTGCACCGGCTACCACAACATCGTCGCGGCGATTCGCAAGGCAGCCGCGCGCATGCGAGGAGGCGCGGACCATGTCGCGAGCTGAGTTCGCCAGCATCGGCAAGCCGCTTCCGCGCAAGGAGGACTATCGTCTGCTGATCGGCGCCGGCCGCTTCATCGACGATATCGAGATCCCGGGCGCGCTCGTGGCCTCGTTCGTGCGCTCGCCGCACGCGCACGCGCGCATCGTGTCGATCGACGCCGAGGCGGCGCGGCGCCGCCCGGGCGTGGTCGCGGTCGTCACCGGACACGACCTCGCGCAGTGGACGACGAAGCTGCGCATGGCGCCGCCGATCGAGGGCTTGCGAGCCGTCGAAATGGGCACGCTACCGACCGACAAGGTGCGCTTTCCGGGTGATCCCGTCTGCTGCGTCGTTGCCACCGACCGCTACCTTGCCGAGGATGCCGCCGAGCAAGTCGTCGTCGAGTACGAGACGCTGCCACCGGTCACCAACATGTGGCAAGCGCTAGAGCCCGATGCGCCGCGCGTGGACGAGGCGCTGCCCTCCAACCTGGTCTCGCATCAGACTTTCAGCCACGGCGATCCAGCCGCGCGCCGACGCGAGGCGTTCAAGGTCGTCGAGACCACCTTCTCGCAGGCGCGCCAAACCCATCTGCCGATCGAGACGCGCGGTTGCGCCGCCGTGTGGGATGAGGGCCGGCAGCATCTCACGCTGCACATCGGCACCCAGGCGCCGCACCCGATGCGCACGCAGCTCGCCGCGCGACTGCGGCTGGCCGAGTCGCAGGTGACGGTAGTGAGCCCGGACGTGGGCGGCGGGTTCGGCCAGAAGATCATCTTCTATCGCGAGGAGCTCACTGTCGCAGCGCTCGCGCGCGCGCTCAAGCGCCCGGTTCGTTGGCGCGAAGACCGCATGGAAAACCTGCTCGCGGCGAGCCACGCCCGCGACGATTTTTGTCGCACCCGCGCTGCCGTCACAGGGGAAGGGCGACTCCTGGGCTTGGAGCTCGAGCTTATCGAAGACTTCGGAGCGTATTGTTTCTATCCAGCCAACTACATCGCCCGCGTCGTGGCGATGATCCTCACCGGGCCCTATAAGGTGCAGGATTACGCCTTCGACGTGAAGGTGGTACTGAGCAACAAGTGCGGCAACGGGCCGATGCGCGCGCCGATGTCGATCACCAGTTGGGTGATGGAAGGCACCATCGATGCGATCGCGCGTGCGCTCCGACTCGATCCGGCAGAAGTCCGGCGAACCAACATGCTGCACAAGGAAGAGCTCCCTTATGCGATGGCGACCGGAGAAGTGCTCGAGGACGTCACGCCGCGCGAGACTTTCGAGGCGGCGCTGGACGCGGTCGATTACGCGGGTTTCCGTGCGCGCCAGAAAAGC
>DASVPH010000127.1:0-4923 GCA_036382945.1 Casimicrobiaceae bacterium
CCGCGAGCCGCTGCTCGATGAGCTCCTTCGCGAAATCCGCTGAGTTCCCCTTCGCTGCGGAAGGGGGCATCGAGGCACCGCCTAACCTCGAAGAAGACCCCTATCGGACGCTGGACGACCTGATGGCGGCAGTCGAGGCGCTATGCCCTGTCTGGCCGCAGCGCGCCGCCTTTCCGGGAGGCAGCCGGATGCTGCTGTAGCTCGTCGCGCCCATGACATTCACAACGCACGGGAGTACCATCCGTTCATGCGTTTAGCTCACGGCATCATCGTAGCCGGAAAAGTCGTCCTGGATGAGCCGTCGTTCGCGGACGGGACCGATGTTTATGTGTTGTCGAGGGACGGGGGCGGCCCGGCTCGTCTGACACCTGCGGAACTGGCGGAACTCGAGGCTGGCATCGCCGAGGCCGATCGGGGCGAAACGATTTCCGGCGAAGATCTCTTCGAGCGCCTGCGTCGCCACGAGTAGTCGTGGCGCTAAAGCTTCGGGTCACCAAGCGCGCGGCGCGCGAGATCGATCGAATCGCGGAATGGTGGGCGGGAAATGGGCCCGCTGCTCCGGGAGCGGTTCGCGAGGATCTTGAAGCCGCCTTAAGCCTGCTTACAGAGCGGCCGGGGCTGGGATCCGCGGTACCCGAAGCCAGTTCGCCTGGAATACGGCGCTTCCATCTCGATCGAATCCGGTACTGGGTTTACTACCGCGTCAGGGGAAACTATCTGGAGGTTGTTTCTGTTTGGCACTCAAGGCGTGGAAGCGGCCCTTCGGTGTAAACCGGTGACTGCGAGCGCGGCGTTCCGCCGCAAAACGTGCGCGGTCTACGTCCTGATCACTGAATGAAGCCCGGCCGCAACGATCCCTGCCCCTGCGGCAGCGGGAAGAAATACAAGCACTGCTGCCTTCGCGCCGAGCAGGCGCCCGAGGCGCCCGAGAGCCTCGCGTGGCGGCGGCTGCGCGGGCTTCTCGACGAGCACAACCGCGACATGCTCCGGTTCGTGAGCAACGCCTACGGCAAGCCAGCGTTCGACGAGGCCTGGCGGCGCTTTGTCGCCGACGAGGACGCGCCGTTCGACCCCGGGGATCGGGACATTCCGCTCTTCGTGCCCTGGTTCTACCATCGCTGGTCGCCCGAGCGCGGGAAGTCGCGCGTGCGCGACGCGTCGCTGCACGGCGTGATACCGACCGCGGAATATCTGCGCCGGAAGAGGCAGCTCGATCCGCTGCTGCGCGAATATCTCGAGTCGTGCCTCGCAGCGCCCTTCAGCGCGCTCGAAATCCTGCAAGCCGACGCCGGCCGCGGCGTGCTGATGAAGGATCTCCTCACTGGGGAGGAGCACGATGTGACCGAACGCTCGGCCTCCGCGATGATGCAGGAGGGGGACCTCGTCTTCGGTCAGGTGGCGAGGGCCGGTGGCGTCGCGCTGCTCGAGGCAAGCCAGGCGTTCGTCATCTCGCCGATCTGCAAGATCGAGGTGATCGAGTTCCGCCTGCGCCACTTCGAGGGCGCGATCGCAGTCGCCCCGGAGCGCCTGCGCCAGGCGGAGGACGCGCTGTTCGCCCTGTACCACGAGATCGCGGAGCGCCTGTTCCGCCGCGATCTCCCTTCGCTTCGGAACACAGACGGCGACCCGCTCTCGCTGCGCCGCGTCGTGTTCGACGTGCCGTCGGCGCAGGAGGCGTTCGACGCGCTCAAACATCTTGCGTTCGACGAGAGCGACGAGGAGCTGCTGCGCGAGGCGGCGTACGATGCCGACGGCAAGCTGAGAAGCGTGCGCGTCCCCTGGCTGAAGCGGGGCAATGCGCAGAACCCGGGCTGGGACAACACCGTGCTGGGCTCGATCGAAATCGAAGGCACGCGGCTCTCGGCGAATGTGAACTCGGAAAAGCGCGAGCAAGCGCTGCGCGAGATCGTCACGAAAGCGCTCGGCGAGCGTGCGCGCTATCGCGCAACCGAGATCCAGTCGCTGGAAAGATTGCTCGCCGAAGGGCACGTGCCGGCGCCGGCCGGGGAGAAGGACGCTCTTGCCGAGTTGCCCGAGGTGAAGGCGAAAGTGCGCGAGATGATGGCGAAGCACTACGAGCAATGGCCGAGCGCCAGCATCCCTGCGCTCGGCGGCAGGACACCGCTCGAAGCGGCGAAAGATCCGGCGGGCCGTGAAGCGGTCGAGGCGCTGGTGCGCCAGGCCGAGCGCGACGGGGCGCGCATGAGGCCGCCGCTCGACCCGGAGATCATCAGGAAGCTCCGGGAACGTCTCCAGTTGACGTAGGGAGCCTGTCCGTAACGTTTCGCTCGCGGGTGTCGCCGCCAAGAGCGTCATGACGAGCGAGCTCCTCGTCGTCAAGTAGCGAATTCGTCGAAACCTCGTTGGTCGGGGTGTGCCGCGCCTTCGCGCTTGCTCCGGCACGCTCCTTGCGTCTGCTCACCATCCGCCCCGGTCGAGCGACCCAGGGGTGCCAGGGAGACTATCCCCATGCAGGGGAGATGTAGCCATGTCCGAGCAACGTGAGCTGCCGCTCGCCTTTCCCGAGCTCGCGCCCGACGCGCCGCTCATCCCGGTGCGCATGGTCAACGAGCACGTTTACTGCCCACGGCTCGCCTACCTGGAATGGGTGCAGGGCGAGTTCGCCCACAGCGCCGACACCGTCGACGGCGCGCTCAAGCACCGGCGCGTCGACAAGCAAAGCGGGACGCTGCCCGAGGCGCCCGAAGCCGACGAGAAAATTCACGCCCGCTCGGTCGCGCTGAGCTCCGCGCGGCTCGGCATCACCGCGAAGGTCGATCTTGTCGAGGGCGAGGGGAACGCCGTCACGCCGGTCGACTACAAGCGCGGCAGCCGGCCGCATGTTCCGGCGGGCGCCTACGAGCCGGAGCGCGTGCAGCTTTGCGCGCAGGGCCTGCTGCTGCGCGAGCACGGGTTCGAGTGCGACAGCGGCATCGTCTACTTCGCCGGCTCGAGGGAGCGCGTGCGCGTCGTCTTCGACGAGGAGCTGATCGAGAAAACGCTCTCGGCGGTGAGCTCGCTGCGCGGCATCGCCCAGGCCGCGCACATTCCGCCGCCGCTGGAGGACAGTCCCAAGTGCCCGCGCTGTTCGCTCGTCGGCATCTGCCTCCCGGACGAGGTCCGCTTCCTGAATCGTGCCTCGCCCGAGCCGCGGCCACTGTTCCCGGCGATCCAGGACGCGCTGCCGCTGTACGTGCAGTCGCCGCGCGCGTTCGTGCGCAAGGACGGCGACGTGTTCGTGATCGAGGTGGAGAAGGAGAAGCAAGGCGAGGCGCGCATTCGCGAGGTGTCGCAGCTGGCGGTCTTCGGGAGCACGCTGGTGAGCGCGGCCGCCCTGCATGAATGCTTCAGCCGCGACATCCCCGTGAGCTGGCACACCTATGGAGGCTGGTTCGTCGGGCATACCGTCGGCACCGGCCATCACAACGTCGAAACCCGCACCTTCCAGTATCAGGCGAGCTTCGATGCGCGGAGGTGTCTGCACCTGGCACGCGGCTGGGTGGCGGCCAAGATCGCGAACTCGCGCACGCTCCTTCGGCGCAACTGGCGCGGGGCGGCGGAGTTCGAGAACGACGACGAGACCTTCGGCACGCTCGAAGGTGCCGAAGCGGCCTCCGACGAGGGTCGGGCGCCGGCCGACCTGCTGAGGGCGCTGCGCGAAGATGCGATGCACGCTCTCAAGGCGGGCTCGATGGAGGCGCTCCTTGGCATCGAGGGCGCCGCCGCGAGTCGGTACTTCCAGCATTTCAGCGCCATGCTTCGGAGCGACGTCGATCCGTCGATGGCCTTCGATTTCATGGGTCGCAACCGCCGCCCGCCCAGGGATCCGGTCAATGCGCTGCTGTCGTTCGCCTACGCCATGCTGACGCGCGAATGGACGATCGCGCTATCTGCGACGGGACTCGATCCCTACCGAGGCTTCTATCACCAGCCGCGGTTTGCGCGGCCGGCGCTCGCTCTCGACATGATGGAGCCGTTCCGGCCGCTCGTCGCGGACTCGGTGGTGCTGATGGCGATCAACAACGGGGAAGTCCGTCCCAGCGACTTCGTTCGCGCCGCCGGGAGCTGCAACCTGACGGAGAGCGGGCGCAAGCGCTTCCTGGCCGCGTTCGAGCGCAGGCTGCAGCAGGAGGTCACGCACCCGATCTTCAAGTACCGGCTGAGCTGCCGGCGGCTGCTCGAGGTGCAAGCGCGCCTGCTCATTCGCCATCTCGCCGGCGAGATCGACGAGTTCCCCAACTTCGTAACAAGGTAGACGGCGATGGAACATCTGTACGTCATCACCTACGATATCTCGGAACCCAAGCGCTGGCGCCGCGTCTTCAGGATCATGAACGGGTATGGGCAATGGCTACAGCTTTCCGTTTTCCAGTGCCGACTGACCCGGATGCGGCTGGTGGAGCTGGAGGCGGCGCTCGCCGAAGAAATCAATCACGACGAGGATCATGTCTTGCTCTTGGACATCGGTCCGGCGGAGAATGTGAGCCCGCACGTCCGAAGTCTTGGGAAGGCGTTTGTGCCTGTCGAGCGGGAGGCGGTGATCGTCTGAAAAGGTCGCCGATGGGCCGCGAGGGGTGCGGTGGTGCGCAGCGACGGCTCAGCGCTCGCAGAGTGCCAAGTTCTTTAAGAATCTGGAGAAAAGACCGCTCGGGTACGGCCCTTGTCCGTGGCCGGCGGCGGCGGCGGCCTTGCCATGGCAACCGCTCGCATTTATGCTGTGGAAGCCGCGCCACGCTTGGGTTTCGGCGTGGACCGTTTTCCGAGGCACGCGTGCCTCGGCCTCATTGAAGCTGCCCGCCCGTCGTGCCCCACGTCAGCGTCGCGCGAAGTTTTCCGAGGCACGCGTGCCTCGGCCTCATTGAAGCCACTCCTGCGTGTCGTAGACGAGCGTCTCGCTCGGGGTTTTCCGAGGCACGCGTGCCT
>DASVPH010000128.1:0-7241 GCA_036382945.1 Casimicrobiaceae bacterium
GACGCTTGGGCTTCGATGAAGTAGGCATTCGAACATCATGCCAACTTTCCGCCTCTCTCAATAGCGCCGGAGCCCAGCATCCACGCGCCTTTCAGGCCGATCGACCCTTCGAATTTACCCACACTATTCCGCGATGAGCGAAATTTCTATCTATCCGTTATCCGTTATCCGTCTGCCGGACCGGTGCAAGCGGCGCCGCGCCGCGCAACGCCTGCGTCAGCCCGGCGAGGATGGACACTGCGATCTCGGCGGGCGTCACTGCGCCGATGGGCAGCCCGACCGGCCCGTGAATGCGGGCCAGCTCCGCGTCGCCGAAGCCTTGTTCCCGGAGACGGTTCAGACGCGCGGCGTGGGTCTTGCGGCTGCCGAGCGCTCCGATGTAGAAGGCCTCCGACCGCAGCGCCGCGGCGAGCGCGGGGTCGTCGAGCTTGGGATCGTGGGTGAGCGTGATCACCGCGCAGCGCCGGTCGGGCGCGAAGGCCGCGAGCGCGGCGCCGGGCCATTGGTGCGTCATCGTCACGCCCGGGAACCGGCCCTCGGTGGCGAATGCGCTGCGCGGGTCGATGACGGTGACGTCGTAGCCCGCGGCGACCGCCATCGGGATTAGCGTCTGGGCGATGTGCACCGCTCCGATGAGGGCGAGCCGCCGCGGCGGGGCGAACACGTGCAGAAAATAGCGCCGCCGGCCGCGCTCGACGACGCGGCTCTGCTCGTCGTCCAGCGCGTGCTCCGCGTCGTCGGCGAGCGCGGCGCGAAGCGCCGCATCGCCCGCGCCTTCTGCGCGGGAGAGCAGGGCGCTGCGCCCGTCCGCCAGGTCGATGGCGACGAGCGCCGGCGTCCGGGCCGCACGGGCGCGCCGCAGCATCGTAAGCAGATCGTCGTGTCCGGCCAGGGACTGGACGAAGATCTCCACCTTGCCGCCGCAGGCGAGGCCGACCTCCCACGCCTGCTCGTCGGAGACGCCGAACCCGAGCAGCTTGGGCGCGGCGCCCTTGAGGATGGCGCGGGCCTCGGCGATCACCGCGGATTCGACGCAGCCGCCGGATACCGAGCCGACGAACGCCCCCGCGTCATCGGCCGCGAGCTGGCTGCCGGCGGGGCGGGGCGATGACCCCCACGTGGACACGACGGTGGCGAGAGCGACGCCGCGTCCCGCGCCGCGCCAGCGGGCGACGGTGTCGAGGATCGCCTCGGTATCGTCGCGCGAGGTCGAGGTATCGGGCGTTGGGGTCACGGGGCGTTTCCGGTGCGCGGCCTTCGCGCCGAGTGTAGCAAGGTTCCTGCGTGGTCGTGACGGGCGCTGGTCATGGTCGACGATTCGCATGCGGTGGGCTTCGTCGGTGCCGGCGGGCGCGGCACGCCGGAGCACTTCGGCGTGGCCTCGCGCGTCGACATCGTGACCGGGACGCTGGGCAAGGCGCTCGGCGGCGCCTCCGGCGGCTACACGGCCGGACGCAAGAGCATCGTCGAGTTGCTCCGTCAGCGCTCGCGTCCGTATCTCTTTTCCAACACGCTCGCGCCGTCGATCGCCGCGGCATCGCTCGAGGTGCTGCGGCTGCTTGCGAGCGACGAAGGAGCACGGCTCCGCCGACGTGTGCGCGAGAACGGCGAGCGCTTCCGGCGCATGTTGGGTCGCGCCCGGCGCCGCGATCGTCAACCCAGTCCGAGATCGACGCGCGATAGCGTGCCTCGAGCCGGCGCGCCGGCCGCCTCGGCATCGATCCGCGGCGCGATCAGGAACAGCCGGTCCCCCGGCACGCCCGTCGCGGCAATCGCGTCCTTGACGGCCTGCGCGCGCGTCGTTGCGAGCAGGCGCAGGGCATCGTCGTCGGCCGTCGCATTGGCGAAAAGCATCGCTTCCATGTCGGCCGGCGGCACATCCTTGAGCATGCCGAGCACGTTGCGCGGCCTATCCTTGATCGGAGCCTCGCGATAGGCCTCCTTGAGGAAGCGCTCGCGCTCTTCCGGCCCGATCGTCACCTGGTCGAGCGACGCGGGCGCCATGCCTTCGCTCACCAGCGACTTCATCTTGGCGCGCTTCATCGCCGTCTCGACCGCCGCATGCCGCAACGCCTCGCGGTCGACGACCGGATCGGCGCGTCCGCCGATGTTGAGCTTGAGCGCCGGCCGGTCGGCGAGCGCCTTGGAAAGCGTCGCGATGTTCTTCCGAGCGTCCGCTCCGATGGCAGCGCTTCCCGCGGCAAAGGGTACGGTGGAGAGCTCCTCGCCGCCGCCGAACATCGAGGCGAGGAGCGCGAACGGCGCGGTGGCTGCCTTGGTGAGGAGGTTCACGATCACCTGGATGATCAAGCCGCCCACGGAGAACTTGGGATCGTCGAGCGAGCCGCCGATCGGCAGCCGGATGTCGATGACGCCGTTCACGTCCTTGAGCAGCGAAACGGCAAGCAGCACCGGAAGCTTGGTCGCGGTGGGGCTGTCGACGCGCTCGCCGAAGGTGAGTTGGTCGAGCACGAGATGGTTCTCGGCGGCAAGCTTGCGATTCTCGACCTTGTAGTGAACCTCGAAGCTGAGCTTGCCCTTCTGGATCCCGTAACCGGCATACTTCACCGAGTAGGGCGTGAGCGGCGGCAGGTCGATGTCGCGCGCCTTGGCGGCGAGGTCGAGCGAGAGCTCCTTGGCGAACGGATGGATGTGGCCCTGTACCTCCACCGGCGCGGTGTGGTCGACGCGCGCGACGACCGAGACGTCGCCGGCCTGCTCCTCGGACATCGTGGACACGCTGCCCGTGACGTCGGTCAAGTTCGCGGAATAGTTGGGCTTCACGAAGAAGTCCGAGAAGTTCACGTTGCCGCGCTCGAAGTCGATGCGTCCGATCGAAATCGGCAATCCTTCTCCGCGCGGCACGGCTTCGGTCTGCGCCTGCGCAGGCGCTTCGGCCGCCGGCTTGGGTGTCTCCGCGCCCGGCTCGGGCGCCGCCCCGGGTGTAGTTAGCCGCACGAGGTTGAGCGTGCCGTCTTCGTAGACGATGGCGCGCGCGTAGAAGTCCGCGAGCGCGATGTGGGCCACGCTGGCGCGGAACGGCGCGGTGGCGATGTCCATGCCCTCGAACGAGAAGGTCTTCCAGCGCGCGAGGTCGCCGGAGGTCGGCCTGTCCAGCGCGGCGAAGTCGGCGATCGATGCGTCGCCCATCCATGAGGCCTTCACCGCAGCGGTGTCCGAGGCATCGACCGAGAAGCGCCCCTTCGCTCCAAGCGTCCCGTCCGTCACGACGACATTGACGCGCAGCGCGAGGTAGGGCTGCAGCGGAGCGAGCGCGAGTCCCGAAACCTCGAGCCGCCCGCTCGCGCCCAGCGGACGCGTCGTGACCGGCCCGGCGAGTGCGAGGTGGCCCCGTTTCCCAATCTGCGCGTGGAGCGCGACGTTCGATTTCATGTCGGCGGCGTTGGTCACGTCCGTCGCGGTCAGGCCGAGATCGCGCACCGTGAGCTTGACCGGCTGATCCGGCACTAGATCCTCGAAATCGACCGCGATGCGCTCGAGGGCGAGCTTGCGCGTCAGGAGCGTCCATGCCGCGCCTTCGCTAGATGCATCGCCTTGATCACCCTTCCGCAGAAAGCGGGCCATCTCGAGCGTGCCGTCGTGCTCGCGCACGAGCCGCAGCGCGGCGCCTTCCGCCTGGATCTCGTTCAGCGTCACCTTGCGGGCTCGGACGTCGACATCGACGCCGTGGCCCGCGAGCTTCGGGATGCGCCACAATGGGTTGCGGTTCCCCGGCACGGCGAGGTTGAGATCGCTTATCGCCGCCTCGCCCTCCGTGAGCCGCAAGTCGCCCGAGGCGTCGAGCGCGAAGGCCGACGCGAAGTCGAGCGAGCCCTTCTGCACGTCGACGGCAAGGGCCGACTTGTAATACGGGGCAAGGAGTCCGAGCGAGAACTTCGACAGCGTGAACTTGCCGGTCGCCGTCGGAACGGTCGGCTCGACATCGGCTTCGCCCGAGAACGAGGCGATTCGATCCGATGAGACGAAGTTGAGCTTGACGTGCGCCCTTTCTCCGGCCCGCGTCGAGAGATTGGTCGCGTCGAGCGCCACGTCGGCCAGCGTGGATCGGAACGCCGACGTCTCGTCTTCGAGCGCGACCGTTCCACGATCGATCGCTAGCCTGCCGATCGAGACCTGCCACGGCGGCTCGCTCGTGGCCGCGGACGGGCGCGCGGAGGGCGAGGCGCGCCGCGGCGCTTCGGTCAGCGGCTGCGCCCACTCCAGCGCTCCATCGGAGAAGCGCCTCACGTCGACCGTCGGCGCCTCGATCGACACCGACGCGATGCGCGCGTCGCCGCCGATAAGGTCAATCCGGTCGATCGCCACCGCCACGCGCCGGGCGGCCGCGAGCGACGACCCGTCTCGCCGGTTGATGGCAAGCTCATCGAGCTGGGCGTCGCCTCGCAGCTCGAGTCGGCGCTCGCCGGGCTTCCCGTCGACGAACACGATCTTGAGATGCGTCGTGAGGTCGCCTCCGGCAAGATTGAAGCGCGGCTCGACCGGCAGATACGCGACGTAGGAGGGGAGCGGCAAGGCTTCGAGGTCCAGGTCGAGCGCCGTCTCGCGGCTCTCGGCGAAGGGCGTAGTCGACCCGGCGAGCTCGAATCGCGAGCCGTCGAGCGTCCCGGCGACGCGCGGCGTGACACGGATGTCCGTCTGATAAGGCAGAGAGGAGAGGAACGGGATGGCGAGCTCCAGAGCGGCGAGCAGATGCTTGCGGCCGGTGACACCGTCGTCGAAGGCGATCGACCCGTTGCCGATCTCGATATTGTTGAGCGAGAACCGCGGCGTCGGCTCGGTCGACGGAGCGAGCGCCGCATCGATCAGATCCTGGACGTTATAGCGGCCGTCGGCGTCGCGGGCGAGCGAGACCTGCGGGTGAACGAGCCTGAGCGCATCGAGGACGGGCGCCCAGCGCCAGATCGAGGCCGTCGAGAAGTTTGCGACGAGCTCGTCGAACGCGAGCAGGGGCGCCGGTCCCGTGCGGTCCGCGACCGCCACGTTGCGCAGCGTGAAGCGGAGCGCAAATGGGTTGAAGGCAACGGATTCGACGGTCACACGCCGATCGAGCGCCGCGGTGAGGCGGGATTCCAGTTGCCCGCGAACGATCGGCGGGACGGCGAGCCACGCGACGACAATCAAGAGCGCGATCGCGCCCGCGCCATAAGCCAGCCGCCGCAACCAGCGGCCGAACGGCAAGGGCGCGCCTCGGCGCGCCCCCGTCCAAGGCATCCGCCAGCGGAAGCCTTCGCGCTCGCGCTGGGACCCCTCGGTATAGCTTCTCGGCGTAGTTACCGGTTGATCCATGTCGCTACCCCGCAATGCGGTTCTCTCCCGCTTCCTTGATGAATTCGATCAGGTTCGTCACGTGTCCTTTTCGGTGGAGCCCCATGATTGCAACGATGGAGCCGGCCCGGGCACTCTGACGCGCCCGAGCGGCTCCCGATCGCTGCCGAGCGGCTGACGCTAGTGGAAGACCGCGAGTTTTCCGAACTTCTCGGCCAGCAGATAGTAGAAGGCGACGCGCGACTTATCGCGGTCGCCCTTCATCCTCTCGCCGACACCGACCACCGCTGCTTCGAGCTCGGCGTCGGTCTCGGTCAAGGAGAGCTTCTTCTTGAGGAAGCTGTCGCGGACGCGGTCGCGCTCGGCCTTGTCCGCGACGGCCACGAACGAGCCGTCCTTAGATTGAAGCGCAATGCCGCAGTGCCTGACGATGCCCTTGATCGCGGCGTCATCCGCGTTGGGCACGTACTTCTTAACGTCCACAGTCCAGTCGTGTGTCATGGTATTTCTCCGCTATAGGTGGCAAACCTTGGGTCGTCACTTCGCGTGCGCGCCGCCCATCGCATTCTTTACCGCACCGAGGATCGCCGTCAGAATGGCGCCCGCCGCGCCGCCGCCCGCGACTTGTGCAATGATGGGGCCGAAGTCGGCATTTCCAGAGGCGAGGGCCGGGAGCAACAGCTGTAACAGCTGGCCTCCGATGCCGCCGCCGACCGCGCCGGCGATCGTGTTGCCCGATTTTCCGAGATCGAGATTCTTGGCAGCTGCGCCGGTGGCGTTGCCAGCGAGAGCACCAGCCACAACTTGCATGATCAGGCTCATGAGAGCGTCGACACGGCAACCCTATCGGTTCGACCAAAAAAACGATACCCGCTAAACCCCTGTAGCGTACTGATCTACGTCAAGGCGATGCCATTTGCGCCGCGCGGGATTGCTTCGACAGGTGGAGTACGAACAGGTAATCTTGCCTCTGCGGTCGAACTGCAAGATATCCCATGAAAGCACTGGCCAAGCTTGAACGCGCCCCGGGGCTTACCTCACGTGGGTCAAGAAGCCCGAAGGCGGCCAAAACGACGTGATGATCCGCATCCGCAAGACGGCCATCTGCGGAACGGACCTGCACATCTGGAACTGGGACGAGTGGGCGCAGAAAACGATCCCGGTGCCGACGCACGTCGGCCACGAATACGTCGGCGAGATCGTCGAGATCGGCCGGGAGGTGCGCGGCGTCCACGTCGGCGACCGCGTCTCCGGCGAGGGCCACATCACGTGCGGCTACTGCCGGAACTCCCGCGCGGGCTATGGGCCAATGGGAACACAGCGGCGGGTTTTCCGCCGATGCCTCGGTGCGCATCGAGGCTGCCGACCGCGCCGGGCGCGAGCGGCTGCTGCGCAACTCGCGCCCGGCCACCGTTCGCCCTGCAACGGCTACGCCAACGCGATAGTGAGCACCTAAAGCTACGACAACCCGAAATCCGGCCCCGGCGACAGTGGCCCGCAGATCCTGACGCCGCTCGAGCTGCTCGACCGCCTCGCCGCCGTGGTGCCGCCACCGCGCGTCCACCGCCACCGTTACTTCGGAGTTGCTCGCGCCCAACTCACCTCTGCGCACCGCAGTCACCGGCCTCGCGCTGGCCGCGACCACCTCGCCGCCCGCACCCCACCCGCAACCCGCGGCCGAACCGGCCCATCGTCGCCCGGCCCGTTACGCCTGGGCGCGGCTGCTCGCGCGCATCGACGAAGTCTTCCCGCTCGTGTGTCCGCTCTGCGGCGCCGACATACGCGTCATCGCCTTCATCATCGACGCCTCCACCATCCGCGATATCCTCGTCCACCTCGGCGAACCGACCGCGCCACCCCGGATTGCACCCGCCCGCGGCCCTCCGCTAGGGGACCTGCCCGATGCCGGGCCACGCACCGTCGACCCCCAGCCCGCACCGGAGTACGAATTCGAT
>DASVPH010000129.1:0-8869 GCA_036382945.1 Casimicrobiaceae bacterium
GCTGCTTAGCTCAGTACGATGTCAACGGAAAGGAACGCAAAATCAAAACGAAAGCTGCTGCGTAAGGTCCGCTACTCATCGATCAAAAAGCGGACATATGGCGTGTTACCTAAACCGGACATCTTGACAAGTTACTAACAGGCACACTGCAGGGGTTTCAAGCGCGCGGCGGCGCCGCGTCAACTTCGCCCTGGCGCTGCGCCAGGAGCGCGGCGACGAGGCTCGACTCGCGCTTGTAGAAGCCCTCGGTATGGAATGTCTCCTCGAGTGCGAACAGCTCGTAGTCGAGGTGATGGCAGAGCTCGTGAATGACGGTGCGCAAGAACGTCTTGAAGGCGACGACCTGCTCTCGCTGCGCGGTGCGCATCCAGGCGGTGATGCGCGCCTGCGCGCGCCCTTCGCCCGGCTCGTACAGGCCGTGCAGCTCGCCGGAGCCATCAGCAGGCCGTCTGGCGAGGATGCGCACGCGCACTGCCGGCACGCGATAGCCCGCGGTCAACGCATCGATCAGGGTCTGGCACGCCGCCTGCACCGCGCTGCGGTCGTCCGCGGCCAGCGCCGACTCGATGCAGAGCACGGTCGCGCCCAGCTCGAGCCGTGGCGGAACGCCGAGCGTGACGATGCGCTCGCTCTGGCGGTAGATTTTCTTGCGGGTGGCGGAAAGACGATCGTAGTACGCGAATCGCATCGGTCGCTCGGGAGCCCCCTTCCGGATCGGCACTCTACCGCGATCGGGACGACGCGCAATCCGAGTGCTTTGCCACGAAGGTGGCGACGCTACGCTGCCGCTGATCCATCAAGCGAGCACGCGCTGGCGCGACGGGAAGTTTCCCGCGGTGCCGGAGGAAACGGAGTTCCTTTCGCTGCCGGAGCGCTGCCGCTGCACCGCGCCGTCCTCGAACCCGGCACAACAGTGCCGATCGCGACGACGACCGGCGCGCGAGGAGCGGTGAGCGGCAGGAAGGTCCGCTAACAACGAGGCACATAGACCCAGAGTAAGTTTTTTTCTCTGTGTCTCTGTGTCTCCCTGTGAATCGGGCCGCCTCAGGTGACGCTCTGCCCGGCCTTCTTGCGTGCCGGCGATACCGGGGACTTCGCTGGCCGCTCGATTTCGCCGCGCAGCCTCGCCGCGTCGCGCAGTGCTTGCGCGCGGTCGATGTTCTCCCAGGTGAATTCCGGTTCGTCGCGGCCGAAGTGACCGTACGCGGCGGTCTTGAGATAGATCGGCCGCAGCAGATCGAGCATCTGGATGATGCCTTTGGGGCGCAGATCGAAGTGCGCGGCGACCAGCGCCGCGATGTCCTCGTCGGCGATCTTGCCGGTGCCCTCGGTATAGACCGTCACGTTGATCGGCTGCGCGACGCCGATCGCGTAGGAGAGCTGCACCTGGCATTGCCGGGCGACGCCTGCGGCGACGATGTTCTTGGCAACATAGCGCGCCGCGTAAGCGCCCGAGCGATCGACCTTCGACGGGTCTTTGCCCGAGAAGGCACCGCCCCCGTGCGGCGCGGCGCCGCCGTAGGTGTCGACGATGATCTTGCGTCCGGTGAGGCCCGCATCGCCGTGCGGGCCGCCGACCTCGAACCTGCCCGTGGGATTCACGAGATAGCGCGTGTCGACGAGCATGGATTTGGGCAGCACCGGTTTGATGATCTCTTCGATCACGGCCTCCGCGAGCTCCTCCTGCTTGTGATTCATGCTGGGATGATGCTGGGTCGAGAGCACCACGGTCTCGATGCTGTGCGGCCGGCCGCCGACGTAGCGCACCGTGAGCTGCGACTTGGCGTCCGGACGCAGCCACGGCAGCCGACCGTCACGGCGCACCTCGCTCTGCCGCTGCACCAGCCGATGCGCGTAGTAAATGGGAAACGGCATCAGCGCCGGCGTCTCGTCGCAGGCGTAGCCGAACATGAGCCCCTGGTCGCCGGCGCCCTGATTCATGTACTCCTCGGAGCCGCGATCCACGCCGCGGGCGATGTCCGGCGATTGCCGGCCGTAGCACACCATGACCGCGCAACCTTCGGCGTCGAAGCGAAGCTCGGGATCGGTGTAGCCGATGCGGTGGATCGTGTCGCGCGCGATGCGTGCGTAATCGTGCTTGTGCGCGGTGGTGATCTCGCCGGTCATCACCACGAGGCCCGTCGACACCAGCGTCTCGGCGGCGACCCGCCCGTGCGGGTCCTGCGCTAAAATCGCATCGAGGACTGCATCGGAAATCTGATCGGCAACCTTGTCCGGATGACCTTCCGAAACCGATTCCGACGTAAACAGAAAATCGCTCATCAACGCTCCGTGCGCTCAGTTGCCAATAGAGCCGCGCGCCCAAGGTTTCCCGTGTCGCGCAAAGTTGATCATTCTATCAAATCAAACGCGTGGGCGTGGTCCCACGGCATGAATAGTGCCGCGACGGACCGGCGCCCCACGGCGCTGCGCCGATGATTGTTTCGCCCACCGCCGAGCACATCGATCGCGCGGCCCGATTGCTGCGCGCGGGCGAATTGGTTGCGTTTCCCACCGAGACCGTCTACGGCCTGGGCGCCGACGCCCGCAATCCGGCGGCGGTGCGGCGGATCTTCGCCGCGAAGGGGCGCCCGGTCGAGCACCCCGTCATCGTGCACATCGCCGATGCTTCGGCGCTGCCGCGCTGGGCGCGATCGGTTCCAGGCGAGGCGCGGGCGCTCGCTGCCGCCTTCTGGCCCGGACCGCTGACGCTCGTTCTTCCGCGCGAGCGTGGCGTCGACGACATCGTCACCGGCGGCGGGGACAGCGTGGGCCTGCGCGTTCCGGGGCATCCCGTCGCGCAGGCGCTGCTCGCAAGCTTCGCGGCGCTGGGCGGCGAGGGTATCGCGGCGCCGTCGGCCAACCGCTTCGGGCGCATCAGCGCAACCACCGCCCAGCACGTCGCGGAGGATTTCGGTGACGAGATCGCGTTGATCCTCGACGGGGGCCCAAGCCCGCACGGCATCGAGTCGACGATCGTTGCGCTCACCCAAAGCGAGCCGACGTTGCTGCGTCTCGGGGCGATCGCAGTCGAGAAGATCGCGGCGGTATTGGGCAAGGCCCCACGGCTCGCGGTCGGCGATGCGCCGCGCGCACCGGGGACGCTTGCCTCGCACTACGCGCCGCGCACCCCCGCGCGGCTGGTGACTTCCGGCGAGCTTCGTGCGCTCGGTCATCTCGGCGGTCCCAGCGCGCACATCGCGGTGCTCGCGCACTCGGTCGCGCAGCCGCCGACGTTCGACGGCGCGTGGTTCGACGCGCCTGCGCACAATGCGGCGTACGCGCAGGAGCTCTACGCCAACCTGCGCGCGCTCGACGCGCTCGCTGCCGACGAGATCTGGATCGAGAGCCCGCCGGACGGTCCGGAGTGGAGCGCGGTGCGCGATCGGCTGCGCCGCGCCACGCATCGCGGCTAGCTTAGCTTAGCTAGCTTAGCTAATCCGTCGCGACTGCCGGTTCGAGGTTGTAGCCACGCCTCTTCGCCGCCGCACCGCCCACCGTCACGCGCACGGCACAATACTTGAATTCCGGAATCTTCCCGAACGGGTCGAGCACCGGGTTGGTCAGTAGATTCGCCGCGGCCTCGTAGAAGCAGAACGGGATGAACACCGCGCCGCGCGGCGTGCCGTCGTCGGCGCGGGCGCTGAGCGTGATCTCGCCGCGGCGTGAAGCCACGGTGACGAGGCCGCCTGCCGGCACGCCGAGCGCGGAGAGATCGTCGGAATGCATCGACACCACCGGCGCCGGCTCGATGGTGTCGAGCACCTCGGCCCTGCGCGTCATGCTGCCGGTGTGCCAGTGCTCGAGCTGCCGGCCCGTGATGAGCACGAACGGATATTCGGCGTCGGGGCGCTCGGCCGCCGGGATGATGCTCGCGGGAACGAACCGGCCCCGGCCGCTCGCGGTCGGGAACTGCTCGGTAAATACCACGCGCTGCCCGGGATCGTCGTCTCCGGCACACGGATAGGTCACCGCCGACTCGCGCTCCAGCCGCTCCCAGGTGATGCCCGCGATCGACGGCATGGCCCGACGCATCTCGACAAATACCTCGCGCGGATGCGCATAGCGCCAGTCGAGCCCGATACGCTTCGCCATCTCGACGATGATCCACAGGTCCTGGCGCGCGTCGCCGGGCGGGTCGAGCGCCTGCCGCCCGAGTTGCACCAGGCGATCGGTGTTGGTGAAGGTGCCCGTCTTCTCGGGAAACGCGGAGGCCGGCAGGATCACGTCGGCGAGATAGCCCGTTTCAGTGAGGAAGATGTCCTGCACGACGAGCATCTCCAGCTCGGCGAGCGCCTCGCGCGCGTGTCGTACGTCGGGATCGGACATCGCCGGGTTCTCGCCCATGATATACATGCCGCGGATCTGGCCCGCGTGCACCGCGTTCATGATCTCGACCACCGTCAACCCGGGCTCGGGATCGAGCGTCTTGCCCCACAGCGCCTCGAATTTCGCCTTCGCCTCCGCGGTATCGACCCGCTTGTAGTCCGGGTACATCATCGGGATCAGGCCGACATCGCTCGCGCCCTGCACGTTGTTCTGGCCGCGCAGCGGATGCAGTCCCGTTCCCGGCCGTCCGACCTGCCCGGTGACGAGCGCCAGCGCGATCAGGCAGCGCGCGTTGTCGGTGCCGTGCACGTGCTGCGAGATGCCCATGCCCCAGAGGATCAGCGACCCGCGCGATCTGGCGTACAGACGCGCCACCTCGCGGATCGTCGGCGCCGGGATGCCGCATACCGGCGCCATTGCTTCGGGGCTGTAGCCTTCGACGTTGCTGCGGATCTCCTCGTAGCCGCTGGTCCGGTCCCTCACGAACGCCTCATCGGTGAGGCCCTCGGTGACGATCGTGTGCAGCATCGCGTTGAGCAGCGCCACATCGGTGTCCGGTTTGAACTGCAGGTAGTACGCAGCGTGCCGCGCGAGCTCCGAGCGCCGCGGATCGCACAGGATCAGCTTGGTGCCGCGCTTGGCCGCGTTCTTGATCCAGGTCGCGGCCACGGGGTGATTCACGACCGGATTGGCGCCGATCAAGAGCACCACCTCGGCCTGCATCACGTCCATGACCGGATTCGACACCGCGCCCGAGCCGATGCCTTCGAGAAGCGCCGCCACGCTCGAGGCGTGACACAGCCGCGTGCAGTGATCGACGTTGTTCGAGCCGAAGCCGGTGCGCACCAGCTTCTGAAACAGGTACGCTTCTTCGTTCGAGCCCTTGGCCGAGCCGAAGCCGGCGAGCGCGTGCGCGCCGTGCTGGTCGCGGATGCGCTTGAGCGCCCCGCCGGCGAGATCGAGCGCCTCCTCCCAGCTCGCCTCGCGGAACACCGAGAGCGGATTCGCCGGATCCATGACGAAGTCGCCCGATTTCGGGAAGCCCGGCTTGCGGATGAGCGGCTTGGTCAGTCGCTGCGGATGGTGCACATAGTCGAAGCCGAAGCGCCCCTTGACGCAGAGCCGTTCGTGGTTGGCCGGCCCGTCGCGTCCTTCGACGCGGACGATGCGATTGTCGGCGACATGGTAGATGAGCTGGCAGCCCACACCGCAGTACGGACATACCGACGCGATCTCGCGCTCGACGGGAACGAGGTAGGCGTCGTGGGCCGGAGCCAGCGCGCCGGTCGGGCACGCCTGCACACACTCGCCGCACGCCACGCACGTCGACTCGCCCATCGGGTCGTCGAGGTCGAACACGATCTTGGAATGCCCGCCGCGGAAAGCGTAGCCGATGACGTCGTTCACCTGCTCCTCGCGGCAGGCGCGCACGCACCGCGTGCATTGGATGCACGCATCCAGGTTGACCGCCATCGCCGGATGCGAGAGATCGGCGGCCGGCTGCGCGCGTGCGGCGAAGCGCGGCTTCCCCACGCCGAGCTGGCGCTGCCAGAAGGCGAGCTCCGAGTCGCCGCGATAGGCCTTCGCGGGCATGTCGCCGGCGAGGAGCTCGACGATCATCTTCTGCGCGTGCACCGCGCGCTCGCTCGTGCTCGACACCTCCATCCCCGCGGTCGGGCGCCGGCAGCACGAGGGCGCGAGCAGGCGCTCGCCCTTGATCTCGACCATGCACGCGCGGCAGTTACCGTCCGGCCGCATGCCGGGCTTGTAGCACAGGCGCGGGATCGCGACGCCGAGGCGGTCGGCCGCCTGGATGATCGTCTCGTGCGCGAAGGCGCTGACCTCCGCCCCGTTGAGCTTGAAGGCGATCCGCTCCTGCGCGAGTGCTTGCGTCAACGGTGCATTCATGTTCGCTCGTCACTTAGGTTGGTGATCGCCGCCATTCACCTCATGCGGGAAATACCTGAGCACGCAGGCGATCGGGTTCGGTGCCGCCTGACCCAGTCCGCAGATCGACGCGTCGGCCATCGCCCGCGACAGATCGTTGAGCAACGTCGCGTCCCAACGCTCCTGCGCCATCAACCCCACGGCTTTTTCGGTGCCGACGCGGCAGGGCGTGCATTGCCCGCACGATTCGTCGGCGAAGAACTGCATCAGATTGAGCGCCGCGTCGCGGGCGCGATCGTGCTGCGACAGGATGATCAGCGCCGCAGAGCCGATGAAGCAGCCGTGCGGCTGCAACGTATCGAAATCGAGCGGGACGTCGGCGAGCGACGCGGGCAGGATCCCGCCCGATGCGCCGCCGGGAAGATACGCATAGAGCTCGTGCCCCGGGAGCATGCCCCCGCAGTACTCGTTGATCAGCTCGCGCACCGTGATGCCGGCCGGCGCGAGATGGACCCCCGGCTTCACCACGCGTCCGGAGACCGAGAAGGAGCGCAAGCCCTGGCGCCCGCGCCGACCCTGGCTCGCGAACCAGGCGGCACCCTTCTCCAGGATGTCGCGCACCCAGTAGAGCGTCTCCATGTTGTGCTCGAGCGTGGGCCGTCCGAACAGACCCACCTGGGCAACATACGGCGGGCGCAGTCGCGGCATCCCACGCTTGCCCTCGATCGACTCGATCATCGCCGATTCCTCGCCGCAGATGTACGCTCCGGCGCCGCGGCGCAGATGGATCGGCGGCAACGGACACGGCGGATCGCCCGCTAGCGCAGCGAGCTCGCGCTCGAGCAGCGCGCGACACGCCGCGTATTCGTCGCGGAGGTAGACGTAGATCTCGTCGATCCCGACCGCCCAGGCCGCGATCAACATACCCTCCAGGAAACGATGCGGATCGCGCTCGAGGTAGTAGCGGTCCTTGAATGTCCCCGGTTCGCCCTCGTCGATGTTCACCGCCATGAGCCGCGGCGCTTTCTCCGCGCGCACGATGCGCCACTTGCGTCCTGCAGGGAAGCCCGCGCCCCCGAGGCCGCGCAGCGCCGAGCCCTCCAGCTCGGCGATCACCGCGTCGCTCGTGCGCTCGCCCTCGACGCAGGCACGCAGCATGCGATAACCCCCGGCCCGACGATACCCCTGGAGATCGACGTACGGCGGTAGGTCGGCCTCCACGCGGCGCGCCTCGATCGCCGCCACGATCTTCTCGACCGAGGCGGCGTCGACCGGGTTGCGGCCGACGACCGCTGCCGGGGCATGCTCGCAGCGCCCGATGCACGGCGCCCCAATCACCCGCACCTGGCGCCCTTCGAGCTTGGCGAGCTCGGCGCGCAGTTCTTCGGCGCCGGCGAGCTGGCACGACAGCGTCTCGCATACCCGCACCGTAATGGGCGGCGGCGGCGCCTCGCCTTCCTTGACGACGTCGAAATGATGGTAGAAGGTCGCGACCTCGTAGACCTCGGTCATCGCCAGCCGCATCTCCTGGGCGAGCGCGACGATGTGCGCCGCAGAGATCGAGCCGCGCGCGTCCTGGATCCGGTGCAGGAACTCGACCAGCAGATCGCGCCGCCTGGGCGCATCGCCGAGCAGGGCCCGAACCTCTTCGAGCGCGCGCGCATCGACCTGGCGGCCCTTGGGCACGCTGCGGGCCGCTCGCTTTCGGCCGAGACGCGTGGTGTCGACGATCGATTCCGCGGGCATCGGGCGGCCTATCGGACAGAGGCGTTGATCATGGGTGAGACAGCGTGATAGTCGTAGCCGTTGCGACGGTGCGCGCGCATCAGTCCAGAAAATCGCAGTACTTCTCGACGTAGCGCGCGAGGTTGAGCGAGTGGTCGCGCACCAGCCGCTCCGCCAGCTCGGTGTCGCGCCGCTCGAGCGCCTCGATGATCTGCATGTGGTCGATAATCGAGCGCGCCGCGCGGTCGGACTGCGAGATCGTGAGGCGCCGAATCGCGCGCACGTGGATGAACAGGTTCTCGATCGTCTGGCCCATGAGATGCGAGCCCGACAGCCGGATGATCGCCTGATGGAAGGCGATGTTGGCCTCGGAATACTCGCCGATGTGCTCGGCCGGCGCTTCGCTCAGGAACTCGTCGAACATGTGCCGCAGCGCCGCGATGTCCTCGTCCGAGGCGTTGGACGTCGCGAGCCGCGCCGCCATGCTCTCCAGCGCCGCCCACATTTCGATCATCTCGACGATCTGCTTCTTGGTCTTGCGAACGATGAACACGCCGCGCCGCGGAAGGGCGCGCAGGAAGCCTTCCTGCTCAAGGAGCGACATGGCCTCGCGGATAGGGGTCCGGCTCACGCCCAGCGCCTGGCTCAATTGGCGCTCGTCGAGGCGCAGCTCCTCGCGGTGGGCGTAGATGTCGGCGTCCATGATCGCCTGCTTGAGCGCGGCGTACGCCTGCTCGCGCAGGCTCACGTTGGTGTTAAGAGGCTGCAGTCTGAGCTTGCGCGGCGCACCTGCGGATGCGGACGCCTCTGCGGGGTCGGCCGCGTCCGTGCCGGTCGTGCCCTCGGCCACCGTGGATCCGGCGACGGATGGGACCGTCTTAGCCGCGAGAAGGGCGTCGTGCAGCCGACGCGCCGATTGACTCATGGC
>DASVPH010000130.1:0-37599 GCA_036382945.1 Casimicrobiaceae bacterium
CCTGGTCGTCGCGATTCGTCGCTTCGAACACCCCGTTGACGATCAACCGCTGATTGGTCACGCCGAGCGCGGCCAGCTCGCCGCGCGTGCGTTCCGCTTCGTTCAGCGCCGTCACTTCCGGCCGCGTCACGAGCACGAGCGTCGTCCGGCTGGCGTCTGAAAGCGCCCGCAACGTCGCCTCGTACAGCTCGCGCTGCGCTTGCAGTCCGCCGAGCGGCCCGAGGCAAGATCCGGCGCCCGGATTCGCTTGCAGATATCCGGTCCACGCCGCCGGCAGCGACAACAGCCGCAGCGTGTGGCCCGTCGGTGCCGTATCGAAGACGACATGATCGAACCGGCTCGTGGCGCTGGCGTTGCCGAGGAGCTTGGCGAACTCGTCGAAGGCTGCGATCTCGACGGTGCACGCGCCCGCGCAGAAAACCGCTTGAGCGCGTTCGGGCGAGGCTCGGTGGCTCGTGGAGCAGGCGGCGGAGGCGTTCGCGTGGTGGCGCGGCGTCGGGCCGGAGACGCGCGCGATGATCGAGGCAATTTCCGTCCCGCTCGAATAGCGGCGCGCGCACCGGCGTTCAGGCATCACCGGCCTTAAGCGGTGGCGCTCGCGGTGCGCAACACCATTATTGAGTTTGCCAATCCAACGCATTGCGCTCGTCGCATGGACAAGCTCCGGGTCTGATCCTATCGTTCCCTCGGACGCGTCCGGCGGTAACGGAAGATGGCTCACATGCATCGCGCCGACCGCAGCCGTAGGAAATCATGAAGACGATTCGCTGGGGCATGATCGGTTGCGGCGAGGTCGCGCAGACGAAGAGCGGCCCCGCGCTTTACCACGCCGGGAGCTCGCAGCTCGTCGCCGTCGCCGACCGCAACGCGGCGCGCGCCGAGGATTTCGCGCGGCGACACGGCATCGCGCGCTGGCACGACGAGGCCGAAGCCATCATCCGCGCACCCGACGTGGACGTCGTGTACGTCGCGACGATGACCGAATCGCACCGCGATCTCGTGCTTCGCTGTGCCGCGGCCGGGAAACCCGTCCTCACCGAGAAGCCGATGGCGATGACCTACGCCGACTGCCTCGCGATGATCGCGGCCTGCCGCGAAGCGCGGGTGCCGCTGTGGGTTGCGTACTACCGGCGTGCGTTGCCGCGCTTCCTCAAGGTCCGCGAGCTCGTTCAAGGAGGCGCGATCGGCGAGGTCCGCCTGGTGATCATGCGTCACTTCCAGCGGATCCCGACGCCGGAGGAAATGCGCGGGGGGTTCTGGGGCTGGCGTCTCGATCCGGCGCGCTCCGGCGGCGGCATCTTCTTCGAGGCGGTGGCCCACACGCTCGATATCCTCGATTTCACCCTCGGGCCGATCGAGTCCGCGCGCGCGTTCGCGGACAACCAGGCCGGCGCCTACCCGCCGGAGGACATCGTGACCGGCGCGTTCCGGTTCGCCTCGGGCGCCCACGGCAGTGGCGCGTGGTGCTTCAGCGCCGACTGCGACGAGGAAGGCAACGAAATCGTCGGCTCCGGAGGGCGCATCAGGTTTTCGACGTTTCCGCCGCTCGGGCCGCCCGCCGGCCGTCCGCCGGTGCCGATTCGCCTGCTGCGCGGCGATGCCGTGGAGGAGTTCCCGGTCGCCGATCCACCCTACGTGCACCAACCGCTGGTCCAGACGATCGTCGACGAGATGAACGGACAGGGCTGCTGCCCGAGCACCGGGGAAACGGCTGCCCGCACGGCGCGCGTCATCGACGATTGCCTCGCCGGATTCAGCGCGCGCAGAAGGGGCGAGGCCGGCGCCACGGCTCCGCGAATGCCCAAACCGAGGGCGTCCTATCCATGAACGAAGCTCCGACCACGCCCTCGTTCCGCTTCATCCGGCTGGAGCGCGACGGCGCGATCCTCACGCTCACCATCGACCGTCCCGAGGTGCTCAATGCGCTGCACCTCGAAGCGCATGTCGAGCTTTCGCGCGCGTTCGATCTGTACGCAGCCGACCCGGAGCTGCGGGTGGCGATCATCACCGGCGCGGGCGAGCGCGCCTTCTGCGTGGGCACCGACCTCAAAGCGCTCGCGCAGACGGGCGATTATCCGTATCCCCGCGGGGGATTTGCGGGCATCACCAAGCGCTTCGATCTCTGGAAACCGGTAATCGCTGCCGTGAACGGCCTGTGCCTCGGTGGCGGTGTGGAGATCGTCGCCGCCTGCGACCTCGCGATCGCCGCCCGGCACGCGGAGTTTGCGCTGCCTGAGCCCCTCGTGGGGGTCGCCGCGCTGGGCGGCGGCGCGCTCCAGCGCCTCGCGCGGCAGATGCCGATGAAGGACGCGATGTGGCTGGTACTGACCGCCAAGCGCATCAGCGCGGACGAGGCGCGCCGGATCAGCCTCGTCAACGAAGTCGTTCGGGACGGCACGGCGCTCGCTCGCGCCAGGGCGATCGCGCACGACATGCTTGCCTGCGCGCCGCTCGCGCTGGAGGCGTCGAAGCAGGTCATGCTGCAAAGCGTGACGGAACCGGATCTCGAAACCGCGATGCAGCGGAAATATCCGGCGGCCGAGCGCATGCTCGCGAGCGAGGATGCGAAGGAAGGGCCGCGCGCCTTCGCCGCGAAGCGCAAGCCGCAGTGGCGCGCGCGCTAAAGGGAGCTCGCTCCCATGGATCCGGTCCGTTGGGGGGTGCTCGGCGCGGCGGCGATCGCCACGTCACGATTCATCCCGGCGTTGAAAGGCTCGATGGCTGCACGGCTGGTCGCCATCGCGTCGCGCGACGCGGGCAAGGCGAAGGCGGTCGCGCGGGAATTCGGCGTGCCACGCTCTGTCGGCTCCTACGACGAGCTGATCGGCGACCCGGAGATCGAAGCGCTCTACGTTCCGCTGCCCAACCACCTGCATGTCGAATGGTCCGTCCGGGCGCTCGAAGCCGGCAAGCATGTGCTCTGCGAAAAGCCGCTTTGCCTGTCCTCCGTCGACGTCGTCAGGCTGCTGGGGGTGCGCGATCGCAGCCGACGGCACATCGAAGAGGCATTCTCCTATCGCAACCATCCGCAGTGGGCGCGGATCGGCGAGCTTCTGGACTCCGGCGCGATCGGGACGCCCCGCGCCGTCCAGTGCACGCTCGCCAAGCAGTTCTTCGATCCGAACGATATTCGCAACAACCCCGACCAGGGCGGCGGCGCCCTCTACGACCTCGGCTCGTACGCGATCAGCGCGTGCACCGCGGTGATGAGGCGCGCACCGAAGCGGGTGGTCGCCGCGCTCGACCGCGATCCGGCGTTCGGAATCGACCGCCTTTCGACGGCGCTGCTGGACTACGGTGAGAGCCATGCGGCCTTCACGGTGGGCTCGCAGTGCGGGCCGTCAGCCTGGGCTACGCATCAGCAGTTCTCGGTCCTCGGCAGCAAGGGTTGGCTGCGCTGCGATTTCCCGTACGCGCACGCGCGGCCTACGCCATGCCACGTCTTCGTCGGCGACCACACGAGCCACGGCGCGGTCGAAACCACGACCTTGAGCTTCGAGCCGGTGAACCAGTACACGCTGCAAGTCGAGCGCTTTTCGCGCTACCTGCGCGGGGAAGCGGTCCCGAGCTGGCCGATCGAGGATTCGCTGCTCACGCTGCGCATCATCGAGGCGCTGTTCGCGGCGGCGAAGAGCGCGCAGTGGCAGGCCATTCCCGCCTGAAGCGGCGGCATCCGCAGATGCAGGCGGCCGCCCTCTCCGGGCACGGTCAGGATCGTTCGCTCGCTTCGGCCGGCGCCCTGGCGCGCGGCGTCTCGGGCTGGGCGAAGAGCCGGGAGCACACGCCGCGCAGCCAGCGCACGCCGGGGTCGTGGTGGTAGCGCGCATGCCAGTATTGCTTGACCATGAAGGTGGGCACCTTCACCGGGCACTGGAACAGCCTGATCGACCCCATCCGCGCCAGGGTCTCGCCGATCGTGCGCGGCACGGTTGCGATCAGGTCGGTCGACGAGACGATCGCCGCCAAGCCGAGGAAGCCGGGCAGCTCGAGCTGCACGCGGCGCTCGATGCCCTCGCTCTTGATGGAGCTCTCCAGCATCGGGTAGCTGGTCGAGGAAAGAATCCCGATGTGCGCCTCCTCCTTGTACGCCCGCGCCGTGAAGCTCGTGCCGATGCGCGGATGCCGCGCATTGACCAGGCAGACGAAGTCCTGCCGGTAGAGCCGCTGCTCGTGGAACCCGGCCTCGAGTCCCGGGATGTAGCCGATGGCGAGATCGGCCTCGCCTGTTTCCAGCATCCGGCCCGTGTCGGCGGAAATCGGCGCGACCTCCAGCCTGATGCGCGGCCCCACGGAACGGACATGGGCGAGGATCCGCGGCAGCAGCGTGATGTGACTCGCGTCGGTCATGCAGACGCGGAAGCTGCGATGGGCGGCAGCGGGGTTGAATTCCGGTTCATCGCCGGAGAGGCGCCGCAACAGCGCCAGCGCTTCGCGTGCCGGACCGATGAGCGCATCGGCGCGCGGCGTGGGCTGCATGCCGGAAGCGGTGCGCACGAACAGCGGGTCGCGCCATTCCCGCCGCAGCTTGGCGAGCCAGATGCTGGCGGTGGGCTGGCTCAGGTCGAGCCGCTCGGCGGCACGGGTCATGCTCTGCGTGCGATAGATCTCGTCGAAGAGGATCAGCATCCGCGCGTCTCGCGGCACCGTCCCGAGGCCGGGTTCCATAATTGAAAACCTCAATAGGCAACCTTCGGATCATTGCACGGGCAAAACCACGGTGCAACTCCGCCGCCCGCAGGAGCGCAGCCCCCTTCATTGCGTTTTGCAATTCAGACCATTGCGATCATTGCATGGACAACAGCGGGCCTCCGGCCTATCGTCGCGCCCGATGCCCGTGTCCATGGGATCCGGCCGGGGGTGCCGGATCGGCGGCGGTTTCGCCCCGAATGCAAACCAGCGGAGGGTTTATGCAACACGTATTGCGCAATTTTGTCGCGGTGCTCGCGCTCGTCGGCGCACCGCTCATCGCCAACGCGCAGGTGCCGGTCGTCGGCCTGGTGGAGCTCTCGGGAGGCGGCGCCTCGGTCGGCACGAACTTCGACAACGGCGTGAAGCTCGCGGTGAAGGAAATCAACGCTGCCGGCGGCCTCGCGGGCAAGAAGATCGAATACACGTCCTACGACACACAGACCAATCCGAGCATCGCCAAGGCGCTCGCCGTAAAGGCGATCGACCAGAAGCCCTACGTGGTGATGGGGCCCGTGTTCTCCGGCTCGATCGTTGTCAGCATGGTCGAGACGCGCCGCGCCGAGATCACGAACGTCGTCGGCGGCGAGGCAGCGTCGATCACGCAGCAGGGCAATCCGTACGTGTTCCGCACGTCGTTCACGCAGGCGGCGGCGATGCCCAAGGTCGCGAAATACATGAAGGACACGGTCAAGGCGAAGAAGGTCGCAGTGATCTACGCCAATACCGACTTCGGCAAGGGCGGCCACGACGCGATCCTTCCCGAGTTCAAGGCGAACGGGATCGAGGTCGTCGCCGATATCTCGACCGACCTGGGCCAGCTCGACTTCACCGGCCCGGTGCTCAAGGCGAAGCAGTCGAACGCCGACGCCCTGTTCGTCTACCTGCACGAGGAAGAGTCGGCGCGCCTGCTGCGCGAGCTCCGCAAGCAGGGCTACGACAAGCCGATCGTCGGCGAGACGACGATCGCGAACCAGAAGGTCATCGAGCTCGCCGGCGACGCGGCGAACGGCGTGGTCGCGCACGTGGGACTGACCGCGGACGCGCCCAACCCGACGGTGCAGGCCTTCGTGAAGAAGTTCGAGGCGCAGTACAAGTACAAGCCGGACCACAACGCGATGAAGGGCTACACCGGCATGTGGACGGTGAAGGCGATGACCGACAAGATCGGCAAGCTCGACACGAAGGCGCTCGCGGCGGCGTGGCACGGCGCGACGATTTTCGCGAAGGACTATCCCGGCGTGCTGTTCGACACAAAGTACGACGACAAGGGCGATTTCGACCGCGAGAGCTTCTTCGTCAGGATCGAAAAGGGCAAGGCCGTGGTCATCGAGACGTTCAAGCCCCTGGTCGCGGCGAAGTGACGGCGCGTACCGCGCGCCGGGCGCTGGCGCGACGATGCTCATCATCGACAGCAACTCCAGGAGGAACGAGATGAAATCCCTGCTTTGCAAGGCAATTCTCGTGGCCGGGTCGGTCGCGCTCGTTGGCCTGACCGCGGCCGGTCCGGCGCAGGCCCAGGAAAAGACGATCCGCATCGGCATTACGCTGCGCATGATGGTCGAATCCGGGCTGGCGTACGGGGACATCGTCAAGAGCGAGCTCGAGGCGGTCAACGCCAAGGGCGGCATCAACGGCGCGAAGATCGAGGTCGTCCTGCTCGACGACGAGTGCAAGCCGGACAAGGGCATCGCCAACGTCAACCGGTTCATCAGCCAGAACAAGGTTCACCTGATCGTCGGCTCGACCTGCAGCTCGGTCTCGATGCCGATCGTCGACGTCGCTACGAGGGACCAGGTTCCACTGCTCATCCCGCAGTCGACCAATTCGTCGATCACGCAGAAGGGCAGCGAGTGGGTCTTCCGCGTGTCGGTGTCCGAGCGCTTCTACGCGGGGGTCTACGGCAAGTACCTGGGTGAGAACGTCGGCAAGAGGATCGCCTACCTCTACACGACCGACGGCGCGGGCATCGCGTTCACCAAGCAGCTCCAGGAGTACATGAAGAAGTACTACAACGTCGACCCGGTCTACGAGGCACAGATGCAGGAGACCGACCTCGACTTCCGCTCGAACCTTCTCAAGATCAAGGCGCTCAATCCGGAGATCCTCGCGATCGCCGGGCAGGCCGACGCGCTGGCGCGCCAGGCCCAGCAGTCCTTCGAGGTCGGCATTCCCAAGAGCGTGTGGCGTGTCGCGGCGTCGTCCGCCGGCAACGTCACGTATCCCAAGCTCGCCGGTGACGCGGCGGTCGGTACGACCTTCACGCAGGCATTCAATTGCAGCGACGAGCGGCCGATTGCGAAGCAATTCGTGGCGATGGTGAACCAGAAGTACAAGTTCTCCTGCCCCGATCACGATTTCTCGCAGGCGTGGGATACCGCTCAGATCGCGAAGCAGGCGCTGGCCAAGGCGAAGCTCAAGCTGACGGACGCATCGCTGGCCGAGGACCGCAAGGCGATCCGCGACGCGCTGGCGACAACCAAGTACGAAGGACTCGCGTCGGGTCCGATCGAGTTCTGCGCCGCGCCGACACCGCAGTGCCGCGACGGGAACCGCACGGCGATCCTGGTGCAGTACACCAAGGGCGGCGATAAGTTCGAGACCAAGATCCTGTCTCGCGTCTCATTCGACAAGGACTTCGGCCTGCCCAAGTAGGGCGGAAGCGACTCAGGATTCACGCACGCGCGTCGGGCGAGGAACCCCGCCACCCGGCGCGCGAACCGACCCGCGAAGAGCTGCGACGGCGCCGGGAGATCTGGAAACCATGGCGGAACCAGGTATGACCGACGACGCGCCAGTCGAGACCGCGCCGTTGACCGAGGGGGCAATGATGCACCTCACCTCGGCGCGGCACATCACGCCCTGGCTGATCGGGTTCGCCGCGCTCATTCCGCTGCCGTGGCTCGCGTTCAACGATTACCAGCGCTTCCTCTTGGACCTCATCCTGATCAACGTCATCCTGGCGGTGGGCTTGAACATCGTCAAGGGTTTCGCCGGCCAGGTCACGGTCGGCCACATCGCGCTGATGGCGATCGGCGCGTACACCTCCGCCGTGCTCGCGACGAAGTTCGGCGCGCCGTTCTGGATCGCGCTCCCCGGCGCGATGCTCGTCACCGCCGTCGCCGGCGCCATCGTCGGCATTCCGTCCTTCCGGCTCGAGGGCGCCTATCTGGCGCTCGCCACACTAGGGCTCGCCGAGTCGGTGCGCATCTTCATCTCCGCCACCGACTATCTCGGCGCCTCGGTCGGCTACAGCGACATTCCTCCGCCCAGCCTGTTCGGCCAGCCGCTCAACACCTTCCAGAGCTACTACTACGTGGTGATGCCGCTCGCCGTGGCCGGCGCGTATTTTTCGTTCTGCATGCTGCGCTCGAACATCGGGAGGGCGTTCAAGGCGCTGCGCGAAGACCCGCTGGCGGCTGGAGCCAGCGGCATCAACGTGCGCCGCTACAAGCTGCTCGCCTTCGTCATCAGCGCGCTGTATGCAGGCGCGGCGGGCAGTCTCGCCGCGCACATGACGCCGGGATACCTCAACCCCAACAGCTACACCCTGGTCGAGATGGTGACGCTGCTGCTGATGGTCGTGCTCGGGGGCATCGGGCACATCTGGGGCGGAATCATAGGCGCGATCATCGTGACGATCGTCTACGACCTCACGCGCGACTACTACCAGTACCAGCTGCTGATCTTCGGCCTGGTGATCGTGCTCACGGTAATGTTCATGCCCACCGGCATCGGCGGCCTCATCGACCGCTACCTGTTGACGCGCGGGTTCGTGGCGATCCGGAGCAAGGCGAAGCAGCATGCTGCTTGAGATCACCGGATTTTCAAAGCGATTCGGCGGCCTGGTTGCCGTCTCGAACGTGGACCTGAACGTCGAGGACGGCGAAATCCGCGGCGTCATCGGTCCGAACGGCTCCGGCAAGAGCACGCTGTTCAACCTGATTTCCGGGGTCTACAAGCCGGAGCCGGGCGCCACGATGTTCTTCAACGGCGAGAACTGCACCGACCTGCAGCCGCACGAGATCGCGCGACGCGGCATCGCCCGGACCTTCCAGATGCTGCGTGTCTTCTCGCAGATGAGCGTGCTCGAGAATCTGCTCGTCGGCCATCACTGCCACATCCATTACGGCACCGCCTCGGCGATCGTCGGCCGGCCGAGCGTTTGGGAGGAGGAGCGCAGGGTCCGGTCCGAGATGATGGAGCTGCTCGCCTTCATCGGGCTCGCCGATTACGCGCGCATGCCCGCAGGCGAGCTCTCCGGCGGCCAGCGCCGGCTGCTGGCGCTCGCTCGCGCCATGGCGATGCACCCGAAGCTCCTCATGCTCGACGAGCCGGCCGCGGGACTCTCGCCGGTCAACGTCGACAAGCTCCTCGAAACCGTCCTCGCGCTAAAGCAGCGCTACGGGCTCACGATCATCATCATCGAGCACATCCTGAAGGTGGTGATGGACACCTGCGACGTCGTGTCAGTGCTGGAGCACGGCGAGAAGATCGCCGAGGGCGCGCCGGCGCAGATCAAGGACGACCACCGCGTTATCGAGGCCTACCTCGGCAAGGAGATGAAGGACGCGGAGGTCCGCGCCTTCCTGCGGGGACAGTGACCACGGACAGAGCGAAACCGAGCGGGACACGACCCATGGGATTCCAAACGCCGAAGATCGTGATCGTTGGTGGTGGCGCCATGGGTAGCCTGTTCGGCGGGCTGCTGGCGGAGGGTGGGCTCGACGTGACCCTGATCGACATCTGGAAGGAGCACGTCGACGCGATCAACGGCAAGGGATTGCGCATTCTCGGCCATGGCGGCGATCGGTCGGTCCGCATCGCGGCGACGCTCAACCCGGGCTCCGTTTCCGCGGCCGACGTCGTTCTCTTTCAATGCAAGGCGTTCGCCAATGAGGCGGCTGCGAGCAGCGTGCGGCATCTCTTCAACGGTGAGACCGTCGCGATTTCGTTCCAGAACGGTCTCGGCAACGAGGAAACGCTTCAACGCATCGTTGGCGAGAAGCACGTTCTCGGCGGGCTGACCGCGCAAGGCGCGGTCGTCGTCCGAGCAGGTGCCATCCGCAACTTCGGCGACCTCCCGAGCTACGTCGGCGAGCTCTCCGGCGGGCTTTCCGAGCGCGCTGTCGCCATCGCGGACGCGTTCACCAGGCATCGGCTGCCGACCTTCGCCAGCGCCGACATCAAGAGGGAAAAGTGGCAGAAACTGCTTGGCAACGTCGCGCTCGGGGCCGCATCCGCGGCGACGGACATGACCTCCGCGGAAATGGTCGCCGTCCCGGAATTGCGCGACGTGATCCTGCGCGCGCTCGACGAGGCGGCAGCCGTGGCGCGCGCTTGCGGCATCGCGCTCGCCGATTCCGAGAAGCGGGCGATCTTCGACAAGCTGACCAGCGTGGGCGGCGGTGGCACGGGCGCCAGCAAGTCGTCGATGGCGGCCGATATCGCGCTCAAGCGCAGGACGGAGATCGACACCATTCACGGCTCCGTCGCCCGCCTCGGGCGCGAGAAGGGCGTCTCGACCCCGACGATCGACACCATGATCGCGATCGTCAAGGGTCTTGAAGCGAGATACAGCCCGCCCGGCGGGATGCGAGGGCAGGTAACCGCGGCAGTGGATTCGACGAGCGAGCGGTCGTGACAACCACGGAACCGATGCTTACGACGACGGACGTTGTCGGCGGTTACGGCAAGGTTCAGATTCTGAACGGCGTTTCGCTCAAAGTGGAGCGCCGGCAGATCGTTGCGCTCCTCGGCGGCAACGGCACCGGCAAGTCGACGATGCTCAAAGCGCTATCGGGGCTGATCAAGCCCTGGAGCGGGTCGATCGTCTTCGACGGCGAGCGCATCGACGGCATGCGCCCGGACCGCATCGTCCGCCGCGGCCTCGTGCAGGTCACCCAGGGCAAGGAGGCGTACCCGGCGATGACCATCGAGGAGAACCTGCTCCTCGGCGCGCACGTGTGCCCGCAGCGGGCGGTCCGCGCACGCGGGCTCGAACGCGCCTATGCGTATTTCCCGATTCTCAGGGAGCGCCGGCGCCAGCTTACGGGGACGCTTTCCGGCGGGCAGTTGCAGATGCTGTGCATCGCTCGCGGCCTCATGTCCGAACCCAAGATGATGCTGCTCGACGAGCCGAGCGCCGCGCTCGCGCCGCAGGTCGTGCTCGATATCTTTCGCGCGATCGCCCGGATCTGCCGCGACGGCATGACGCTGCTGATGGTCGAGCAGAACGTGCGGATGGCGCTGCTGCTCGCCGAATACGGCTACGTGATCAAGGACGGCGTCATTCATATCGAGGGACCTGCGGAACAGATGATCAGCGACGACGCCGTCCGGCTGTCGTATCTCGGCGGAACGGTCGCCGATCGCGACCAGAAGATGGCGCTCTGATCGCGGGCGAACAACGATGGAGCGGACCGATGTCGTATTTCACTGACCTTGTCATCGTCGGCTTGTCGCTCGGCATGGTGTACGGGCTCGTGGCGATCGGGCTTTCGCTCATCTATTCCGGGCTCGACGTTGTGCATTTCGCGCACGGCGAGATCTACATGCTTGGCGCGTTCATCGGCCTGGTCATATTCAACACCTTCAGGCTGCCCTTCCCGCTGGTGCTGCTCGGATCGATGGTTCTCACGGGACTGGTCGGCGTGGTTATCGAGCGCGTGTTCTATCGCCGAATCCTGAAAGGGGGTGGCGGGTACACGGTTGCGGGTATGGCGATGGTCATCTGCGGCTTCGGTATGTCGATCGTGCTGCAGAACGTGGCCTTCTTGATCTGGGGAGCGAGAGCGCTGCCGTTTCCGGTGACTTTCGGCATGCCGGTCGAGCTCGGCAACGTCACGTTACCGGCCGCGTATGTGTGGATCGTGCTCGCGGCCGTGGTGCTGATGATCGTGCTCCACGTCTTTCTCAAGAAGACCCGGCTCGGGCTCGCCGTCCGCGCGGTGGCGGGCAACAAGGAAATCGCTTCTCTCATGGGCATCAACGTGCCGCTCACCATCTCGGTGATCTTCGGGATCGCCTGCGCGCTCGGCGCGGCGGCCGGCGTGCTCGTCGGCCCGATCAACTACGTGCAGGTGCTGATGGGGGTCGGCGTGCTGATCAAGGCGTTCGCGGCCGCGGTCATCGGCGGTTTTGGCAGTCTTCCGGGCGCGGTGCTGGGCGGGCTTCTCGTCGGCGTGACCGAAAGTCTCGGCGCGGGCTACCTGTCGGGCAGCTACAAGGACATCTACGCGTTCATCCTGCTGATCATCGTGCTCATGGTGCGGCCGGCGGGGTTGTTCGGCGTGATCGCGAAAGTGAAGGCCTGAGAAGCCATGCAACCGGAATTCGAGCAACTCGCGCGATCGCTGGCGGAGGCCTGGCGCGCGTGTACGACCCTACCGCTTCCCAGTGCCGAGAGCGCTCCGCGCACGCGGGCGGAAGCCTTCGCGATCCAGGACCGGATGGCCGAAATCCTCGGCGATCGCTGCGTGGGCTGGAAGGTCGGCGCAGCGGTGCGTGCCGTACAGGTGCTCGAAGGCCACGATGGGCCGATCACCGGCCGACTGTTCGCCTCGCGGCTCTACCGGAGCCCCGCGCGAATCCCGGTGCTGTACGAGGGCTACAGGATCGAATGCGAGCTCGCTTTCCGCTTCGGGCAGGACGTACCGGCGCGCACGCGCCCCTACACGCGCGCCGAGCTGGAGCCGCAGCTCGTGCTGCTGCCGGGGCTCGAGGTCTCGGGCGTACGCTACGCGGCGGGCGCCGGCAGCCGCAAGGCGACCACGCACGATGCGATCGCCGACAACGGCTCGGGCGGCGCCTACGTCGTCGCCGACGGCATCGCCGACTGGCGTCGCCTCGACCTCGCCAGACTGCCGATCGACGCGCGCATCGAGGGCGGCGAGCCGATCGAGACCTATACGGGCGAGTACCGCCGCGACCCGGTCGACATTCTCGTCGAAACCGTCAACGGGCTGTCCGAGCGCGGCATCGGCCTTGGGACGGGCCACCTGCTGTCGACCGGCTCGCTCACGCTGCCCACGCCGTTGCACGCGGGCCAGACGTACGTTGCGCGCTTCGGCGAGCTCGTGATGCTGAGCGTGACGATGGAGCGGCGATGAGGCCGCTGCGGCTCGGCATGGTCGGCGGCGGACCGGGAGCCGGCATCGCGCCGACGCATCGCCGCGCCGCGCGCCTCGACGGCCGCTTCGAGCTCGTCGCGGGCGCTTTTTCGCGCAACTCGGAAGCCAATCGCGCGATGGGCGTGGAGCTCGGCATCGCGTCCGACCGCATCTACTTCGACTTCGAGACGATGGCTGCGGCGGAAGCACACCGCGAAGACGGCATCGAATGCGCCGCGATCGTCACGCGGAACGACACGCATGCCCCGGCGAGCCTTGCGTTCATCCGCCGTGGCATCGACGTGATCTGCGACAAGCCGATGGCCATGTCGCTCGCCGAGGCGCTCGCCGTCGAGAAGGCGGCCGCCGAGAAAGGCGTGCTGTTCGCGCTGACCCACAACTACAGTGCGTACCCGATGGTGGTTGAGGCGAGGCACCGGGTGCAATCGGGCGAGCTCGGCGCGCTTCGCGTGGTTACGGTCGAATACGCGCACGGTACGCGCAACCGCTTGATCGAGGCCGAGGGCGACGCGAAGATGGCATGGCGAGTCGATGCGGCGATCGCCGGCCCCTCGACCGTGCTGGGCGATATCGGCACGCACGCTCACCATCTCATGCGCCGGACAACCGGGCTCGAAGTCGAAGAGCTGTCGGCGGAGTTGTCAACGATGGTTCCCGGGCGTGTGGCCGATGACAACGCCTGGGTCAATCTGCGCTTTCATGGCGGTGCACGCGGAATGCTGTGGGCTAGCATGGTCGCGGCGGGTAACGGCCATGGGCTCCGCATCCGCGTGTTCGGCGAGAAGGCGAGCCTGCACTGGGATCAGGAGCGACCCGACGAGCTTCATCTGCGGGCGGACAATGCGCCGTACCGCACGCTGCGCCGCGGCGAGACGTACCTGTGCGAGGCCGCACGTCACGGATCGCGCACCAAGACGGGGAATCCCGAGGGATATTTCGGGGCGTTCGCGAATATCTACGCGGATGCGGCCGAGGTGATCGGCGCGCGCCGCGAAGGCCGACCCGCCGATCCGAACGCTGTCTCGTTCGCGACCGCACGCGACGGCGTCCTGGCGATGAAATTCATCGAGGCGGCCGTCGCGTCGCATCGCAACGGCGGCGCCTGGACGAGCGCCATGCTCGCTAGCTGAGCCTGCTGTCGCCGCGAGAAACACCCGCAGCATCATTCGATAATTCAATACCTCGCTTTGCGATCGTCGCATGTACAGCAGATGAGCCGCGTCTTATTGTTCGGATCACAGGATCGAAGCGCATGACGACATCCAGAGTTCGCATCGCCGTTGCCGGCGCTGGTCAGATCGGCAGGCGCCACGTCGAGATGATCGGGAAGAACCCCGACTGCGCGCTCGCGGCCATCGTCGATCCCGCGCCGGCCGCGGCCGACTACGCCCGTTCGCTCGGCGTCCCGCTCTACAAATCCCTTTCCGAGCTGTTCGCGCAGGACCGTCCGGACGGCGTGGTGCTGGCCACACCGAACCGGATGCACGTCGACCAGACGCTCGAGTGCGTGGCCGCCAGGGTGCCCGCGCTCGTCGAGAAGCCGCTGGCGCACACGCTCGAAGCCGGTATTCGCCTGTGCGAAGCGGTCGAAGCGGCCAACGTCCCGGTGCTGGTCGGGCACCATCGCCGCCACAGCTCGATCATGGCCAAGGCGGTCGAGGTGATCGAGAGCGGGGTGCTGGGGAAGATCGTCGCGGTCGTGGGCATGGTGCTGTTCTACAAGGCGGAGAACGAGGGCTACTTCGACGGCGCGTTCGCTTGGCGCCGGGAGCCAGGAGGCGGCCCGATCCTGCTCAACATGATTCACGAGATCGGCAACCTGCGCTCGCTCGCCGGCGAGATCGTCGCCGTCCAGGCTTTCACCTCCAACGCCATGCGCAACTTTGCGGTCGAGGACACCGCCGCCATCGCGCTCAAGTTCGCCAACGGGGCGCTCGGCACGTTCATGCTCTCCGATACGGCCGCGTCCGACCGGAGCTGGGAACACACCTCCGGCGAGGACCCGCGCTACGCCAAGGCTCACACCGACGAGGACGACTGCTATCTCGTTGCCGGCACGTTGGCCTCGCTTGCGATTCCCACGATGCGGCTGCAAAGGTTTCCCACCGCCGCCGATCAGTCGTGGCACAAGCCGCTCACGAAGAGCGTGATCCCGCTCGAGGTCGTGGACCCGCTGGAGCGGCAGATGGCTCACTTCGCCGACGTGATCCGGGGCACGGCGAAGCCGCTGGTCGGCGCGCGCGATGGCCTGCAGAACCTGCGCGTGGTCGATGCGATCGTCGAGGCCGCCAAGACCGGCCGCGTCGTCGCCACGCTCTGACGTCGACCGCGCTGATCCCGAATACTCGAGAAACACGACGTCGATGAAGATTTGCATGCTCGGCTCAGGCGCGCTCGGCAGCGCCCTCGGGGGCGTGCTGACCGAGGGCGGAAACGACGTCTGGCTGGTCGACGCCTGGGTAGAGCATGTCGATGCGATGAATCGTAAGGGACTCACGCTTCACGACGGCGGCGTCGACCGGACCGTCGAGGTCAAGGCGAGGACCGTCGCCGACGGAATCGGTCCGGTCGATCTTGTCGTTGTCCTCGTGAAGTCGTACCACACGCGCGAGGCGATCGAGAAGGCGCGCGCGATCGTCGGCGCCGAGACCGTCGTCATGTCCCTGCAGAATGGCCTCGGTCACGAGGAAATCCTCGCCGAGGTTGTCGGCAAGGAATGCGTGCTGGCAGGCAAGACGTACGCCGGTGGGGTGCTGCTTGCGCCGGGGCACGTGATCGCGGGCACGAAGGGCAAGTACACCTACATCGGCGAGCTCGACGGCCGCATCACGGAGCGCGCGCAGAAGATCGCGGAAGCCTTTACGCGCGCGGGCCTGGCAACCGAGGTCAGCGCCAACATCGTGGGCACCATGTGGGACAAGCTCCTCATCAACGTTGCAACCGGCGCGCTTTCGGGCATCACGCACCTGCCCTACGGCGGCCTGTACAGCGTGCCTGAAGTACGTGATTGCGCGCTTGCCGCCGTGAGTGAAGGGATCGCGGTGGCCAAGGTACTCGGAGTAAAGCTCACCAGCGACAAGCCGGAAGATGCCTGGACGCTGGCCGCTGAGGGACTGCCCAGGGAATTCAAGGCTTCGATGCTGCAGAGCATTGAGAAGGGCGCGCCGACCGAAATCGATTTCATCAACGGCTCGGTGGTCCGTTGCGGCGAGCGCACCAAGGTGCCGACACCGGTTAATCGCGCGCTCGTTGCCTGCGTCAAAGGCATCGAGTTGTGGATGAAGCGGTACGCGCCCAGGACCTGATCCAGATAGATCACGCAAACGAGCCATGGCCTATCAGAGGAAATCCTACGTGGAGCATGTCGCCGTTCGCGTCAAGGACATCGACTGGCACATTCGCTTCTTCCGCGATGCGTTCGGAATGCCGATCCGCGAAGTGGACGGCCCGGGCGACAATCCGAGACAGATCTGGACGGTCGGCGGAATGCAGCTCGTCGCCGACCCTGATTTCACGGGTCCCGAGGGACGTCTCGCGCATCTGGGCGTGATGACGGAGGACCTCGATGCCGCGTTGGCCGAGGCGTATGCGTGGGAAGGGGTCAGTGCCCTGCCCCAGGGCCGCAACTGGCTCGCGCTTCCGGACGGCCTGTGCGTCGAACTGATCCAGGCGACCGGCAACGCGGTGACATCCGTCCTGGCAGTCGATCCGCGCGCCTGACTGACTCGGGGCCGAGCGACACGAACCATTTTCATGCGGAGTATCCCCATGAAGAAGTTTCTGATGCTGCACGGCATCAATCACAACATGTTCGGCAAGCGCGAGCCGAAGTATTACGGCACGATCACGCTGGACGAGATCAACCGGAAGCTTTCGGCACTGGGCAACGAGCTCGGAGTCGAGGTGCTGAGCTTTCAGACCAACAGCGAAGGCGAGATGTGCGAGCGCATCCACCAGGCGTTCCTCGAGAAGGTGGATGGAGTGATCATCAACGCCGGCGCCTGGACGCATTACAGCTATGGCCTGCGCGATGCGCTCGCGATCCTGACCGTGCCGATCGTCGAGATCCACATGTCGAACAACCACGCCCGTGAGGAGTTCCGGCAGCACTCCGTGATTTCGTCGATCGCGAAGGGCTACATCGCTGGCTTCGGCATCGACAGTTATCTGCAAGGTCTGCGCGTGGCGGTATCGGCGAGCGCGACGGCGAAAACCTGAGCGAGCGAGGAGCAAAGAGATGGCAGTAGAACGCTATTGGGACGACGCCAGGGAAGGCGACGAAGGGGTGACCCCGACGCTGACGGTGACCGGTCAGATGATCGACATGTATGCCGACGTCTCGGGCGATCACACGCCGCTGCACGTCGACGAGGAATACGCACGCAAGTCGCACTTCGGCGAGCGCGTCGCGCATGGTCTGTTCGGCCTCGCCGTGGCCGACGGACTCAAATGTCAGGCGGACTACCGCTTCCTGCCGGGCATGTCGCTCGGCTGGAACTGGGATTTTCTCCTCCCGATCCGTATCGGTGACACGTTGCACGTCAAGTTCCGCATCGGCAGCATGCGGCCGTCGAAGAGCAAACCCGGCTGGGGCATCGTGATCATTCCCTGCGAGCTCATCAACCAGAAGGGCGAAGTCGTGCAGCGCGGCGAGCACAAGCTGATGATTCCGCGGCGTCCGGGCGCCGCCAAGAGCTGATCGCGACCATTGGTTCCGCGAAGGACGCGGCCGCATTCACGATTCATCGGAGCGAATTGATGCCTACGCAACCTCTCCCGCTCGCGGGTGTGCGCGTCGTCGACTACACGCACTTTCTCGCCGGACCGTACCTCTCCCGCTGCCTCGCCGGCCTGGGCGCCGAGGTGATCAAGGTCGAGCGCCCGAAGGACGGCGACGCGGGCCGGCACCACGCGTATTTCGTCAAGGGCCAGAGCGGCTACTTCCTGCAGCAGAACATGGGCAAGAAGGGCCTCTGCGTGAACCTCAAGGACCCGCGCGGCCTCAAGCTCGTCCACGAGCTCGTTGGCCGGGCCGACGTGTTCGTCGAGAACTACCGGCCAGGTGCGTTGAAGAAGCTCGGTCTCGGATACGAGCAGCTCTCCGAGATCAATCCGGGCCTCGTCTACTGCTCGGTGTCCGCGTACGGGCACACCGGGCCGAAAGCCTCGCGTCCGGGCTTCGGTGCCATCGCCGAGGCCGAGAGCGGCGCTATGGATCTGCTCGGCAACCCGGACGAGCCGCCGCCGCTGTTTCGCATGCCGATCGCCGACATGTACGCGGGCATCCACGGCGTGGCGGGGATCTGCGCGGCGCTCTTCGGCCGGCAGGCGACGGGGAAGGGGCGGCACGTCGACGTGGCGCTGCTCGACTGCATGGTGTCGATGCACGACTTCGCCGTGCAGTGCTACACGCTGAGCGAGGGCAAGGAGATCCCGCAGCGCAGCGGCAGCGACCTGCCGCAGTCCACCGTGTACGGCGTGTTCGCCGCGCGCGATGGCGACATCGTCATCGCGGCGCAGGTCGACGACGCATGGAAGCGGCTCGCTCGGCTGGTGGGCGGCGAAGCGCTCGCGGCCGAAACGCGGTTCCACACGGCGGCCGGTCGCAACGCGAACAACCCGGAAGTTCTCGGTCACGTGCGCAAGTGGGTGGCTGCGCAGCCGTCCGCCGCAGCGTGTCTCGCCGCGCTCGAGACGGCGGAGGTGCCGAGCGCCGCGGTGCAGCGCATCGACCAGGTGCTCGCCGATCCGCAGGTAGAGGCGCGGGAGATGATCGTCGAGCAGGAACACCCGATCCTCGGCAAGGTGCGGCTCGCCAACGTGCCGTTCAAGTTCTCCGATTGCGACGCGAGCGTGCGCACCGCGGCGCCGCTCCTCGGCCAGCACAACCGCGAGATCGCGCGCGAGCTGGGCTTCTCGGCGGCGGAGATCGAGGCGATGGAGAAGGACGGCGTGCTCTATGCCGAGGAAGCGGTCGCTCGGGTCGCTGCAGCCTAAACGACCGTTATGGACGCCGCCGACTGTCGAGCCTCGAAGCGAAGATGAAAACGATCCGCTGGGGCATCATCGGTTGCGGTGACGTGACGGAGGTCAAGAGCGGCCCCGGCTTCTATAAGGCGGCTAACTCGCAACTGCTTGCGGTCATGCGCCGTAGCGGCGAGCGCGCAGCGGATTTCGCACGGCGCCACGGCGTTCCACGGTGGCACGACGACGCCGAGGCAATCATTCGCGCACCCGACATCGATGCCGTCTATGTCGCGACGACGCCCGACTCTCACCGCGAGTACGTCCTGCGCTGCGCGGCGGCGGGCAAGCCGGTGCTCGTCGAGAAGCCGATGGCGATGGAGCGCGCCGAGTGCGACGAGATGATCGCCGCGTGCGCGGCGGCGCAGGTTCCGTTGTGGGTGGCCTACTACCGGCGCGCGTTGCCGCGCTTTCTCGCCGTCCGCGACCTCGTGCAAGGCGGCGCGATCGGTCCGGTGCGCATGGTGACGAGCCGTCAGTTCCAGCCTCTGCGCCCCGCGCCGGAAATGAATCCCGGCTCGCCGCCGTGGCGGATCGATGCGAGGCGCTCGGGCGGCGGCTTGTTCGTCGACATGGTGAGCCACACGCTCGACTTCCTCGACTTCGTGTTCGGTCCGATCGAAGCAGTGCGCGGATTCGCCGGCAACCAAGGTGGCGCGTATCATCCGGAAGACGTGGTCAGCGTCAGTTACCTTTTCGCCTCCGGCGTGTACGGCAGCGGCGCCTTCTGCTACGCCGCGGACCGCGACGACGAGTGGAACGAGATCGTCGGCGCGCGCGGGCGCATCCGGTTCTCGACGACGAAGCCGGTCCCGATACGCGTCGTGCGCGGCGATGCCGTAGACGAAATCGCAGTGGACGATCCGCCGCATGTTCACCAGCCGCTCATCCAGACGATCGTCGACGAATTGAACCACCGCGGAACGTGTCCGAGCAGCGGGGTGTCCGGCGCGCGCACGACCTGGGTGGTCGACGAAGTCCTGCGCGAATACCGCGCCGCCATGGGCTAAGCTGGCGCGACGACGACATGCCCGAGGTGAAACGAACATGGCATGGACAGGTGGCGATCGTCACCGGCGCCGCCCGGGGGATCGGCCGCGGCATCGCGACGCGCCTCGCGCAGGAAGGCTGCGCGGTCGTTGTTTGGGATCAGGACACGAGCGCATTCGATGCCGGGGTGGCGGGTTTCGAGCCGGCTGCGGTGGTCACCGTCGACGTTTCCGAACTTGGGTCGGTCGAGCGAGGCTTGGCGGCGACGATGGAGCGCGTGAGTCGCGTGGACATCCTGGTGAACAACGCCGGCGTCAACGGTCCCGTGGCGCCGGTGTGGGAGTATCCGCTCGACGCCTGGGATCGCGTGCTGGCGGTCGATCTGACCGGCGTCTTCTACTGCTGTCGCGCCGTCGTGCCGACCATGAAAGCGGCCGGTTACGGGCGGATTGTGAACGTCTCCTCCATCACCGGGAAAGAGGGCAGTCCCGGGATCGCCGCCTACGCCTCGGCGAAGGCGGGTGTCATCGGATTCACGAAGTCGCTCGCGCGAGAGTTGATCGGCGCCGGCGTGCTCGTCAACTGCATCGCTCCAGTCATCACGGAGACCGATCTGTTCAGGGAAATGACGCCGGAGCATATCGCTGCCGCCAAGGCGAAGATTCCGATGGGAAGGTTCCTCACCATCGACGAAATCGCCGCGATGGTCGCCTGGGTCGCAAGCCCCGAGTGCAGCTTCTGCACGGGTGCGACCTTCGATCTGTCCGGCGGTCGCGGCACGTATTGAGGCCATTCCGGAGCGTCTAAATGAAGAAGGTCCTGATGCTGCACGGTATCAATCACAACATGTTCGGCAAGCGTGACCCGGCCCAATATGGGACGATCACACTCGTCGAGATCGACGCGAAGCTGCACGGACTGGGCAAAGAGCTCGGGGTCGAGGTCGTAAGCTTCCAGACCAACCACGAGGGGGCAATGTGCGAGCGAATCCATCAGGCATTCCTGGAGAGGATGGACGCGGTGATCATCAACGCGGGCGCATGGACGCATTACAGCTATGGCATCCGCGACGCGCTTGCGATCCTGACCGTGCCGATCGTCGAGATTCATATGTCGAACATCCATGCCCGCGAGGAATTCCGGCATCGCTCGGTATTCGCCGAAGTGGTGAAGGGCCAGATCTGCGGCTTCGGGCTTGACAGCTACCTGCTGGGGTTGCGGGCAGCGGTGTCGGCGGCCGCGGCCGGAAAATCCTGATCCGCAACGTACGGAGACATTGATGGGCAACGAGTTCGCTGGCAAGGCGGTCGTGGTTTCGGGAGGGAGCCGCGGCATCGGTCGAGGCATCGCGGAAGCCTTCGCAGCGGAAGGTGCGCGCACGGTGCTTGCAGCTTCCTCGCGGGCCAACCTCGTGGCGGCCGCCGACGCAATTGCTCGCAAGGCTGCGCTCCGACCCGACGTCTGCGTCGCCGACCTGCGCCGCGAAGAGGGCTGCGAGACGGTGTTGCGTTTCGTCTCGGAGCGACACGGCCGCTGCGACATTCTCGTCAACTCGGCCGGAGCCACTCGCGCCGGCGCGTTTATCAATCTTTCCGAGGAAGCATGGCAGGACGGCTTCGCGCTCAAGTTCTTCGGCTGCGTTCGCCTTTGCCGGCTCTTCTGGCCTTTGCTTAAGGCAGCACACGGACACGTCGTCAACGTCATCGGCGGTGCTGCGCGCACTCCCGACCCGGAGTTCCTGATCGGCGGCGCGGTCAACGCGGCGATGCACAACTTCACGAAGGGGCTCGCCGGCTTGGGCAAGCGCGACGGCGTGAACGTCAACGCGATCCTGCCGGGTATGACGGAGACCGAACGCGTCGAGCAATTGTTCAGGCAGCGCGCGGAGGCGAGCGGAACCTCGGTCGACGAAATACGCGCTGCGCTGATCGCCAAGGACGGGCTGGCGCGGCTCGGCACCCCGGAGGATGTTGCGGCGCTGGCGCTCTTCCTTTGCTCGGAACGCGCGCGGCACATACAGGGAACCGCGATCGCGGTCGACGGCGGCGCGACCCCGGGTCTCTACTGATAGCGATCGGGACCAAGATGCCTGGAAAAATCTGTCGGTGTGGATCGTCGCTTGGCGCAGCATTGACCCGCATGGAGACGCCGTCATGGCGACGATGAGACGAGCAGCCTGCGTCATGGGCTGGCCGGTCAAGCACTCGCGCGCGCCGATCATCCATGGCTACTGGATCGAAAAGCACGGGCTCGAAGCCGACTTCCGTCTCGAGGCGGTGCGCCCGGAGGAGTTTCCGGATTTCCTCGCGCATCTCGCCGAGCGCGGCTATGTGGGCGGCTCGGCGACGATGCCGCACAAGGAGATTGCACTCAAGCTGACCGAGCCTGATGCGCGCGCCAAGGCGATCGGCGCCGCGAACGTGATCTGGCTCGACGCGGGGAAGCTTCGCTCAACGAACTCCGACGTCGAAGGCTTCATCGCGGCGCTGGACGAATCAGCGGTCGGTTGGGACCGGGCGCTGGACAAGGCGGTCGTGTTCGGCGCCGGCGGCGCTGCACGCGCGGTCGCGTACGGCCTGCTGCAACGAGGCGTGGAGCGCATTCATGTGCACAACCGTACGCTCGCGAAGGCAAAGGCCCTGCGCGAACGTTTCGGACCGAAAGTTCTTCCCACGACCGACGAAGCGCTGCCGAGCGCGCTCGGGGGCGCGGGCTTGATCGTCAACACAACGTCCCTCGGCATGGCCGGCAACCCGGACCTCGACGTCGATCTTTCGGCGGTACGCACGGACGCGGTCGTCGCCGACGTGGTCTACGTGCCGCTCGAGACCGGTCTGCTCAGGCGGGCGCGGGCACGCGGGCTGCGTGTCTCGGACGGGCTCGGCATGCTGCTGCACCAGGCCTGCACCTGCTTCGAGAAGTGGTTTCGCATACGGCCGGTCGTCACACCCGAGTTGCGCGCGCGGGTCGAGCAGGCGCTGCGCGGCTCGTAGCTGATTGCCCCTCCACGCTCAACATGCTCGATCCCCGACGCTTATCGATTCATGAGGTGACGCTGCTGCGGCAGTGCTCGACGCCGCAATTCGTCGCCGCCCTAGTGCGCAACGAGGTCGGTTGTACGAGTCTCTGGCGCGACCACACGCGCGAGTACGGTGTGGCCGAAACGGCGCGGCTTCTCGCGGCCCATGGCATCGCATTGTCCGGATACTGCTTCGCGGGGCTCATCGCGTCGCCGGATCGCGCCGAGGCGGTGCGCGCGCGCGACGACGTACGCCGGGCGCTGGACGAGGCCGCGACCGTCAAAGCGCCGTGCCTTGTCTTCGTCGCGGGAGGCATCGATCCGCGCGACAAGAACATCGCCGACACCCGGGCGCGGGTGCTCGAAGGCGTCGCCGAGCTCGTCCCGTACGCACGCAGCGTCGGCGTCAAGATCGCGCTGGAGCCGTTGCACCCGATGATCTGCGCCACGCGCTCCGTGTTGAGCACCATGAAGCTCGCCAATGCGTGGTGCGATAGGCTGGCCGCCGAGGACATCGTCGGCATCGCGGTCGATACCTATGCCGTATGGTGGGATCCCGACCTCGAGGCCGAGATCGCGCGCGCCGGCCGGCGCATCTGCTCCTTCCATGTGAGCGACTGGCTCGCCGACACGCAGGACTTGCGTTTCGATCGCGGGATGATGGGCGACGGCGTCATCGACCTTCCGGCGCTGCGGCGGATGGTCGAAGCGTCCGGGTACGAAGGGTACGTCGAAGTCGAGATCTTCTCGCAGCGCAACTGGTGGCAGCGCGATCCCGACGAAGTGATCGGCGTGATCAAGGCCCGCGCCCAGACGGCTGTCTGAATGGGCCCAATTCCGTTCGCGTTGATCGGTGCCGGTGCCATCGGGCGCGTCCATGCGCAGAACATCGGCCGGCATTCCGACGCGCAATTGCGCTGGGTGGTCGATGTCGACGCCGAGCGGGGTCATGCGCTCGCCGCCGCCTATGGCGCGAGGTTCTCGACCGCGGTCGACGAGATGCTCGCGGATACGTCGGTGCAAGCGGTGGTGATCGGCTCGTCCACCGACGCCCACGAGGCGCATTTCGTTGCGAGCGTGCGCGCCGGCAAGGCCGTGCTCCTCGAGAAACCGGTCGCGAACAGCCTCGAGGGAGCCAAGACTTGCCTGGACGCGGCGCGCGGGGCAGGGGTGATCGCCGCCATAGGCTTCAATCGACGCTTCGACGTCCATCACCGGGCGGTCTTCGAGCGCGTGCGCGCCGGCGAGATCGGCACCGTCGAGACGGTCCACATCGTCTCGCGGAGCGAGAAAGCGCCGCCGCCCGCCGTCGCGCACCGTGGCGGCGGGATGCTGCGCGAGAAAGGGACGCATCATTACGACCTTGCCTGCTGGATGGCCGGCTCCGAGCCCGTGGAGGTATACGCGGCCGGCGGGTGCCTCTTCGATCCCGGTTACGCGACATTCGGCGACGTCGACACGGCGGCGTTGACGCTGCGGTTCGGCTCGGGCGCGCTTGCCACGTTCAGCTTCAGCCGCCGAACCACGTACGGCTGCGACGAGATGATCGAGGTTTTCGGATCACGCGGCATGCTGCAATCGCAGCGCCAGCGGCAGCGCGGTGTGTCGCTCTACCAGGGAGAGAAAGTCATCGAGGACGGCATCTATCCGAGCTGGTACGAGCGCTTTGCGCCAACCTATGTGGCCGAGCTCGACGCGCTCGTCCGGGCCGTCCGCGCGAATGCCACGATGGAGCCGAGCTTGGCCGACGGCATGCGCGCGCAGGCCGTCGCCGAAGCGGCGGTCGAATCGTTCAGGCAGGGCCTGCCCGTTCGCATCCCGAACATCTGGCAAGCGGAGCGGACATGAGAACGACGCTGGCCGGTCAAGGCGCCATCGTCACCGGCGGCGCGCGGGGAATCGGGCTCGGCATAGCCCAGCGCTTGGCGACCGAAGGCTGCCGTGTCGCGCTGTGGGATCAGGCATTCGACCAGTTCGACGCGACCGCTTCCGGCCTGTCGGCCGCGTCGTTGCATGCCGTCGACGTGACCGACTACCGACAGGTGGAAAAGGCATTCGCCCAAACGGAGCAAGCGCTCGGCGCGATCGACATCCTGATCAACAACGCGGGGATCAACGGTCCCGTCGCGCCCGTCTGGGAATACCCGCCGGAGTCATGGGATCGCGTGCTTGCGGTGGATCTGACCGGCGTCTTCTATTGCAGTCGCGTCGCGATCCCCCCCATGCGCGCCCGATCGCATGGACGCGTCATCAACGTTGCATCGATCGCCGGTAAGGAGGGAAACGAGCGCATCGCTGCGTATGCCGCAGCGAAAGCCGGTGTCATCGGGTTCACCAAGTCGCTCGCGCGCGAGCTTGTCGACAGCGGAGTTTTGGTGAACGCGATTGCGCCAGCGCTTACCGAGACGGACCTGTTCAAAGAGATGACCCCGGAGCATATCGCGCTGGCGAGGAGCCGGATCCCCATGGGGCGTACGCTGAAGGTGCCGGAGGTGGCGGCGATGGTCGCTTGGATCGCGGGCCCGGAATGCAGTTTCACGACTGGATTTGTTTTCGACTTGACCGGTGGGCGCGCGACCTATTGACTCGGCGGAATGCTCCGTCGTTGATCCGCAACCGGATATGCGACACAGCTTCGATTCCTGCGCCGATACTGGCCATAGCGGCGCGCAGCTCGTCGGCCGCGCTCGCGTCATTGCCCGTGTTCTGGCCTGACTATCCCCTTGCGTTCTACCCGGTCGCCGTCATCGCCATCCTCCTGACCGGTATCGCCAAAGGCGGCTTCGGCGCGGGCGCGGGTGGCCTGGCGGTGCCGATCATGTCGATCCTCATCGCGCCCCCTAAGGCCGCGGGCATCATGCTGCCGATTCTCTGCGCGATGGATATCTTCGGCGTCTACGCCTATCGCGGACGCTGGTCGACCAGGCACCTGTGGATCATGCTTCCCGGCGCCATCGTCGGCATCGTCGCCGGCGCCTTCGCGTTCGGTACGTTGCCCGTCAACGCGATACGGCTGATCATTGGCCTCATCGCGATTGTCTTCGCCGTCAACAAGTGGTTCGCGCTCGGCGAGCGCCTGGCGCGGTGGCTGTCCGCGCACCAAAGGACGCCCGGTCGTATTGCGGGCGCGATCTGGGGGCGCTGTCGGGCTTCACGAGCACGCTCGCGCATGCGGGCGGCCCGCCGTTCGCCGTCTACATCCTGGCGCAGAAGCTCGACAAGACGCTGATCGTTGGCACCTCGGTACTCTTCTTCTTCGTGGCCAACTACGTGAAACTCGTTCCCTACCATCTGCTCGGCCAGCTCAATCCCGGCAATCTCGCGACGTCCTTGCTGTTTGCCCCGCTGGCGCCGCTCGGCGTCTGGCTGGGCGTGTGGCTGCACCGCCGCATCTCCGAGTTGGCGTTCTTCCGCGTGAGCTACGCACTGCTCTTCGCCACCGGAGCCAAGCTCATCTTCGACGCATTGACACGTTGACGCCGATCACCGCGCCGGCCGATCGGGCTGCTCGAAATGCGCCGCCGCCATCGTCCGCGGTAGCTCGCGCAGCAGTGGCTCGAATTCCATGCGCTCGAGCACGTCGCGCTGGAGATCCACCCCGGGGGCGATCTCTGTCAGCGCGACGCCGTCCGGCGTCAGCCGGAACACGGCTCGCTCGGTGATGTAAATGATTTCCTGCCGCTGCTTGAGCGCCTGCGCGCCGGAAAACGTGATCTGGTCGACTGCGCGCACGAGCTTCTTGACCTCGCCGTGGCGTTCGACACGCAGCCGGCCTTCGCCGGTCGCGAGCTTGGCGCCCTTCGCCTCGAACGTGCCGCAGAAGACGACCTTGCGCGCGTTCTGCGCGATGTCGATGAACCCGCCGGGGCCCACCGGCAGCCCGCCGAGCATCGACACATTGACGTTGCCCGCGGCGTCGATCTGGCCGAAGCCCAAGAATGCGACATCGAGTCCGCCGCCGGAGTAGAAATCGAACTGCGCCGGTGCGTCGATGATCGCGCTCGGGTTGCGCGCGTAGCCGAAGAGGTTTCCCTCGAGCAGCGTGCCGCCGTGCGCGCCGTGCTCGATCGTCTGTTGGTAGCGCTCGCCCTCGCCGCGCGTCGCGACGAGACGCGCGACGCCGTCGGGAACGCCGAAGCCGTAGTTGACCACGTCACCCTCTTCGAGCTCCTCGGCGGCGCGGCGCGCGATCGCCTGGCGCGCGGTGAAGGGCTCGGGTGGCGCGGGCGGTACGGCGCAGCGCCGTTCGCCGGAGAGCGAGGGATCGACGACGATGTCGTAGCCGGTCCGCTGCTCCGGATCGACGACGATCGCGTCGACAAGCGCGCCGGGAACATGTACGGAGCGGGCGGCCAGCGAACGCGCCTCGACCGCGTGGCGGACTTGCGCGATGACCTTGCCCCCGCTGTTGTGCGCGGCGAGCGCGATCGCGTGGACGTCGAGGTTCGCCGCCTCGCCGATCAGGCTCACGTTGCCGCTCGGATCGGCGTACGTGCCGCGGATGATCGCGACGTCGATCGGAAACGGCTTGTAGCGCAGCCACTCGTCGCCGTCGATCGTGACGACTTCCACCAGGCTCGCCTTGGCCGACGCATTCATGCGCCCGCCGGACAGACGCGGGTCGACGAAGGTGCCGAGGCCCACATGCGTCACTAGGCCGGGCCGCCCGGCGCCGATCTCGCGATAGAGCTGCATCACCACGCCGGCGGGCAGCACGTACGCCTCGATCTTCTCGTCGCGGGCGAGCCGCTGCATCCGCGGCGACCACACCCAGTGGCCGCCGATCACCCGCTTCACCATGCCTTCGTGCGCGAAGCGATTGATGCCCATCTCCTTGCGATCGCCGACCCCAAGGGCATGTACGAGCGTCAGGCCGGCGGGGTGCTGCGTCTCGAGAAAGCGGCGCTCGATCGCGGCGAACATCGTGCTCGGCTCCATGAGCCCGCCGCCCGCGCCGACGACCCCGACGGTGGCTCCGTCGCGAATCAGCGCGGCCGCTTCCTCGGCGGTGACGAACTTGTCCTTCGGCATCGGTCATGCCCCGATGTCGAACAGCGGCGCGCCGTTCTTGAGCGCGCTGCGCGCGACGACGGTGCGATGGATCTCGGAGGTGCCGTCGAAGATGCGATAGATGCGCGCGTCGCGGTACAGCCGCTCGATCGGCATCTCGGCGCAGTAGCCCATGCCGCCGAAGATCTGCACCGCGCGGTCGGCTACGCGGCCGAGCGTCTCGGCGGCCTCGACCTTCACCATCGAGATCCAGTCGCGCGCGTCGCGACCCTGGTCGATCTCCCACGCCGCGCGCAGCAGCATCAGCCGCGCGCCGTTGATGTCGATGACGCTGTCGGCGATCATCGCCTGGATCATCTGGAACTCGCCGATCGGCTTGCCGAACTGGCGCCGCTCGTTCGCGTAATCGGTCGCGAGCTTGAGCAACCTCGACGCCTTGCCGACGGCGCGCGCGCAGACCTGTGCAAGCCTGACGCGGCCGAGCGTCTGCAATGCGATCCTGAGGCCGCGCCCCTCGCCGCCGAGCAGGTTCTCGGGACCAAGCCGCACGTCGTCGAAGAAAAGGCCGACATGGCTCGTGCCGGTGAGTCCCATCATCGGCTGGTTGGGCCCGACAGTGACGCCCGGTGTAGCCTTGTCGACGAGGAACAGCGAGATGTGGCGCGGGCGCGCTTCGGGATTCGTGACGGCGGAGACGATGAAAAAGTCGGAGAACTCGCCGTCGCTCACGAAATGCTTGTTCCCATTGAGCACCCAACCGCCGCCGTCGCGCACCGCGCGCGTGGCGATGCCGGCCGCGTCCGAGCCGGCGCCCGGCTCCGTGATCGCGATCGAGCAGGTGCGCTCGCCGCGCACGGTGGGGAGCAGCCAGCGCTTCTTCTGCGCCTCGTCGCCTTCGAGCAGCGATTCGTACACGTTGCCGAACGCGCGCCGGATCAGGATGTCCTTGGTGCGCCCGAACTGTTCCTCGACGAGCATCGTGTCGACGGCGCAAAGTCCGCCGCCGCCGTATTGCTCGGGAATGTTCATCGCGTAGAAGCCGAGCGCCTTCGATTTCTCGAAGATCTCGCGCGCCTTCGCGGGCTCGAGCCGCCCGCTCTTCTCGATCTCCTCCTCGAGCGGCATCAGCTCCGTTTCGACGAAGCGGCGTACCGTTTCGACGATCAGCCGCTGCTCTTCGCTCAATCCGAAATTCATGGGCTTGCCCCCTTGCTATGATCGGCTATGTCGCCCGGCGCGCGGTGCGCCTATCGCCGTCATCGCGTAAGCTCACGGCAGCAGCAGCGAGCCGAGCTCCATCGACGCCTCGTGCAGCGGCCGAAAGAACTGCGAGGCCATGTCGTCGGCCGAGGCGAGCCGTCCCTGCAGGATGACGTTGATGCCGGCGACGTAGTGGCCGGCCGAGTCGCGGACGGGGACGCCGAGCGTGCACAGGCGCGGCTCCATCTGCTGGCTCGCGAAGGCAAAGCCGTTCTCGCGCACCGCCTTGAGCACCTCGCGTACCTTCTCGGCGGAGGTCAGCGTATGCTCGGTGTAGGGATAGAACTTGACGCGGGCCAGATAATCGTTGAGCTCGTGCGGCGGGAGGTGCGCGAGCAGCACCTGCCCGATCGAGGTGCAGTAGGCGGGCAGGCGCCGGCCAACGTTGAGCGCAGGCGACATGATGCGCGAGGAGGCCGAGCGCGCGAGGTAGACGATCTCGTCGCCGTCGAGGATGCCGAGCGAGCACGCCTCGCGCAGCGATTCTCCGAGCCGGTCGAGTATCGGCTGCGCGAGCACCGCGAGCGGCGAGGCCGAAAGATACGCGTGGCTGAAGGAAAGCACGCGCGGGCGCAGGTAGTAGCGGCGGGCATCGTCGACGGCGACGAAGCCGAGCTTGGCGAGCGTATGCAGGCTGCGGCGCGCCGCCGCGCGCGGGATTCCGGTGCGATGACTGATCTGCGCGATCGACATGCGCCGCTTCTTGTCGGAGAGCGCGAGCAGCACGGCCAGCCCGCGCGCGAGCGCCGTGACGAAATCCGGATCATCGCCGAAGTGGGCGATGGTCTCTGCGGCGAGGGCATCCGGGTCGAAGAAGGTCGGCGCAGCATGAGGCCCAGCGGCCGGTGCCTTCTTTTCATTGCTCCGTGGTCTGAGCAGGGTCGTCGCGTGACTGGGCATTCGAGTCTCCGCCTCGTTCGAGGGATCGCCTGATGGCAGCTCACCATCCGCTGTGCGTTCAATCAATCCGCTGAGCGCCCAAGGGTAAACTTTTACTCGCCAGAATGCGAGAGATTTCGGACGAAGGATCAACTTTATCGGAAAAAGTGGGCGACTAGCGCACAAGTAGCCGCTATGCGCCCTTGACGCATTCAAATTCCAAACGTATCGTGTGCCTTGCGCGGAACCTGTTCAAGCCGAGGCTTTTCGGCTCGGACGGGCGCTTCCGCGACCGGGCGGCCCGGTTCGACCAGGTCGAGGAGAGAGAGGTCGGAAGAGGTTCCCGGCCCGTTGGCAGACATGACACCACGATGGATCGAAGTCGGCGGCAAGCCGCTGGGCGGCGGCGCGAGCCCCGCAATCTGCACGCCGCTCGTCGGGCGTGCACGCGAGGACGTGCTCGGCGAGCTTGCGGCCGTGTTGCCGAAGCAGCCCGACGTCATCGAATGGCGGGTCGATTTCTTCGGCGGCATCGGCGATACGAAGCTCGTGATCGAGACGGCGCGCGCGATCAAGGCGGCGGCGCACGGCGTGCCGACGATCTTCACGCGACGCTCCGCGGCCGAGGGCGGCGAGCGCGTTGCGCTCTCCGAGCCCGCCGTCGTCGACCTCTACGCCGCGGTGTGCGAAGCGCGCTGCGTGGACATCGTCGATTACGAATTAAGCAACGAGGCAGCGCGTTTCCGCAGCGTGCGCGCGGCCTCGCGCGAGCACGGGATCGCGCTGATCGGCTCGTATCACAACTTCCAGTCGACGCCGGCCGCCGAGGCACTGCTCGCCAAGTTCCACGACGCCAAGCGGCAGGGCGCCGACATCGGCAAGGTCGCCGTGATGCCCAAGGAACCGCAGGACGTCCTGACGCTGCTCGCGGCGACTTACGAGGCGAGCCGGTCGCTCGACATTCCGCTCATCAGCATGTCGATGGGGCCGTACGGCTCGGTATCGCGCATGGTCGGCGGCGTGTTCGGCTCCGCCTTGACGTTCGCCGTCGGCAAGAGCAGCTCGGCGCCCGGCCAGATCCCGATCGAGGAGCTGCGCACGGTGCTCGCGACCGTGCGCCGCGCGGTCGGCAGCGGCTGAGGCCGGCCGGCGATTGGAGCCGCGCGGCGCCGCGAGAGCGCCGTCCGGCAACACCTTAGGCAACAGACGAAAAGACGAGGATTGCAGATGGCCACCGTAACGGAAGCGAAGAAGGGCATCACCGAGGAACAGCGGCAGGAGCTCGACACCGTGTTCGAACGCGCGCGCAAGGCGCTCGCGATCATCGAGACCTACGACCAGGCGCGCGTGGACCGGTTGTGCCAGGCGGTCGCGTGGGCGGTGGCCAACAAGAAGACATTCACGCGCCTGGTCGAGATGGGCATCGAGGAGAGCGGGCTGGGCGACGCCGTGAGCCGGATGGGCAAGCGGATGAAAATCCGCGGCGTGCTGCGCGACGCGCTGCGCCAGAAGAGCGTGGGCGTCATCGAGGAGCTGCCGGAGAAGGGGATCGTCAAGTACGGCAAGCCCGCGGGCGTCATCGCCTGCATCGTGCCGACGACCAACCCCGATCTCACGCCCGCGGGCAACGCGATCTACGCGATCAAGGCGCGCGACGTGGTCATCTACTCGCCCCACCCCCGGTCGAAGAAGACCTCCTTCGAGACGGTGCGGCTGATGCGCGAGGCGCTCGAGCGCGAAGGCGCGCCCGCCGACATCCTGCAGTGCCTGACCAAGGTCAACATCCCGATGTCGCAAGCGCTGATGGCGCGCGCCGACCTGATCATCGCGACCGGTGGCCAGCCGATGGTGCGCGCCGCGTACAGCTCGGGCACGCCGGCGTACGGCGTGGGCGCCGGCAATTCGACGATGATCATCGACGAGACGGCGAATGTCGAGGAGGCGGCGCGCAATACCCGAGTGTCCAAGACGTCCGACTTCGGCTCCGGCTGCTCGGCCGACGGCAACCTGATCATCGAGGCGTCGATCTTCGAGCGCATGGTGAAGCAGCTCCAGGTCGAGGGCGGCTACCTCGCCGGCGACGACGAGAAGGCGGCGCTGTGCCGCGCGATGTGGGACGAGGAAGCGCACCGCACGCCGAACACCGTGGCGATCGCCCCGCAGCAACTCGCCAAGATCGCAGGCTTCTCGATCCCGGCCGACCGCAAGTTCATGATCGTCCACGGCGACGGCATCGGCAAGGAGCACCCGTTCTCCGGCGAGAAGCTCACCACGCTGCTCGCCATCTACAAGTACCGTGGATTCGACCAGGCGCTCGACATGATGCGCGCGATCTACGAGGTCGGCGGCAAGGGCCATTCCTGCGGCATCTACTCCTTCGACCCGGACCACATCCACCGGCTCGCGCTCGCCGCGCCGGTGTCCCGGATCATGGTCCGGCAGCCGCAATCGAAGGCGAACGCCGGCGCGTTCAACAACGGCATGCCGATGACCTCCAGCCTCGGCTGCGGCACGTGGGGCGGCAACATCGTCTCCGAGAACGTGCATCTCAAGCACTACATGAACACGACCTGGGTGTCGGTGCCGATCAAGGAGGACCGCCCGTCCGACGAGGAGCTGTTCGGCCCGTTCTACGACCCGGAGCTGGAAGCCGAGGTCGAGACGATCACGACCTAAAGCGCGCCGCCGACCCGACCACGGAACAGCCATGACGACGAAACCTGCCGAGGAACTGCTCGCCGACTGCAGCGCGTGGTGGGACACGGCGATCATCGACATCCACCCGGGCAAGATCGCGATCCGCGGCTACCCGGTCCAGGAGCTGATCGGCCGCGTCCGCTTTCCGGAAATGATCTGGCTGATGCTGCGCGGCGAGCTGCCGTCGCGCGCGCAGGCGGACTTGCTCGAAGCCGCGCTCGTTCCCGGCGTCGACCACGGCCCGCACGCGCCGTCGATCGCGATCGCGCGCATGGCGGTGACCTGCGGGCTGCCGGTGAACGGAGCGATGGCCTCCGCGATCAACGTGCTCGACGACATCCACGGCGGGGCCGGCCAGCAATGCATGGAGCTCTATCGCGAGATCGACGCCGAGGCGCTCGCCGACGGTGAGCTCGTGCGCGCGGCCAAGGCGGTCATCGAGCGCCATCGCGACGCCGGCGAGAAGATCGTTCCGGGCTTCGGCCACCGCTTCCATCCGGTCGATCCGCGGACCGCGCCGCTGCTCGAGCTGGTTGCGAAGGCGCAGGCCGCGGGCGCGGTGTCGGGGCGCTACGCGAGCATCGGCCGCGCGGTCGAGCAGGCGCTGCGCGCGATCAAGAAGCGCCACATCCCGATGAACATCGACGGCATCACCGCCGTCATCTTTTGCGAGCTCGGCTTCGAGCCGGAGCTCGGGCGGGGTCTTTTCATCCTGTCGCGCGCGGTGGGCATTCTCGCGCACGCGTGGGAGCAGAAGCAGCGCGGCCGCCGGATCATGGGTCCGATGCCGCGCGAGATCCCCTATCGCTACAGCGGTCCCGCGCTGCGCAGCGTACCGCGGAGCGCCGGCGATGCGGCTGCGACGGAGCTTGCCGCCGCCGGGCGAGGATGAGAGAGCGTCCGCCGCGGCGGCCCACCCCGCCGGGGCGTTGAGGAGAGAGCAATGAAGGATCTGATTTCGCACCAACTGGTGAAGTACCTCGAGGCGCGCGGCATCGAGCACGTCTTCGGCCTGTGCGGCCACACCAACATCGCCGTGCTCGCGGCGCTCGAGAAGAGCCGCATCGAGTTCGTCAACGTGCGTCACGAGCAGATCGCTGCGCACATGGCGGACGGCTACGCGCGGGCGAAGAGGCAGACCGCCGTCGTGCTCTCGCACCTCGGGCCCGGGCTCACCAACGCGGCCACCGGTGTCGCGAACGCCGCGCTCGACTCGGTGCCGATGGTCGTCATCGCCGGCGACGTGCCGACGCACTACCACGGCAAGCATCCGCACCAGGAGGTGAACCTGCACGCGGACGCCTCCCAATACGAGATCTACCGCCCGTTCGTCAAGCGCGCGTGGCGCGTTGACCAGCCGCACCTGTTCCCGGAAATCATCGAGAAGGCGTTTGCGCTGGCCGAGAGCGGCCGTCCCGGACCGGTGCTGGTCGATGTGCCGATGGACATCTTCTCCAAGGAGGTCGACGTCGCGCTGTTCGAGCGGCTGCGGCACAACGCGAAGACGCTGCGCAAGCCCTCGCTCGACGAAGCGACCGCGGCCGAGATCGTGGAGAAGCTCGTCGCGGCGAAGCGTCCGCTCCTCTACGTGGGCGGCGGCATCATGCTTGCCGACGCGACCACGGAGCTGCGCGAGCTCGTCGATCATCTGCACATCCCCGTCGCGCACACGCTGATGGGCAAGGGCGCGCTGCCGGACGACCACCCGTTCGTGCTCGGCATGACGGGGTTCTGGGGCACCGCGTTCATCAACGAGCAGTGCAAGGGCGCGGACTGGATCCTCGCGCTGGGCACGCGCTTCTCGGAGGCCGACTGCAGCTCGTGGGAGCGGGCGTACACGTTCAATTTCCCGCCGACCAAGCTGATCCATGTCGACATCGACCCGGCGGAAATCGGCCGCAACTATCCGGTCGACATCGGCGCGGTCGCGGATCTCAAGCAGGCGCTCACCGTGCTCAACCGCGTCGCGCGCAGGCTCGATCCCGACGGCATTCGCCGCCCGGCGCTCGCGAGCGAGATCGCAGCGGTGCGCTCTGCTTTCATCGAGAGCAACCGCCAGCACGCCGAGAGCGATGCGTATCCGATGCGGCCCGAGCGCATCCTCGCCGACGTCCGCCAGGCGCTGCCGCGCGACGCGCTGATCACGACCGACGTCGGCTGGAACAAGAACGGGGTCGGCCAGCAGTTCCCGATCCTGGAAGCCGGCACGATCTTCACGCCGGGCGGCTACGCGACGATGGGCTTCGGCGCGCCGGCCGCGCTCGGCGCGAAGCTGGCGCGGCCGGACCGGGTGGTGGTGGCGCTGGTCGGCGACGGCGGCTTCGGGCAGAACCCGGCGCTGCTCGCCACCGCGTTCGAGCAGGACATCGCCGTGGTCTGGGTGATCATGAACAACTTCGCCTTCGGCACGATCGCCGGCCTGGAGAAGGCGCACTACGGCACGACCTACGGCACCGTGTTCGAGAAGGACGGCAAGCCGTACTCGCCTGACTACGCGGCGATCGCGAAGGCGTACGGAGTCGACGGCGTGAAGATCAATACGGCCGCGGAATTCAAGCCGGCGCTCGAGCGCGCGATCGCAGCGAAGCGGCCGTTCGTCATCGACGTCGTCATGCAGAACGAGCCCGTTCCGACGGCGGGACACTGGAACATCATGGACATCTACTCGCCCGGCAGGAAAGTGCATCACGTGAGCACGGGCGGGGCGGTGCACGCCTGAGCACACCGAGGCAAGGAGGCATCAAGCCATGAAGCACGACTACTCGCTCGCTCATCTCACGGTGCTCTCGCTCACGCCGCCGCAATTGGTCGACGTCGCGGCGCGTACCGGCTACGACTACGTCGGCGTGCGGATCACGCGCGTGACGCCGGAAGAGGTCCTGTACGACCTTGCGCACGACCGGGCGCTGATGAAGGAGACGAAAGCGAGGCTCGCGGACACGGGCATCGAGGTGCACGACGTCGAGCTGTTTCGCATGGATCCCAGGCTCGAGCCCGATGATTTCGTGCCGGTGCTGGAAGCAACCGCCGAGCTCGGCGCCCGCAACATCATCGCGCAGCTCCCCGACCCGGACCGCGAGCGGGCGACCGCACGCTTCGCGCGGCTGTGCGATCTCGCCAAGCCGCTCGGCATCTTCGTGAGTCTCGAGTTTCCGCACTGGACGGAGACGGGAACGCTGACGGAGGCGGCGCGCGTGGTGCGGGCTGTCAACCGCTCGAACGCCGGGATCCTCGTCGACATGCTCCATTTCGGCCGCTCGAACTCGAGCCTCGACGAGCTCGCCTCGCTGCCCCGCGAGTGGTTCCGCTTCGCGCATCTCTGCGATGCGGCCAAGGAAGTCCCGGCGACGATGGCCGGCATCATCCGCACCGCGCGCGACGAGCGGCAGTGGCCGGGCGAGGGCGGGATCGAGGTGCTGGAGATCCTGTCACGGCTGCCGCAGGACATCCCCTACGCGCTGGAGATTCCGCACGTCACGCTCACTCGGGCGGTCGGACCCGAGGAGGTGGCCCGCCTCGCCCTCGTCGTCTCGAAGAGCTACGTCGACGGCGTCCATTACGACGAGCGTGCGACCTGCACTTCCCGCTCGGCGACCGGAGCGGCCGCGCGCGCGGCGTCGCCCGCGTTCCATCCGTAGAGGTCGCCCATGACAAGAATCGCCGACGGATTGTTCTACGCGCTGAAGATCGTCGCCGCGCTGAGCCTCGCGCTGATGACCGTCCTCGTGTTCGGCAACGTCGTGCTGCGCTACACGGCGAGCGAGGGGATCGCCATGGCCGAAGAGCTGTCGGGCTGGGCCCTCGTGTGGATCACCTACGTCGCGGGACTGGTCGCGCTGCGCGAGAACGGCCACCTCGGGTTCGACTCGTTCGTCAAGGCGCTGCCGCCGGCCGGCCGGCGAGCCTGCCTCGTGGTCGCGCAGCTGCTGATGATCGCGCTGACCGCGATCTTCCTGATCGGTGGCTGGGAGCAGACCCGGATCAACCTCGACACCCGCGCCGCCGCGTTCGACGCTTCGCTCGCGTGGCTCTACTCGGCGAGCATCCTGTTCGGCGTCATCGGACTCTTCGTGCTGCTCGCCGATCTCTACCGCACCGTCACCGGTCGGCTACGCGTCGACGAGCTGGTGATGGTCGCGTCCGAAGGAGGCGAAGCGCTCGATGCGGCCAAGCTTCATCCGATAACGACCGACAACGACGCTCCGCCGTCGAAGCGCGGCTAGGGAGAACCTCGTGACGATCGCCATTTTCCTCGCGGCTCTCCTCGGCGGCATGTTGATCGGCATGCCGATCGCCTTCGCGCTGCTCTTGTCGGCGGTGGCGATGATGTTCCAGCTCGACCAGTTCCAGCCGCAGGTGGTCGCATTGCGGCTCATCAACGGCGTCAATTCGTTCACGTTGCTCGCCGTTCCGTTCTTTCTGCTCGCCGGCGAAGTGATGAACGTCGGCGGACTGTCGAAGCGCATCGTCAAGGTTGCGATGGCGTTGGTCGGCCACAAGCGCGGCGGGCTGGGCTACGTGACGATCGTCGCCTCCGTCCTGCTCGCGAGCCTCTCGGGATCGGCGGTCGCCGATGCTGCGGCGCTCGCCACGCTCCTCGTGCCGATGATGATGTCCGCGGGCCACGGCCGCGGCCGCGCAGTCGGTCTGGTCGCGGCGGGCGGCATCATCGGCCCGATCATTCCGCCCAGCATCCCGTTCGTGCTTTTCGGTGTCGCGGGTGGCGTCTCGATCTCGAAGCTCTTCCTCGCGGGCATCGCTCCGGGCATCCTGATGGGCGCAGGCCTCGCCGTCGCATGGTGGTGGCTCGCCCGCAGCGACGATCACGCGGTGCACGAGAAGCAGAGCTGGAGCGACGTCGGCAAGGCGTTCGTCGAGGGGATCTGGGCGCTGTTTCTGCCG
>DASVPH010000131.1:0-3294 GCA_036382945.1 Casimicrobiaceae bacterium
GATGAGCGCGAAGCGACGCGGCGCGGCCATAACGCTCAAACGACCTCCATGCTCATGCACGCCCGCCCAGGTACTTGGCGAGGAACTTCGCCATGTCCTCGTAGAACTCGAACTGGTTCTCCTCGTTGCGAAAACCGTGGCCCTCGTTGTCCTTGACCAGGTATGGCACGTCGATCCCGCGCGCCCGGAGCGCCTGCACCATCTGGTTCGATTCGTCGATGTTCACGCGCGGATCGCGTGCGCCCTGGGCGACGAAGAGCGGCGCCTTGATCCGATCGGCATTGAGCGCGGGCGATGCGGCGGCGAGCAGCTCCTTGTCCTTCTCCGGATCGCCGACCATCTCGTGCATCATCTCGAGGTAGGGCTTCCAGTACGGCGGGATCGTCTTCATGAACGTGAACAGATTCGACACGCCTACGTAGTCGACGGCGCAGGCATAGAGGTCCGGCGTGTAGGTCACGCCGGCGAGCGTCGCGTAGCCGCCGTAGCTGCCGCCGTAGATGCAAATGCGTTTCGGGTCGGCGATGCCCTTCTTGATCAGGTACTCGACGCCATCGGTGATGTCGTCCTGCATCTTCCTGCCCCATTGCTTGAACGACGCCTGCCAGAAGTTGCGGCCGTAGCCGGTCGAGCCGCGGAAGTTCATCTGCAGCACCGCGTAGCCGCGGTTGGCGAGCATCTGCACCTCCGGGTTCCAGCCCCAGACGTCGCGCGCCCACGGGCCACCGTGCGGATTGACCACGACCGGGAGCTTCTTCGCTTCCACGCCGTTGGGCAAGGTGAGATAGCCGTGGATCTTCAAGCCGTCGCGCGAGGTATATTCGATGGGCTGCATCCGCGCCATCTTCGCTTCGGGGAGCCACGGCGCGATCTCGCCCAGCTTGGTGAGTTTGTCGGCGCTCAGGTCGTAGAGATAGCGCGTGCCCGGCGTCCGATCGTTGAACGCGGCGACGATCATCTTGTCTTCGTCGTCGGTCAGGCTCTGGATCGCGAACTCGTAACCCGGAAGCTGCTTCTGCAACGACGCGTAGAGCTTCTCGGTCTCGCCGTCCAGGATCTTGCGCTCCGGCTTCCAGGTGACGAAGTCGATCTCGGTCAGCACCTTGCGCTTGCGCGAATAGCTGAGTCCTTCCACGTCGACTTCGGGATGCTCGAAGAGCACCTGCTGCTCCTTGGCCGTGGCCGGATCGACCAGCACGATCGCCTGCTTGTCGCGGCCGAGGTTCGAGGCCGCGTACAGCCGCTTGTTGTCGAAAGTGAAGAACAGCGGGTTGAAGGAATCGCGAAAGCTCGTCGTGAGCACGGTCTTGAACGGACCGGAGGCAGCGTCGCGATAGAGGAAGCTGGTGTTGACGCCGTCGGAGGTCTGCGCGCCGCGGATGTTGCCGGCGTGGTCGGTCAGCCAACTGGTGATGTTGCCGGGGTTCTCGGCGACGAGCTTGAGCTCGCCGGTCTTGAGATCCAAACGGTAGGCGTCGAAGACTTCCTTGTCGCGCTTGTTCAGACCGACCAGCACCGCATCGGGGAAGTCGCGCAACGGGTCGATGATCTGCGCGCGCACGCCCTCGAAGGGCGTGAGGTCCTTCACCCCGGAGCCGTCGACGTTGACCGACACCAAGTGAAAGTTCTCGTCGCCGGCGAAATCCTTGAGATAGACCAGGCGCCGCGGTCCCTTCCAGAAATGATCGGCGATGTCGCGCGCGGTCTCGCTGGTCAGCCGTCGCGGCTCGCCGCCGCCGATGGGCTGGACGTAGATGTTCATGCGCCGCTCGTAGGGTTGCATGAACGCCAGAGTCTTGCCGTCGGGCGAGATGCGGAAGTAGCCGCGCTCGGGATGACGGAAGAAGTCGCGCACCGGAATCGGTGCGCTGTCGGCAGCCCCGGCGGGCGGGGCCGCGGCGAGCCCGAGCGCGCTCCAGCCCATCATGAGCGGGAGGGCGGCGCGGGCGATGCGCTTCGGCATGGACGCTCCTCGAGGCAGGTCGGCAGGACAATGCCGGAACAAGACGGCGGACCGATTGTACGCTCGGGCACGTTCACCTCGCCATCACGTGACTCGCCGCGGCACCGAGCGCAATTGTCAGCCCGACGTCAGCCCGACACCATGAGCGCGGCCAGCGCGGCGCGCACGCGCTCGGGCACGGGTGTGGGGCGGCGCGTTCGCCGATCGACCCAGACGTGAACGAAGTGCCCGGTCGCCGCGGGCTCCTCCTCGCCCCGGCGAAACAATCCGATCTCGTAGCGCACCGATGAATTCCCGAGCTTGGTTACGCGCAACCCGACGTCGACGACATCGGGAAACGACAGGCCCTTGTGGAACCGGCACGAGGTCTCGACCACCAGCCCGATCGCGGGCGCGGCGTGAATGTCGAGCCCGCCGGCGCGGATCAGGTGCTCGTTCACGGCGGTGTCGAAGTACGAGTAGTAGGTGACGTTGTTGACATGACCGTAGAGGTCGTTGTCCATCCACCGCGTGGGGATGGCGAGGAAGCTCTTGTAGCTCGCGCGGCGGTTCATGTCTGATGGAGTATCGGCGCAGCCTCTCAAGCTCCGGCCGTCAAGCGCCCGTCGAGCAGCTCGATCCAGTGCCGAACCGGTGTGTGCGTGCCCGCGCCCAGGTGGGCGAGACAGCCGATGTTGGCAGTGGCGATGACCTCGGGTCGGCCGGCCTCCAGCGCCGCGAGCTTGTTGGCGCGGAGCTCTTCGGAGAGCGCCGGCTGCAGGATCGAATACGTTCCTGCGGAGCCGCAGCACAGGTGTGGGTCGGCCACCGCGGTCAGATCGAGCCCCAGCGCCTGCAGGATCTCCTCGACGCGGCCGGTGAGCTTGAGGCCGTGCTGCAGTGTGCACGGCGCGTGGAAAGCGACCCGCCGCGCTCCGCCATCCATCGCCACGAGCGGCGCGATGCGCTTCCACTCCGCGGAGACGACTTCGACCGGATCGCGCGCAAGGAGCGACACCCGTCGCGCCCGCTCCGCATAGACAGGATCGTCGCGCAGCAATTCGCCGTACTCCTTGACCAGCACGCCGCAGCCGCTGGCCGTCACGACGATCGCCTCGGCTCCGCGCCCGATCTCCGGCCACCAGGCGTCGATGTTTGCGCGCATGAACGCCCTCGCCTCATCGGTAGCGGCGAGGTGGTGGCTGATCGCCCCACAACAGCCCGACCCCGCGGCGCGGACGAGCGAGATGCCGATGCGGTCGAGCACGCGCGCTGTAGCCGCATCGATCGAGGGTGCCAGCGCAGGCTGCACGCAGCCGTAGAGCGCGAGCATGCGGCGCTTGTGGCGCGCC
>DASVPH010000132.1:0-16344 GCA_036382945.1 Casimicrobiaceae bacterium
GCGGCGCTACGGATTCCACGGCCTGTCGTACGAGTACATCGCCTCGGTGCTGCCAGAGCGCGATGCGCGCGCCGCCGCAGGCCGCAGCGTCGCCCTGCATCTGGGCAACGGCGCGAGCATGTGCGCCATGGCCGCAGGCAGGAGCATCGCCACCACGATGGGCTTCACCGCCGTCGAAGGCCTGATGATGGGCACCCGCACCGGCAGCCTCGATCCCGGCGTGGTGCTGTACCTGATGGACGAGCTCAAGATGGATGCGCGCGCGATCGAGACGCTGCTCTACGAGCGCTCGGGGCTCCTCGGCGTATCGGGTCTGTCGAGCGACATGCGCGCGCTGCTCGAATCGGACCACCCGCACGCCCGCGAAGCGGTGGCGCTTTTCTGCTACCGCATCGCGCGCGAGCTCGGGTCGCTCGCCGCCGCGCTCGGCGGGCTCGACGCGATCGTGTTCACCGCCGGCATCGGCGAGCATGCAGCCCAAGTGCGCGAGCGGGTGTGTCGCGACGCCGCGTGGCTCGGCGTTGCGCTCGACCCGGAAGCCAACGCGCGCCACGGGCCGCGCATCTCCACTCCGGATTCGCGGATCGCGGCATGGGTGATCGCGACCGACGAGGAGCTGATGATCGCCCGCCATGCGCGCGACGTGCTGCGGGCGGCCTGAGCCGCGAGCCGACCTCGACCTCCTGGCCTGGCCGGCCTCGGTCTCGGGAGCAAGAAAGCGATGGCGACCGGCATGAACGAAGCGCCGCGGCGCTTGCGCCGCGCCGAGCTGCCCGCCGACACGGCGGTGCTGGCTCGGTTCCTGATCGGAAAGACCCTGGTGCACGACGATCCCGCGGGCCGAGCGAGCGGGCGCATTGTCGAAACCGAAGCCTACGTCGTCGGCGACGCGGCGTGTCACGCCTTTCGCGGCCTGACCGCGCGCAACCGCGCGCTGTTTCTCGACCGCGGGCATGCCTACGTCTACTTCGTCTACGGCTGCTGGCACGCCCTCAACGTCAGCGGCGAACGTGCCGGGGTGGGCGCCGGCGTGCTCCTCCGCGCGATCGAGCCGCTGGAAGGCATCGATCTCATGCGCCGGCGGCGGGGCGTCGAGCGCGACCTCGACCTCGCCCGCGGACCGGGGCGGCTCGCTGCAGCGCTGGGCATCGATCGGCGTTACGATGGTGCGGACCTGTGCGCGGGCGGCCCGCTGTGGCTCGGGGCCGGCATCGGCGCCCCGGGGCGCATCGGCCGCAGCCCCCGGATCGGGGTCAGCCGCGAGATCGAGCGTAAGCTTCGCTTCTTCGAGCGCGACAATCCGTATGTCAGCGGTCCGCGCCGGTGGCACGCTTGAACTGGCGTGTGCGCTTCCGCGGGCTGCATCTTGCAAGGATTCGCGATGTCATCGAGCAATTCAGGAGCGGTTCCGGCGACAGGTCGTCGATTCGGCAGCTACCTCTACTACCGGCATAAGCTGCCGGTGCGGGTGATGCACTGGATCAACGCGGTGGCGCTCACCATCCTGTTCATGAGCGGGCTCAACATCTTCAGCGCCCACCCGGCGCTGTACTGGGGCAAGTCGTCGTATACGGGGCGCGGGCCGATATTCGAGATCAGTGCGAGCGAGGACGACAACGGCGACCCGGTCGGCGTGACCACCCTACTGGGGCGCGATTTCGTGACGACCGGCGTCCTGGGCGCCTCCGCGGGCCCCGACGGCGACCTGATTGCGCGCACCTTTCCCATGTGGCTCACCATTCCGGACAGCCGCTGGCTCGCCATGGCGCGCCGCTGGCACCTCTTCTTCGCCTGGGTGTTCGTGGTGAACGGCCTCGCCTATCTCGCCTATTCGATCGTGAGCCGCCACCTCCGTCGAGATCTCGCGCCGGACGCGAAAGACTGGCGCTCGATCGGCCGGTCGATCGTCGATCATCTGCGCTTCACGCATCCCACGGGTGAGGCGGGGAAACGCTACAACGTGCTGCAGAAGCTCGCCTATCTGGCGGTGATCTTCGTGCTGCTGCCGCTGGTGGTGCTGACGGGCCTTGCGATGTCGCCGGGACTCGACTCGCTCTTCCCCGGCTGGGTCGACGGGTTCGGCGGCCGGCAGTCGGCACGCACGATTCATTTCATCGTCGCCTGGCTGCTGGTGGCTTTCGTGCTCGTGCACGTGTTCGAGGTGATCGTCAGCGGGTTCTGGAACCATCTGCGCTCGATGATCACCGGCCGCTATCGCGTGGAGGCGGAGGCAAGCGATGAAACTGCTCGCTAGAACGTCCCGTCGCCGTTTCCTGGCTCGCACGCTCGGCGCGGTCGGCGCGCTGTCGCTGTCCGGCTGCGAGGCGCTGTCGCGCAGCGAATGGTTTCCCAAGGTGCTCGGCGCCGGAGAGACGCTGAGCATGGGCGCGCAGCGTCTGCTGCTGCCGCGCAAGGCGATGGCGCAGGAGTTCAGTCCGGCCGACCTTTCGCCGCAGTTTCGCAGCAACGGCACGGCGATGCCGAACAGCCGCCCGTACCGGGCGCTTGCTGCCGCCGGGTTCGACGACTATCGACTCGAGGTCGGCGGCCTGGTCGAGCGCCCGGCCAGCCTTTCGCTCGCCGAGCTGCGCGCGCTGCCGAGCCGCACCCAGATCACGCGCCACGACTGCGTCGAAGGCTGGAGCGCCATCGGCAAATGGAAGGGCGCCCGGCTCTCGGCGCTGCTCGACGCCGTGCGACCCCAAGCCGAGGCGCGCTACGTTATGTTCTACTGCGCCGATCCGATGGAGGCCGACGGCACCGGGCTGTACTACGAGAGCATCGACATGGACGATGCGCTGCACGAGCAGACGATCCTCGCCTACGAACTCAACGACGGACAGCTTCCGATCAAGAACGGCGCGCCGATTCGCCTGCGCGTCGAGCGGCAGCTCGGCTACAAGCACGCCAAGTACGTCATGCGCATCGAGCTCGTGCAGAGCTTCGCGAACATCGCCGGCGGCATGGGCGGCTATTGGGAGGATCAGGGCTACGAGTGGTACGCGGGGATATGACGGTTGGTGCGGAGCCGTTACGCGGCCCGAGGTTGACTCCATCGGGCGGCGGCGGCGACACTTCGCGCTTTGGTCGCGAACGGCTGCCCCATGCCCAGTGTCCGCTTCGACCGCTTCTATCGCTACTCGGAACTGACCGAGCTGCTGCAGGCGTTTGCTGCCGAGCATCCGCAGCTTCTTAGCATCGAATCGATCGGGCGCAGCTACAAAGGCCGAGACATCTGGGTCGTCACCGCGACGAACCGCGCCACCGGCGCGGCCGCGGACAAGCCCGCGTTCTGGGTCGACGGCAACATCCACTCGACCGAAGTCGCGGCCTGCGTCGCCTGTGTCTACTTCCTGAACTACCTCGTCGCCGGGTACGGCAAGGACGCGGAGGTCACCCGTGCGCTGGACACACGTGCGTTCTACCTCTGCCCGCGCATCAATCCGGACGGCGCCGAATGGGCGCTCGCCGACAAGCCGAAATTCGTGCGCTCCAGCACTCGCAGCTACCCCTACGACGACGAAGCGATCGAGGGACTTAGCGTGGAGGACATCGACGGCAACGGTCGCATTCTCCAGATGCGCATCCCGGATTCGAACGGGCTGTGGAAGCCGCACCCGCAAGAGCCGCGGTTGATGATCCGCCGCGAGCCGACCGAGGCGGGCGGGAACTACTATCGGATCCTTCCCGAGGGGCGGCTGGAGGGCTACGATGGCTTCACGTTGCAAGTGAAGAGACCACGTCAAGGTATTGATCTAAACAGAAATTTTCCTGGTAACTGGCGGCAGGAATTCGAGCAGCTCGGCGCCGGACCGTTTCCGACCTCGGAGCCGGAAGTCCGGGCGGTGGCGGAGTTCGTCGTGCGCCACCCGAACATCGGCGGAGGCGTTGCCTTCCACACTTGGGCAGGCGCGCTGCTGCGTCCGTTCGATCATCTGCCCGACACCGAGATGCACGCCGAGGATCTCTGGCACTACCAGCGCGTCGGCGCCAAGGGAACCGAGCTCACCGGCTATCCCAACATCTCCGTCTATCACGAGTTCCGCTACCACCCGAAGCAGGTGATCGGCGGCGCTTTTGACTGGATCTACGATCACCTCGGCATGTTCAGCTGGGTGGTCGAGATTTGGAGCCCGATGCGCGAGGCCGGGCTCGAGAAGTATCCCTATGTCGACTGGTTCCGCGACCATCCGCCCGAGGACGACCTCAAGCTGTTTCGCTGGAGCGAGGAGAAGCTCGAGGGCAGGGCGCACGCGGGATGGAAGCCTTTCGAGCACCCGGAGCTCGGACCGATCGAAATCGGCGGTTGGGATCGCTTCCACGCCTTCGGCAACCCGCCGCTCGAGCTGCTGGAGCGCGAGGTGGCACGCTTTCCCCAATGGCTCCTGTGGCAGGCGCTGGTGTCGCCAAGGCTCGAGCTGGTCGCCGCCGACGCGCGAGCGTTGGGCGAGGGCACATGGCGGATCCAGCTCGTTGTTCAGAACACGGGATGGCTGCCGAGCTACGTCAGCAAACGCGCCCTCGAGCGCAAGGTGGTCCGGGGTGTCATCGCCGAAATCTCGCTCCCGGCCGGCGCGGAGCTGGCGAGCGGCAAGCGGCGCGAGGAGATCGGCCAGCTCGAGGGCAAGGCCTACAAGCACACCGGGGTTTCCTTCTGGCCGGATTATCATGTGACCGACGACCGCGCCAAAGTCGCATGGGTCGTGCGCGGCAAGGCGGGTGATGCGGTCGAGGTGCGCGCCCGCCACGAGCGCGCCGGAGCGGTGCGCGCATCGGTCGTCTTGCGGTGAACGGAGGAAAGGACAGCATGGCGCGAGTCATCGGTTTCGGCGGGCTGTTCTTCAAGTCGCCCGACCCGCAGAGGCTCTTGGCGTGGTACGCGAAGTGGCTCGGCATCGGCGACGGCAAGTCGTCGGTGGAATTCCAGATGAGCGCGCTCCCGGCACGCGCCTTCACCGTCTGGAGCCCGTTTCCCAACAAGACCGACTATTTCAATCCGTCCAGCCACCCGTTCATGTTCAACCTGATCGTCGACGATCTGGATGGTGCCCTCGGCCAAGCGCACCTCGGCGGCGCCCAGGTGGTCGGCCAAGTCGAGGAGCACGAATACGGCCGCTTCGGCTGGTTCGTCGATCCGGACGGCAACAAGGTCGAGCTGTGGCAGCCATCCCCGCAGGTCGGCGAGGACTGATGCCGTCGCAGCACGGAGGAGGGCGCACGCGCCGCTTCGATCTCGAGCCACGAGCGGGCATTCGCCCCGGCGCCGGCGAACTCACGGCCGCCTTCGACTTCGGCGGTTAGCCCTCCAGCGCGACGTGGCCAACGCGGCAGCCCGGCCGGCGTGGAGAAGCATCCCCGCGGGAGTATGGACGCTGGGCGTCGTCTCGCTGCTGATGGATACCTCCTCGGAGCTGATTCACAGCCTGCTGCCGCTGTTCCTCGTCACCACACTGGGCGCCTCGACGCTCGCCGTAGGCGTCATCGAGGGCATCGCCGAAGCCGCGGCGCTCATCACCAAGGTCTTTTCCGGCTATCTGTCCGATTATTTTCGCGATCGCAAGGCGCTGACGGTCCTCGGGTACGGACTCGCGGCCGCGACCAAGCCGATCTTTGCGCTGGCATCCTCGGTCGGCTGGGTCGTCGGCGCGCGTTTCGTCGATCGCGTCAGCAAGGGCATCCGCGGCGCGCCGCGCGATGCGCTCATCGCCGACATCACCCCCGGCCACGCGCGCGGCATCGCGTATGGGCTGCGCCAGGCGCTCGACGCCGTTGGCGCCGTCGCGGGACCGGCGCTGGCGATCGTGGCGATGCTGTGGTTCGCCGACAACTTCCGCACCGTGTTCTGGCTCGCCGTCGTGCCCGCGGTCGCCGCAGTCGCGCTGCTGGTTTTCGGCGTTCGCGAGCCGGGACATCCCGAGCCCGCGGCGAAATCGGGACCGCCGGTCACCTTCGCCGACGTCGGGCGGCTGTCGGCCCGCTACTGGTGGGTCGTGGGCATCGCGGCACTGATGACCTTGGCCCGATTCTCCGAGGCGTTTCTGGTGTTGCGCGCCCAGAGCATCGGCATGCCGCTCGCCTGGGTGCCGCTGGTGATGGTCGTGATGAGCGTGGTCTATGCCGTCGTCTCGTATCCTGCCGGTGCGCTCGTCGACCGCGGCCGGTACCGCGCAGCACTCGGGGCCGGGCTGCTCGCGCTGATCCTCGCCGACCTGATCCTCTCCCGCGTCGGGTCGATGGGCGAAGTGCTCGGCGGCGCGGCCGTATGGGGCGTGCACATGGGGCTCACGCAGGGCGTGCTGGCGGCGCTCGTCGCGGCAAGCGCACCGGCCGATCTTCGCGGCACGGCCTTTGGGCTATTCAACCTGGTGAGCGGCGTCGCGCTGCTGGCAGCAAGCGTGCTCGCAGGCTGGCTCTGGGAGGCATACGGTCCAGCCTGGACATTCGGCGTCGGCGCCTTGTTCACGGTGCTTGCCTGGCTCGCGCTGTTGATGCAGGGTCGCCTGGACCGGCGGCAAGCCTAAGTTGCAATGAGCCAGGAAGCCGTCAACGCGTCCCGACCCTGGTCGTGATAATCGCTTATGGCTATTGCGTATAATATATATTATGTAAAGTGCATCCGACCGGCGGACCGCTCATATCTTGAAGTTCCAAAAGACAATCTAAGATAATATTCAGCAGGTTACACAATCTACTTCGCGCTGATTCTCAGTCCATTCTGCGTGCGTGCTCGAGGTCGCGTACGCAGAACCTCGCAATCGCATCGAGCACCGCGCCGTCTTCGCCCGCCGCCGGCGCACACTCGAAAGTCGTGCCGCTATGCTTCGCACGCAATGCGGCCACGCGTTCCGGTAGGTCCCGCCGCAAATGTCCTCCCTGACCGAAGAAGATCGGCACGATCCGGATCGCGTCGACGCCGGTCGCGATGAGCTCCGCGGCGGCGGCGTCCAAGTCCGGCCGGATCAATTCCAGAAACGCGAGCCGGACCGGCGTATCCGCCACCAAGGCGCGCACGCGCGCGGCCAATGCCTCGAACGGCTCCGCCCATGCAGGGTCGCGCGCGCCATGGGCAAAGAGGATCAGACCGCGCGACATCGACTAACCGAGTCATGCCTTAGGCGCTGGCGAGCCGGAGTCTTATGCCCCAACGCTATCATGTAATCACCAAACATTCCTTTTCTACATATCGAGGCACCGGTAGGCTTTCTGTGTCCGGAGCCCTCGAATGTATCGCTACGACTCGTACGATCATCGCTTCGTTGCCGAGCGCGTCACCCAGTTTCGCGACCAGACGCGGCGTTTTCTCGCCGGCGAGGTGACCGAGGACGAGTTCCGGCAGTTGCGGCTGCGAAACGGCCTGTACATCCAGAAGTACGCGCCGATGCTGCGCATCGCCATTCCGTACGGCATCCTGTCGTCGACGCAACTACGCAAGCTCGCGTACATCGGCCGCAAGTATGACAGAGGCTACGGCCATTTCAGCACTCGCCAGAACCTCCAGTTCAACTGGCCCCGCCTCGAGGAGGTACCGGACATCCTGGCCGAGCTTGCGACGGTCGAGATGCACGCGATCCAGACCAGCGGCAACTGCGTGCGCAACATCACCGCCGACCATTTCGCGGGCATCGCGGCCGACGAGATCGTCGATCCGCGGCCGTACGCCGAGCTTTTCCGGCAGTGGGCCACCTTCCATCCCGAGTTCGCCTACCTGCCAAGGAAGTTCAAAATCGCGGTGTGCGGTTCACCGATCGACCGTGCGGCGACGCTAGTCCACGACATCGGCGTGCACGCGGCGAAGGACGGGGCCGGCGAAGTCGGGTTCCGCGTGCTGGTTGGCGGAGGTTTAGGTCGCACACCGATGATCGGGCACGTGATCCGCGAGTTCCTGCCGCGCGGGGAGATCCTCAACTACCTCGACGCCATCCTGCGCGTCTACAACCGCTTCGGCCGGCGCGACAACAAGTTCAAGGCGCGCATCAAGATCCTGGTCAAGGACATGACCCCCGAGGTCTTCGCGCGGCACGTCGAGGCCGACTGGGAACGCCTGCGCGGCGGCCCGGCTACGGTGCCCGACGAGGAGATCGCGCGGCTCGCCGCGTTCTTCGTCCCGCCCGACTACGAGCAACTGTCCGGCGACGATGCGGGTTTTCGGGCAGCGATCGCCGACAACCGCGCGTTCGGCAACTGGGTCAAGCGCAACGTCTTCCCGCACAAGGTGCCGGGCTACGCGGCGGTGACGCTCTCGCTCAAGAAGACCGGCGTGCCTCCGGGGGATGTGACCTCCGACCAGATGGACGCGGTTGCCGATTTGGCGGACGCCTATAGCTTTGGCGAGATACGGGTCTCGCACGAGCAGAACCTCGTCTTCGCCCACGTCAAGCAGTCCGCCCTCCCGGCGCTGTGGGGCGAGCTCAAGGCGCTCGGGTTCGCCACGCCCAACATCGGGCTGCTCACCGACATCATCTGCTGCCCGGGCGGGGATTTCTGCGCGCTCGCCAACGCCAAGTCGATCCCGATCGCCGAAGCGATCCAGCGCCGCTTCGACGATCTCGACTACCTCTACGACATCGGCGAGATCGACCTCAACATCTCCGGCTGCATGAACGCCTGCGGTCATCACCACGTCGGCAATATCGGCGTGCTCGGCGTCGACAAGAACGGCAGCGAGTGGTACCAGGTTTCGATCGGCGGCGCGCAGGGCGAATCGGCGTCGCTGGGCAAGGTGATCGGGCCGTCGTTCGCAGCGAGCGAGATGCCCGACGTGATCGAGACTCTGATCGCGGTCTATATCGAGCGCCGTCACGAGGACGAGCGCTTCGTCGATACCGTGCGCCGGGTGGGCATCGAGCCGTTCCGGGAGCGCGTCTATGCCACGGCTGATTAAGGAGGGCGCGATCGTCGAGGATCGCTGGACGCTCCTCCGCGAAGCGACCTCGCTTGCCCACGTGCCTGCGGCAGGGCCGGCGATCGTTCCCTTGGCGCTATGGCTCGCCGCGCGCGACGTGTTGCGCGCACGGGGCGAGCTCGGCGTCTGGCTCAAGCCCGCCGACGACCCCGATCTCCTAGCCGCGCACTGCCGGGAGTTGCCGCTGATCGCGATCGACTTTCCGCAATTCACCGACGGCCGCGGCTTTTCGATCGGCCGTCTGCTGCGGGAAAGATACGGCTTTGCCGGCGAGCTCCGCGCCATCGGCGACGTGCTGCGCGACCAGCTCTATTACCTTCGGCAATGCGGCTTCAACGCCTTCGCCGTGCGCGCCGACCGCGATCTCGAGGACGCGCTGAAGGGCCTCGCCGACTTCAGCGACAACTATCAAGCCACCTTCGCACGGCCGGTGCCGTTGTTTCGTCGCCGCCTCGCCTCGGATTTTCAACGTTCCGCATGAGCCGCCGCGCATGAGCCACGACCGCCGCATCTCCGATCTGATCACCCTCCTCCAGCGCATCGCGGCGCGCCATCCCGCCGCGGCGTTCGCCAGCAGCTTCGGCGCGGAGGACATGGTCTTGCACGACCTCATCGCCCGATACGCGCTACCGATCGCGATCTTTACGCTCGACACCGGGCGGCTGCCCGCGGAGACCTACGAGCTGATGGAGCGCGTGCGCGAGCAGTACAGCGTCCCATTCGAAGTGTATTGCCCCGACGCCGACGCACTCGAAGCCTACGTCCGCGCGAACGGCATCAACGCCTTTTATCGCAGCGTCGAGCTGCGCCGGACGTGCTGCGCCATCCGCAAGGCGGCACCGCTCGCGCGCGCGCTCGTCGGCCGCGACGCGTGGATCACCGGGCAACGGCGCGCGCAGTCGGTCACTCGCCAGGATGTCGCGGTTGAAGAATTCGACGCGGCGCACGGGCTGCCGAAGTTCAACCCGCTCGCCGATTGGAGCGAAGAGGACGTCTGGGATTATCTCCGGGCGCACGACGTGCCGACCAACCCGCTGCACGAGCGCGGCTACCCCAGCATCGGCTGCGCACCATGCACGCGCGCGGTCCAATCCGGAGAGGACATTCGCGCCGGGCGCTGGTGGTGGGAGGATCCCGAGCACAAGGAGTGCGGGCTGCACCGCCGGCCGCTCGACGCGGCGCTACGGGTGCAGCCGCCGGGGGCGGTGTCGTGACCGACGCCTTCGCGGGTGGTTCCCGATCGCTACGCGGACAACCGCGCGACCGGGTCCATCATCCTGATCGAGATCGACGACGCGACCAACAACAAGCTCGCCGCGGGGTTGATCGCATGGGCGTGGCGGCCACACGCCGATGAGCGGGGTCGTTTATCTCGTCGGCGCCGGCCCGGGCGCGCCCGACCTCCTGACGCTGCGCGCGGCGAAGCTGCTGGAGCGCGCCGACATCGTCTTCCACGACGCGCTGGTGCACCCCGACACGCTCGCGCTCGCCGCGCGCGCACGGAAGATCGCGGTCGGCAAGCGCTGCGGCAAGCATTCCACGGCGCAGAAGTTCATCAACAAGGGCCTGATCGACTCCGCCCTGACGCACGCGATCGTGGTGCGACTCAAAGGCGGCGACCCGATGCTCTTCGGTCGCGCGCAGGAGGAAATCGCCGCGCTCGAGGCCGCCGGCGTGCGCTGCGAGATCGTGCCGGGCATCACCGCCGCGCTCGCCGCGAGCGCCGAGCTGGGGATCTCGCTGACGCAGCGCGGGGTTGCGCGCAGCGTCGCGCTCGTCACGCCGCGCGTTGGCGCGGGCGAGACGGCTTCCGACTGGGTACGCGGCGTCGTGGCCGCGGATGCCGCGGCGATCTACATGGGCGCGGGCGACGCCGAGGCTATCGCTGCGGCGCTGATCGACGCAGGAAAATCGCCTTCCACACCGGTCGCGATCGTCGAGAACACCTCGCTGCCCACAGCGACGACGCGCTATACGACACTTTCGGGATTACCCGCGCTCGCCCGGGCAGGCATCGCCGCTCCAGCAATGATTCTCGTCGGTCCGCAGTTCCGCGCGGCAATGGGCGTGGCGCGGCTGACACCTTCGTCCGCGCTCGATGCTCTTCCGCGCGCCGCGGGCTGCTCCCGGTGATCATCGGCGACTTCGGGTTGCTGGCATCCACCGGACTTCTGGTCGGGGCGATCGTCGGGCTGACGGGTGTGGGCGGCGGATCGATCATGACGCCGCTCTTGATCACGGTGTTCGGCGTGCCGGCGCCCGTTGCGGTGGGAACCGACCTCGCGTGCGCCGCCGTGACCAAGACCGCGGGAACGCTCGCCCATCGCGCCGCACGCAACATCGCCGCCCCGATCGTGAAGCTACTCGCGCTCGGCAGCGTTCCGGCCGCGATCGCCACCCTGGCTCTGGTCGCTGCCGCGCACCTCGACGCGCATCAATTCAATCGGCTGGTTCGGCAGAGTGTGGGCATCGCGCTGCTCGCCAGCATCGTTATGCTGCTCGGGCGCGATACGCTCAGGCGCTGGGGGTCGAGATCGCCAGCGGTCGCCGCCGTGCGCCGCTATCGGTCCGCCGCCACGGTCGCCGTCGGCGCGCTGATCGGCATCGCCGTGGCGCTGACTTCGTTGGGTGCCGGCGCGATCGGCGCAGCCGCGCTCGCGACGCTCTATCCAGAGCTTGAACCGGTCGAGATCGCGGGCAGCGACATCGCGCATGCGGTGCCGCTCACGGCGGTTGCCGCCGCCGGGCACGCTTGGCTGGGAACGATCGATGGCGGGCTCCTGCTCGCGTTGCTCGCGGGCGGCATCCCCGGCATCGTGGTCGGAAGCCTGCTTTCGCGCCGGGTGCCGATGCGGGCGCTGCGCCTGTTGCTGGTGACCACCCTCGCCCTGGCCGGCTTCAAGCTCCTCGGCTGACCTCTCCGATTCGCTAGCGGTATTTTCCGCGGTGCCGAGCGGGCGTGCCGCGCGGCTCCTCGAGGTGCGGCCCGATGGGAAGCTTGCCCCCGAGACAGCGGTATCATAGAAGACGCCTTGCGCGGATCCTCCGCGCCGGCTCTTCTTGCCATGCCGCTGCCTCTCTTCGCACTTCCGTCCGACGCGCAGCAAGCGTGGCTCCGAGACCGGCTCCGGCGCCCGGCACCGGCCGACGCGCTCAATCTTTCGGACGGGTTCCGACTCCCCGGTCGCGACGGCGCACCGACGCCGGCGGCCGTGCTGGTGCCGCTGGTGAACCGCGCTGCGGGGCTCACGGTGCTCCTTACCGAGCGCAGCCGCGATTTGCCGGACCATCCGGGACAGATCAGCTTCCCCGGCGGGCGCATCGACCGCGACGACCGCGACGCAGGGATGGCCGCGCTGCGCGAAGCGCGCGAGGAAATCGGATTGCCGACCGAGCGCGTCACGCTACTCGGCCGGCTCGCGGAATACGAAACCGTCACCGGCTACCGGGTCACGCCGGTGGTCGGCTGGGTCGAGCCGCCGTTCGAGGTCAAGCCTGACCCGGTCGAAGTCGCCGACGTGTTCGAGGTGCCGCTCGCTTTCCTGCTCGAGCCTTCGAACCAGCAGCGCCATTTCCGCATGATCGGAGACCGGCGTCGCGACTACTATGCGATCCCCTATGGCGAGCGTTACATCTGGGGCGCGACGGCGGCGATGCTGCTGATTCTCGACCAGACGCTGCGCGCCACGTGATGCGCGTGGCGGAGCCGGACCCCGATCACGAGATCGCCGTCCTCCTGCCCGGCGGTGGGGCGCGCGCCGCGTATCAGGTCGGCGTATTGCGGGCGGTCGCGCACATCCTGGGCCGCGCAGCGCGTCATCCCTTTCGCATCATCTGCGGCACCTCGGCCGGAGCGATCAACGCGGCCACGCTGGCGGTGCACGCCGACAGCTTCCGCCGCGGCGTGGCCCGGCTGGTGCGCTGGTGGAGCCGGGTCGAGGTCGGCGACGTGTATCGGGGGGACCTCGCCAGCGTCTCGCTCCACGGCATGCGTTGGCTCGCCTCGGTGCTGGTCGGGATCGGGGGTCCCAAGCGCGCCGCGGCGATGCTCGACAACTCGCCCCTGCGCACGGCACTCGCCGCCGAGCTCGACCTGGCGCGGATCGCGGAGCACATCCGCGACGGTGCGCTCGGCGCGCTTTCGATCAATGCCACCAGCTACACGACCGGCCAGGCGGTGACCTTCTTCCAGGGCGCGCGGGGAATCGCACCGTGGCAGCGCACCCGCCGGCGCGGGGAGCTCGCGGCGATCGACATCGACCACCTGCTCGCGTCGACCGCAATCCCGTTCGTGTTCCCAGCGGCACAGGTGGGCAACGATTTCTTTGCCGACGGTTCGTTGCGCCAGATCGCGCCCTTGTCGCCGCCGCTGCACTTGGGCGCGCGGCGCATTCTGGTCGTCGCCGTCGGGCAGTTCACGGGCCAGGTGCCGACCGACCGGCAGCGCCAGGTCCCGTCCTATCCCTCGTTCGCCCAGACGGCGGGCCACGCGCTCTCGTCGATCTTCCTCGACAACCTGGGCGCCGACCTGGAACGCATGCAGCGGATGAACTACGTCCTGAGCCTCGTTCCGGAGGCAGCTCATCGACGCCATCCCGAGGTCGTGCACATCGACGCGATGGTCATCAGCCCCAGCCGCGACCTGGGCGCGCTGGCGGTCCCCTACGCGGGCCATCTGCCGACCGGCGTGCGCTATCTGCTGCACGGCCTCGGCAGCACCGAGGGAACCGGCGCTAGCCTTCTGTCCTATCTTCTCTTCGACCGGCGCTACACGCGGGCGCTGCTCGAGCTGGGCTACCGCGATGCATTGGCGCGTCGCGACGAGATCGACGCGTTCCTCGCGCGCGACGGCCTGCGCTACCAGCCTTTGTTCCCGCCCGAGCTGTCGTGAACGAGGTTCCGGCCCCACGGACATCGGATATTCCGCGACTTTTCGCATCCACGGGTGTAGTCCCAAACGTTGTCGTAGCTCCGGGGATGAACGTGCGACGGTGGGTTCTCCGGGTCGTAGTGGCCTTGCTCACCGGCATCGGTGCCGGTTTCGTCTGGGCCGAGGGTGCCGCAGCGGATCCGGCCGCGGCGCTGCAGGCGAAGTACGCAGCGCTGCGCGACGAGCTCAGTCGCAGCCCGTTCCAGAAGCCGCTGTATCTGGAGTCCACCGAAACGCCCAACGCGCTGAAGGGCGACATCCATGCCGTCGTCGATTATCCGTTCGCGGCGGTGAGCGCGGCGCTCGACGGTGCGGATCGCTGGTGCGACATTCTGATCCTGCACCTCAACATCAAGGGCTGCCGCGCCGCAGGCAGCGCGCCCGAAGGCGCGCTCGAGGTATACGTCGGCAGGAAATTCGACGAGCCGTTGACGGCGGCTCACCCGCTTCAGTTCGACGATCGTATCGCCGCCGCGGCGCCCGACTATTTCCGAGTGGTACTCGCGGCGGACCGCGGCCCGTTCGGCACCCGGAACTACCGCATCGAGCTCGAAGCGCTACCCCTGGATGACGCGCGGGCGTTCGTCCACCTCTCGTACGCCTACGGCTACGGCGCAGCGGCGAAGCTGGCAATGCAGACGTACCTGCGTACGATCGGCGACCACAAAGTGGGGTTCACCGTCGTCGGACAGCGCGCCGACGGCGAGTGCGCGTCGACGGGTTGCGCGGAGCCATGGAACGCAACGCCATGCGCTACTACCTCGCGCTGGACGCTTATCTTGCCGCGCTGTCGGTCCCGCCGCCGCAACGCCTCGAGGAGCGGCTGCGCGCAAGGAGGCCGCCGGCTCCTCAGGCAGCCGGGCGCCGGCGCAGCATCTGGACGATCACCAGCGACAGCACGATCTCGTCGCGCTCGTTCTTGACCTCGTAGCGGAAGCGCGCGATGCCGCGGTCGGCATGCGTGCGCGAAGCTCGCGCGTCGAGCAGCGTGAAGTCGCAACGCAGCGTTTCGCCCGGCCGCACCGGCTTGAGCCAGCGCAGCTCGTCGAGCCCGATGCCCGCCAGGGCCGAGCGCTCGAACATGCCGGTCTTGAGCACCAGCGCCCACGCCAGCGCCGCGGTCTGAAAGCCCCCCAGCACCAGGCCGCCGAACACCGAATCGCGCGCCGCCACCGGATCGAGGTGGAAGTATTGCGGGTCGTAGCGGCGCGCGAAGTCGAGCGCCTCTTCCTCGGTCACGGTATGCGTCGGGCTCACGTAAGTGCGCCCGGGTTCGAAGTCTTCGAGATAATAGTCGGGCAAGACTCGGCTCCGCTGATCGGCGAGAAAGTTGCGTATTATCTCAGCTCGGGCATTGATCCCTTCGCTTTCTCACGTATTCGCTTGTTCATCGCTCGCCGTCTTCATGCTCCAGCCACGCCACCGGACCTTCCGCAGCCTGAGCGCACACGGTTTCCACAATGTCGTCTATCGCGACTGGGGGCATCCGGACAGCGCGCGCGTGGTGGTGTGCGTGCACGGTCTCACCCGCAACGGACGCGATTTCGATGCGCTGGCGGCCGCGCTCGCCGATCGGTTCCGGGTGCTGTGCCCCGACATGCCGGGGCGGGGCGACAGCGACTGGCTGGCCGACCCCGCCGACTACGTCTTCCCGACCTATCTCGCCGCGCTCACGGGTATGCTTGCGCACGCGCACGTCGACCAAGTCGCGTGGGTCGGCACGTCGATGGGCGGCCTGCTCGGGATGATCATGGCCGCGCACCGGGGCTCGCCCGTGACCCGCCTCATCGTCAACGACGTCGGACCGGTGCTCGAGCCGGCCGCGCTGGCGCGGATCGCCGGCTACGTCGGTCTCGATCCGGTGTTCGACAGCTTCGCCGCGCTGGAAGCGCACATTCGCGAAGTCTCAGCGCCGTTCGGGCCGCTGACCGATGCGCAATGGGCCGAGCTCTCGCGGACGACGGGACGCCAGACCACGGACGGCCACTGGCGACTCAAGTACGACCCAGGCATCGCGGTGCCCTTCCGCAACGCGTCCGCCGGTGGCGATTTGTGGCCGATCTGGGACGCGATCCGTTGTCCGACGCTGTTGCTGCATGGTGCACTATCGGACCTGCTCTCCAGCCAGACCGCGACCGCCATGTGCGCGCGCGGCCCGAAGCCGAAGATGGTCGAATTCGCAGGCATTGGCCACGCGCCGATGCTGCTCACGGCCGATCAGATCGCGCCGGTCGCCGCGTTCCTGGACGGCGGTGATGGCTTTCTCTAAACGCGCGCGCATCGTCTACAATCGGGCGCCAAACCAAGCAGGCTAGGAGCCTGTCGGGCTTGCCCTCACGTATGCGTTGCTGGCCAAACGGCCCGACAGGCTCCTAGCAGTCCGTCGGACTTGGGGTCCGCGTTTTTCGGTTGATCGGCCCGTGACGACCCATTTTGGCAGCAGCAGCGGGAAGAGACGAAAGAAAGTGCGTTACGAAGGGACAGAAGGAAGCGTTGTGATGCTGTCCGGGAT
>DASVPH010000133.1:0-5322 GCA_036382945.1 Casimicrobiaceae bacterium
AACAACAAGATTCGCGTCATCCAGCGCCGCGCGTACGGTCTGCGCGACGAGGAATATCTGCGCCTCAAGGTTCTCACGTGCACGCTCCCTGAACTCTAAATTCCCCGAAAATCACCCACTCGATTTCCTGAAGACCCGAAAAAACAAGCGACGTCGCTTAAGACATCCAATTATACGTTGCGTTCGTCGCTCGACCGGATGCCATGCGATTGTCGCGGCGCGCCGCAGCGGATCGGTCGCTCGGCGCGCGAATGAGCTTCTCGTGGCTCGAGCTTCGGCGCGCTCCTGTTCGTGGCGCTGTTCTCATCGGTGCTCGCGTACATCTTCTGGAACCGCGGCATGGAGCAGGTGGACGCGAGTGCGGCCTTACGACGCCTGCGCCACTACGCGCCGGCGCCGTCGCGGCCCGCCGAGGCGGCTAGGTCGCCGCCCGCCCGTACTTATCGTCGAAGCGCACGATGTCGTCCTCGCCCAGGTAGTCGCCGCATTGCACCTCGATCAGCAGCAGCGGCTCGGTGCCCGGGTTCTCCAGCCGGTGGCGGGTCTCGACCGGGATGAACGTCGACTCGTTCGGGCGCAGCGTATAGGTTTTCTCGCCGTTCACCACGCGCGCTTCGCCGCCGACGACAACCCAATGTTCGCTTCGCCGGTGGTGCAACTGCAGCGACAGCGCGGCGCCGGGCTTGACTTCGATGCGCTTGATCTTGAAGCCGGGTCCTTCCTGGAGCGTCGTGAATGCGCCCCACGGCCGGAGCACCGTCTTGTGGACACGGTAGGCGTCGTGCCCGCGCGCCTTGAGCTCGCCGACGACGTCCTTCACTCGCTGCAGATGATCGCGGTGCGCGACCAGCACCGCATCGGGCGTCTCGACGATGAACAGACCGTCGACGCCGACGGTGGCGACGACGCGCTCGGCGGCGTGGACGTAGGTGTCGCGCGTGGCGATCGCCACCCGCTCGCCGTCGCCGCGGTTGCCTTGCGCATCCGGCAGTGCGAGCTCGGCCATCGCCCGCCACGAGCCCACGTCGCTCCAGTCGAAGGCGGCGCGGACGACCGCGACGTGCGTGGCCTTTTCCATGACGGCCACGTCGAACGATATCTCGGGCACCGTCTCGAACAGCGAGCGGTCGATCTCGAGCATCGTGCCCGAAGCCTGCGGACGCAAAGCCTCCCACACGCCGCGCACCGCGGCCAGCATCTCGGGTGCATGCGCTTCGCACGCCGCGATGACGGTGGCCGCGTCGAAGCAGAACATGCCGGAATTCCACGCGTACCCGCCGTCGTCGAGATAACGCTGCGCGTCGGCGAGCGGCGGCTTCTCGATGAACCGACTGGCGCGGAAGGCATCGGGGACTGCCAGCGCTTCGCCGAGCTCGAGGTAGCCGTAGCCGGTCTCCGGGCTCGTTGGCGCAACGCCGAAGGTGGCGAGCCAACCTTCGTGCGCGAGGGTGGCCGCGCGTGCGACTGCGGAGGCGAAGGCCTGGGTGTCGCGGATCAGATGATCGGCGGGCAAGACGAGCAGCGTCGCGTCGGGACCGAACGTCGCCTCGGCGTAGAGCGCGCCCAGCGCCACCGCCGGTCCGGTGTTCCGCGCGCACGGCTCCAGCAGGTAGGCGAGCCGCGGCGGAAGCGGCGCCCCGGCGCCGGCATAGGCATCCCTGGTGTGGAAGTAGTAATCGCGGTTGGTGATCGTCACGAGCCCGGCGAGGTCGGGCAGCGCGGCAGCGCGCAGAAACGTTCGCGCCAGCAGCGTGTCGCCGCGCGCGCCGTCGGCGGGCAGCGCCATGAACGGCTTGGGCGCGGCTTCGCGCGAGAGCGGCCAGAGCCGCGTCCCGGCGCCACCGGAGAGAATGATCGGGACCAGCGGCATGGCGACGTCGTATTCCCGGGATCGGTGCGGCAACGCAAGGGCGCCGATTATAGGTCCAATTGCGCCGCCGCGGGTTTGGGCCCTTGCAAACGCGGTCTGCGCCTCAATATCAGCCTTGTGCGATCGACCGCAGCAGGCAAACTTGCCGCTCGCGGTGGTATCATAGGCACACCAGCGCGCGAGCAGCGTGTTTGTGGCTCGCCGCAGAACCGGTTACCGGGGGCGACCTGGTTTCGACGGGGACTGCGAAGCAGCGCGGGGCATGTCAAGGTGCAGAACCTTGTGAATCCTCTGCAATCGCAAACTTAACTGCGAACGACGAAACTTACGCTCTGGCGGCTTAACCCCGCCGGACCTCGCACCGGGCGGCGCTCAGCTCGGGTGATGAAGCTGGCAACGGCTTAAGTCACAGCGAGGACATTTCGAGCGATCGCGTGCGCCCGGGTCACTTGGGTGACACGTTAAAGCAAGGTGACTGGCTCGGCTGCAGCCTGTCCGTCGGCGGCAGCGGGGCGAGAGCAAACGACGAGACTAAGCATGTAGTCCCGACTGTGTAGTGTTTCCGGACGCGGGTTCGATTAGTAAGATAGTCGCCTCTGCTCGAGAGGGCAGAGTGACAACGGGGCTCACATCGGCGAACCCTGCAACCGCACGGCGGGAATGCCGCCAGCGGAATGGCAACGCCGAGGGGTAGGAAGAGGGCGAACCTCAGGCCTGCCCTGTAGAGACTCATAGGTCGGCTGACTGCGCTCCAAGAACGGGCGCAGCGAGCCGATACTAGGATTCGCGGAAATGTTGAACCGCGAATAACACGCCCCGCATCCTGCGCGCAGGATGAAGGCATAGTCCAGCCCGTCTCGAAAGAGATGGACAAGCTGTCCCGCCGCCTCCACCATCACGCGCCGCTCGAGCGATCGAGCGGCGTTTTACTGTTCTTTCAAGCTTCTTTTGGGCGATATTGTAGTTCGCGTACCCAAGCCCTAAAACGTGGCGGGGAACGCTTGGCGGGCGGCCTAGGGCAGGACTGTTAGGATGGGTTTGATGACCTTTTCAACCTCGATTTGAGGAAGCCGCGAAGCCCATTCCGCGCACATCGAACGCCAAAGCGCGTCCGGGCTAGTTCGCATGTCGTTTGATGCGTATCTCACCCATTCGTGGTGATCTAGCATCATTGCCTTAGTACAGGCATCCTTCACGATCCCAGTATCCCGTCCGACACGCGTCCATAAGTCTCCCCAGGTTTGCGCTTTCAGCGCCTTGAATACTACTTGCTCTGGGGCATCGCCACCAGGAAGCAGCACACAGCCGGGGTTGGGCGCGCTATCGCCATCCAGGAAGACAACGGTTGGCCGCGTAAAGCGCTTGTTTTCGACCATTTGGCCAAGCGCCACGCCCACGTTAGCAGCTCCGTACGGGACTATTGCGCAGCGGTGTATCACCTGTTCGCCGTGTTTGACCAGGAGTTCTTCGACCAAAGTCTTAGCGGCTTCATCCTCTACGTAGGCATCGCACTCAGCATGCTGATCGTCGTCCATCTTGGTCATCGCAAAGTCGGGACTGATTCCACCGATGATGCTTTTGACCTTCGATTCCCCGACGCTATTTCGGAGGATGCAAATCCTTGCACTCAATGGGAGTTCCTCAAGAATATACGGCGAGTGCGTAGTCAAGATGATCTGACATTCTTGTAGGCGAGCTTGCTCTGCCAAATCACGCACTAGGCGGCGCTGCGCGCGAGGATGCAGCGACGATTCTATTTCGTCGATGAGAATCAGTCCGTACTTCGGGAAATCAATGTTGAAAAGTTCCTGGACAGTAATCTGGCCGGAACCTTGGTGGTAGCCTGAGTAATCGCCAATCGACTTCTCATTGAGTACCGGGACCTCGCGTTTGTTGTCGACGCTGGTAATGGCCATGCGCGCCGATACGTATTCCTGATTCATCACGAACGACAACCGGCTTACCTTGTCCGGCGCAAAAGATTTGGACGATTTCTCGCTGTGCAGCGTTTTCGCGATTCGCGCATAGCCGACGCGCGCACCGACCGGTTGAATGCGATTCAAGTCCTCGTACCGGACGGCTCGCTTTGGTCTGTCGGTTTGCCCAAGCCATCTCGAAGTGGGCTTGCGAAGAGAGCCGGACTGTGCCTTACCGCCAACGGCGTACCCGTATGTAATGGTCACGCCAATTAAGTTGTCCCAGGCCGTGTCTGGAAAAAACTCCGTCGGATACCAGGTTCTCTTGTCGCTTTGATACGCGCAAGCGGCAGCCTGAAGAATCGTGCTCTTTCCGGACCCGTTCTCTCCGACGATCGCCACGATGGGGAAGTCGAAACTAATTCGCTGTTTTTCCCACCCCCGCATACCCTCGATCTCCAGCCAGTCAAGGCGATTCGGCCAATGCGTCTTGGCGCTCCACTTCTTGTCCAGTAGGCGGACCTCGTTGTTGATAGCCATGCCTAGCTCCCTGAGTCGTTTCGACGCAAAACATCCTGCGCCTGCAAATAGTCTAGCGCTAGGCATTGTACAGATTAATGTGCAAGGATGCGGCTTATTTTGTAATATGCGTGCTCGTAACGAGGTTCCAGAAGCATGTTGACAACGCGCCGATCCAGTATGGGAGCCGCTGAGAATGAAGAACTCAATACTTTCAGCTACTTACTTCCACAACGAAGAAGCCGCCTACCGGTTCGTGGAGGCCCGCGTCTGGCCAAGTGGCCCGGTATGCCCGCATTGTGGCGGTGTCGAGCGCAATCGCAGGATGCAGGGCAAGAGCACCCGCATTGGCGTCTACAAGCGCTACGACTGCCGCAAGCCCTTCACCGTGAAGATCGGGACCATCTTGGAGGCGAGGCACATTCCGATGCGCGTTTGGCTGCAAGCCATCTTCTTGGTTGCGAGCAGTAAGAAGGGCGTCTCATCGCGAACCAGCTTCATCGAATGCTCTGCGTCACGCTCAAGTCGGCGTGGTTCATGTCGCATCGCATCCGCGAAGCAATGCGTAGTGGCGTTCTAACCCCACTAGGTGCGGACGGTGGCGCGGTCGAAGTGGATGAAACCTTCATCGGCCACGACAAGACCATCAAGCCCAAGGGCGAGAAGAAAGGGCGCGGCTACCATCACGAGAACAAGGTTCTCTCTCTGGTGGATCGCAATAGCGGGCAAGCACGCAGCATCGTCATCGACGACATGAAGGCGTCCAGGATGGTGCCCATCGTGCGCGCCAACGTCGCTCGGGAAGCGCGACTAATGACCGATGAGTTCTCGACTTATACCGTCGTGGGGCGCGAGTTCGCGCAGCATGGAGTCGTGTTGTTGGCGGGGTTGCAGAAGCGCGTCATTTTGGGGGTGGGTGCGGATTTGCCGGTGAGCCAGCAAGACGACTGTGACGCCGGGCACGCAGTGCGCAGCGGCCAAGCACGCGATTGATCAGAACGGCGGATCGTCAGCGGC
>DASVPH010000134.1:0-1512 GCA_036382945.1 Casimicrobiaceae bacterium
GGCGCTGGAGAGGCTCAAGCGCGTCGTGATCCAGAACGGCAACGTGTTCGCGGAGCTCATGAAGACCGTGCGCGTGTGCTCGCTCGGTCAGATCACCAAGGCGCTGTTCGAGGTGGGCGGGGAGTATCGAAGGAGCATGTAGGGGCCGATGAGCGCAGGCCCCGACTTCGAGCAGGCCACTGTCGATCAGGCCAAGGTCGTCGACTACCTCCTCGGCGCTTCCGGGCCGGCGAGCGTCGCGAAGGCGACGGTTCTTCGCTTCGCTCGGGTTCTCGGCGCAGCATTGGGAGAAGCTGGCAGAGGCTCTGCGCAGACAGGCGCTTGGTGCCTCGGTCACGACTACCGCAAGCCCATGGGGCGCCAAGCATGTAGCAACCGGCGATATTGACGCGCCCAAAGGAGGGCGGTACAAGATCGTTTCGGTGTGAATCGAAGAGGGCGGCCGGCTACGGCTCGTCACCGCGTATCCCGCCAAAGGACGGCCCCGGTGATCGCTGAACACGATTCGGTTGTGCTTACGAAAGATCTTCCTGAGTCAGGGCTCGTGGCCGGAGACGTGGGCATTGTCGTGCATGTCTACCGGGATCGGGTCGCCTACGAAGTGGAGTTCGTAAGCCTGGACGGGAGCACGATTGCGGTAGAGACACTCGAAGGATCGGCCATCCGGGCAGCGGCGCGAGGCGACGTGCCGCACGTCCGTGAGCTTGCTGCCTGAGCTGGGGCAGTCGAACCGGGCTGGCGTGCCCGTCAACGCGCCCCCCGCGCACCCCCTCGAGCCGCCCACGCGCCTCCGCCGCCGCTTCGTCGTAAGTGAGCGTCAGACCGGCTACGGCCTTCGCGCGATGCAGTCGATCTCGACCAGCGCATTGCGCGCGAGCGCGGTCACCCCGACGCACGTCCGCGCCGGCAACCGATCCGCGGGAAAATAGGAGCGATAGACCGCGTTCATCGCGCCGTAGTCGCGCTCGAAGTGGGTGAGGAAGACACGCGCCGCCACGACGTGGTCGAGCCCGAGGCCCGCGCCGTTCAGCACCAGGACGAGGTTGTCCATGACGCGCCGCGTCTGGGCCTCGATACCGGCGGGCAGCGGTGCGGTGTCGTCGTTTGGATCGGTCGGCATCTGTCCGGTGAGAAACATCCAGCCGTCGACTTCGACTACGTGCGAGAACGGCGCGACTGGCGCCGGTGCGCCGGGAATCATCAGAAAACGGGCTGCGCTCATCGAATGCCTCCGGAATAATCTGACGCGAGTGACGGGACGGCAGGGGTCGGAAATCGAGAGTACCATCGCCGGATGCCGATCCGTGTGGAGTGTTACGCCGGCTACCGCGCTGAGCAGGAGCCGCTCGCCTTCTGGTGCGGCGAGCGCCGGCTCGAGGTCCGCGCCATCGTCGATCGCTGGTTCGCGCCCACGCAGCGGTGGTTCAAAGTCGATGCTGACGACGGGAACGTCTACGTGCTTCGACACGATGAGCCGAGCGGCGATTGGGAGATCGCCGCCTACCGAGCCGC
>DASVPH010000135.1:0-21590 GCA_036382945.1 Casimicrobiaceae bacterium
GGGCTGCGGCAAAATGCGGCGCCGGCTTCGCCGCCCTCCTCGGTAATAGGATGAACTATTACCCTTCGTCGGGCGTCTCGCATTCATCCGCATTTTGCTCGCAGCGCAATCCACGTGGGGGTATTTCAGAGGTTCCTTAGCCTTCGCCACAACGTCGACACGGTGCGCACTCAATCATCGTGCGCCCCTTGAACTACGTCGACATTGTCGATTAACCGGGTTGTCCCGAGCATCGCCGCGCCGAGCACGATCAGCAGGTTGGGGTGGTCGTAGCCTTCCGGGTGCGGGATGCGGAGCGCGAGGCCGTGGCGGATCGCGATGTAGTCGACCTTCCAGCCGTTCTTCGCGAGCTCGGCGCGCGCGGCGGCCTCGAGGTTCGCGTAATCGTGCCGTCCGCCGAGAATCTGATCGGCGACCCAGGACAGCGCATGATACAGACGCGGCGCTTCCTGCCGCTCGGAGGCAGAAAGGTAGCTGTTGCGCGACGCGAGCGCGAGCCCGTCCTCGGCGCGAACCGTCTCGGCCGGGATGATGCGGATGGGCAGATTGAATTGCTGGATCATGCCGCGCACGAGCTTGAGCTGCTGCCGGTCCTTCTTTCCGAACACCGCGGCGTCGGGCCGGACGAGGTTGAAGAGCTTGAGCACCACGGTGCACACGCCGTGGAAGAAGCCGGGGCGCGACGCCCCCTCCAGCTCCTCGGCGAGCGGGGGCGGGATCACGCGGTAGACCTGCGGCGTCGGATACATCTCCTGCTCCTGCGGCGCGAACAGCACGTCGACGTTGAGGCGCCGGAGCGCTTCGCAGTCGGCCTCGAACGTGCGCGGATAGCGGTCGAAGTCCTCGTTCGGGCCGAACTGGAGCCGGTTGACGAAGATGCTGGCGACCACCGTGTCGCCGTGCTCGCGCGCAATGCGCATGAGCTGCAGGTGCCCGTTGTGCAGGTTGCCCATCGTCGGCACGAACGCGATCCTGCCCGCGTTGGCCAGTCGGGCGTGCAGCTCGGCAGCGGTGCTGACGATGTCCATCTACACGCAGTGCTCCGGCCCCGGGAAGCTGCCGTCCTTGACGGCCCGGACGTAGGCTGCGAGCGCGCCCTCGATGTCGTGGCTGCCGGTCATGAAGTTGCGCACGAAGCGCGCCGGTTTCCCAGGATAGATGCCGAGCATATCGTACAGAACGAGGACCTGGCCACTGCACCCCGGACCGGCGCCGATGCCGATAGTCGGCACCGCGATCTCGGCGGTGAGCTCGGCAGCCAGCGCGGCGGGCACCATTTCGAGCACGAGCAGATCGATGCCCGCGCCGGTCAGCGCCCGCGCGTCGTCGCGCAGCGCGCGCGCCGACGCGTCGGTCTTGCCCTGGGCCTTGTAGCCGCCGAGCCGGTGCACCGATTGCGGCTGCAGCCCGAGATGACCGCACACCGGAATGCCGCGGGAAACCAGGAATTCGACGGTCGGCGCGAGCCAGGCGCCGCCTTCGAGCTTGACCATCTTCGCCCCGGCCGCCATCAGCCGCGCCGCGCCGGCATAGGCCTGCTCGCGGCTCGCCTGATAGCTCCCGAACGACATGTCGGCGATCGTGAGCGTCGAGCGCGCGCCCGCCGCGACGCAGCGCGTGTGGTAGATCATCTCGTCGAGCGTCACCGGCAGCGTCGTGGCATGGCCGCCGATCACCATGCCCAACGAATCGCCGACCAGCAGCACGTCCACACCGGCGCGATCGGCGAGCGCCGCAAAGCTCGCGTCGTAGCAGGTGAGCATGGCGATCTTCTCGCCCTGGCGCGCCAGCGCGGCGAGCCCGGGCACGGTCCGTGGCGGAGTCGGCGCGGTCATTGGGTGCCCAGGTTGAAGAACTCGCGCCGTCCGCGCATGCCTCCGATGCGCGAGAGCAGGAGCTCGAAGTGCTCGGCGTCGTCGACGAAATTCAGCCGCTCGCTATTGACGATGAGCAGCGGCGCCTCGTCGTACTGGTAGAAATAGCGGCTGTACGCGTCGGCGAGCCGGGCCAGGTACGTCTCGGGAATCGCGCGCTCGTAGTCGACGCCGCGCTTGTGCACCCGCTCGGCCAGTGTGGCCACCGGCGCCTGGAGATAGATCACGAGATCCGGTGTGGGTGTCTGCGGCTTCAAGTGCGAATAGACCTTGTCATAGAGCGCGAGCTCGTCCTCCGAGAGGTTGAGCTGCGCGAACAAGGGGTCCTTGTCGAGCAGGAAGTCGGCGACCGTGGCGCGCCCGAACAGATCGAGCTGGGTGCGGCCCCGGAGCTGATCCACACGCTGGAACAGGAAGTTGAGCTGCGTGGGCAGCGCATAGCGCGGGATGTCCTGGTAGAAGCGGGCGAGAAACGGATTCTCTGCCGGCGCTTCGAGCAGCGCCTCCGCGCCGAGATAGTGCGCGAGCGACTGCGCGAGGCTGGTCTTGCCGGCGCCGATCGGTCCCTCGACGACGATGTAGCGGCACTTGACGAGGTCCATGGCGAAAACGCGAGCTTAGCGCCAAACGTGCGTGCGTGTGCGCGCGATGCGCTGGCCGCGGGTGCGGCGCAGCCAGCGCTTCGCCGCGCCGCGGCCGGGAATGGACACTGCCGGCGCGATGTCGACGAGCGGGCGCAGGACGAACGCGCGCTCGTGCATCCGCGGATGGGGGATGGTGAGCCCCGGCCGGGAGAGGCGGCACCGGCGGTAGAGCAGCAGATCGAGATCGAGCACGCGGGGGGCGTTGCGCCGCTCGCCCGGCGAGCGCCTGCGACCGTGGCGGCGCTCGAGCCTGCGAAGTTGCCGCAGCAGCGCCCCGGGACCGAGCGCCGTGGAGAGGATCGCGACCGCGTTGATGTAATCCGGCTGGAGCTCGGCCGCACCGATCGGCGCGCTGACGTAGTTGCCGGAGGCGGCGACGAGCCGCGAACGCGGCAGCCGCGCGAGCGCTCGCAGGGCGCGCGCCAGACGGCGTCGCGGATGGCCGAGATTGCTCCCGAGCCCGACGTAGGCGAGGCTCACGCAGAGCTTCCTCAATGCTCCGAGGGCGGCGCGTCGGGCGTTTCCACCGCCGCCGCGGAGCGCTTGCGGCCGCGACCGCGCGGACGCCGCCGCTTTTTCTTCGGCACCTCCTCCGGACGCAGCATGCGTTCGCGCTCCGCGGTGTCGACGCGCTGGAAGCGCTCCCACCAGTCGGCGATCTCGACCGGGATCTCGCCGCTGTGGCCGCGCAGCCACAGGAAGTCATACCCGGCGCGGAAACGCGGGTGCTCGAGGAGCCGGAAGGGACGTTGCCCCGCGCGCTGCTCGAAGCGCGGCTGCAGCGCCCAGGTCTCCTTGATCACCGCTTCGAAGCGGCGCGGAATCGCCAGCCGCTCCGCCTGCTGTCCCAGCACGTGCTCCATCGCCGCGAACAGCCCCGGAATCGGCCGCTCGCCCTTCGCCTTGGCTGCATTCCAGTTCGCCAGCACCTCGTGCCAGAGCAGCGTGGCGAAGAGGAACGCGGGCGTGACCGGCTTGCCGACGCGCACGCGCTCGTCGGTGTTGGCGAGCGCGAGATCGATGAAGCGCTGGCCGAGCGGCTGCTCGAGGATCACGTCGAGGAGCGGCAGCAGCCCGTGGTGCAGCCCGTGCTGGCGCAGACTCTTGAGCGACTCGACCGCATTGCCGGAGAGCAGCAGCTTTTCCATCTCGTCGAACAGGCGCGCAGGCGGCACGTTCTGGATCAGAGGGGCGAGCGTGGGAATGGGCGTCGCGGTCCGCTTATCGATGCGCAGCCCGAGCTTGGCCGCGAGCCGGACCGCGCGGAGCATGCGGACGGGGTCTTCGCGATAGCGGGTGACCGGGTCGCCGATCAGCCGCAGCTTTCTCGCCTTGACGTCGGCGAGCCCGCCGACGTAGTCCCAGACGCTCTCGCTCGTCGGGTCGAAATACAGCGCGTTGATCGTGAAATCGCGGCGCACCGCGTCTTCGGCCTGGTTGCCGAACACGTTGTCGGACAGCAGCCGCCCATGTTCATCGGCGGTGTCCTCGCCCGCCTGCCGGCCGCGGAAGGTCGAGACCTCGATGGCCTCCGGACCGGCCAGCACGTGCACGAGGCGGAAACGCCGACCGATGATGAACGCGCGCCGAAACAGCGGCTTCACCTGCTCGGGCGTGGCGTCGGTCGCGAGATCGAAGTCCTTCGGCTGGAAGCCGAGAAGAAGGTCGCGGACGGCACCGCCGACGACGAAGGCCTTGAAGCCCGCCTGCTGGAGCTTGCGGGCGACCTCGATCGCGCCGCGCGAGATCTGGGTGCGGCGCACGCGGTGCGTCTCGGGGCCGAACACCCGCGGCTCGGTGGCGGGTCGGCCCGGGATCAGGCGGGCGAGGAAGCGACGGAACGTGCATTAGGGAACCTCTGAAATACCTCCGCGCGGTTGCGACGGCCGCGTTTCGGGATGGGACACGCGAAGCTGCGACAAATTAGACCGCCCGAAAGCGGCCGTCCCTCCGGGCTGCGGCAAAATGCGGCGCCTGCTTCGCCGCCCTCCTCGGCAATAGGATCGCCTATTACCTTCGTCGGGCGTCTCGCATTCATCCGCATTTTGCTCGCAGCGCAATCCACGTGGGGGTATTTCAGAGGTTCCTTAGGGAGTCGCGTGAGCGACTCGCGAGTTCCCCGCGCCCGGCGGACGAGGGGATGGAGGTGAGGGCTCGCGCCTGCCGACAGCCTGCCGACACGCAGTTGGGTTCGAAGCGCTGGCGCACGAAACAAGGTGGGTGCCGAGGGCGAGGGCACGAACGGCCCTGCGCCGAACAGACTGCCGGGAGACACGCGGCAATGGTGCATCATAGCATGGCCGGGCGAAACCTAACGCGAAGCGGAGACCACTGACCCGGATCAAAGCGCTCGCGTGGCAGCAGGTGGGAAAATAACCCATAATTCGACCCTTTTTCCATCGCGCCAAGGAGCACTCATGCCCGCATATCAGCACGTGACCGTCCCGCCCGGGGGCGAGAAGATCAGCGTCAATAAGGATTTCAGCATTAACGTTCCGGATCGGCCTATCGTTCCGTACATCGAAGGCGACGGCACCGGTGTGGACATCACCCCGGTGATGATCAAGGTGGTCGACGCGGCGGTGGCCAGGGCGTACGGCGGCAAGCGAAAGATTCACTGGATGGAGATCTATGCCGGCGAGAAGTCGACCAAGGTCTATGGAGCCGACGTGTGGCTCCCGGACGAGACCCTGGCGATCCTCAAGGACTACGTGGTCTCGATCAAGGGTCCGCTGACCACCCCGGTCGGCGGCGGCGTTCGCAGCCTCAACGTCGCGCTGCGGCAGCAGCTCGACCTCTATGTCTGCCTTCGCCCGGTGCGCTACTTCGCCGGGGTGCCGAGCCCGGTGAAAGCGCCGGAGAAGATCGACATGGTGATCTTCCGCGAGAACTCCGAGGACATCTACGCCGGCATCGAGTGGGCGGCGGATTCCGACGGCGCGAAGAAGGTCGTCGAGTTCCTGATGAAGGAGATGGGGGTCAGGAAGATCCGCTTCCCGGCAACCTCGGGCATCGGCATCAAGCCGGTGTCGCGCGAGGGCACCGAGCGGCTGGTGCGCAAGGCGATCCAGTATGCGATCGACAACGATCGAGCGTCGGTGACGCTCGTCCACAAGGGCAACATCATGAAGTTCACGGAAGGGGCCTTCCGCGACTGGGGCTACGCGCTGGCGCAGAAGGAGTTCGGCGCCGCGCCGATCGACGGCGGCCCCTGGTGCAGGTTCAGGAACCCGAAGAGCGGCCGCGACATCATGGTCAAGGACATGATCGCGGATGCCTTCCTGCAGCAGATCCTGCTTCGGCCGGACGAGTACAGCGTGATCGCCACCCTGAACCTCAACGGCGACTACATCTCCGACGCGCTCGCCGCGGAGGTCGGCGGCATCGGCATCGCGCCGGGCGCGAACATGTCGGACTCGGTGGCGATGTTCGAGGCTACCCACGGCACGGCGCCCAAGTACGCGGGTAAGGATTACGTCAATCCGGGCTCCGAGATCCTGTCCGCGGAGATGATGCTGGTGCACATGGGCTGGAAGGAAGCGGCGGCGCTGATCGTCAGGAGCCTGGAGAGGGCGATCGCCGACAAGATGGTCACCTACGATTTCGCACGGCTGATGACCGGCGCCACACAGGTGTCCTGCTCGGGCTTCGGCCGGGCGATGATCGAAAGGATGTAGCGCGCCGAAGGGCGGAAGCGCGCAGCGCGTGACCCCGGAGTCGCGCGTGCCGGCGACGCGCGACGCCGCAATTTGCGAATCGCCGGAAAGAGCCGACGCATTTGTCCAAGAGCGGATCGCTTCAGCGGTCCGCGATTGGAAACAGCGGCGTCATCCCGGCGAAGGCCGGGATCTAAGTTGAGGCGGAGTCGCTACGACGAACTTGGGCCCCGGCCTGCGCCGGGGCGACAAGCATTGCGTCATCCCGGCGACGGCCGGGATCCATGTTGAGGCAGGGTCGCTACGACGAGCTTGGGCCCCGGCCGCAGCCTGCCCCGGAGTGCTCAAGTCCGGGGCCGGGGCGACGAGCACGCCGCACAGCCCTGTCGCGCAGGCCGAACAAAAAACCCGCCAGAACGGCGGGTTCTTGTCGCCAACGCCGCCCGGAGCTTCGGGCGACAGGCGGAAATTCACGTGGCCTGGATGTTCGAGGCCTGCTTTCCCTTGGGTCCCTGGGTGACTTCAAAGCTCACCTTCTGACCTTCCTTCAGCGTTTTGAAACCGTTCATCTGGATGGCCGAGAAATGCGCGAACAGGTCTTCGCCGCCGTCGTCCGGCGTGATGAAGCCATAACCTTTCGCGTCATTGAACCACTTGACCGTGCCTGTTGCCATAGACCTGCGTTCCTTACGAGAATGAGGGGTTGTGTTTGGGGAGCAAGTACTATCAGCGGCAAGCGCAACGGTGCTCGGTGCGGCGACGAACCGGGACAGCAAAGACTCGGAAGCCAAACGCGAATTTTGTACGCGCTTTACTACGGCAAAGTCAAGTCCTCTGGCCCCAATGCGCTTTCCTCTTGAAAAAACTGTTGCAATCATCAAACATTACGGCATTGCACCGCGGGTTTCCGGCAGGCAATGGCGAACCAGCATCACGACGGGAGCGTGCTCGAGGTCGAAAAGACCCGCCTCAAGCCGCCGCCGTTGTATAAGGTGATCCTGCTCAACGACGACTACACTCCGATGGACTTTGTCGTCGTGGTGTTGCAGACTGTGTTCGCGATGAGCCGCGAAAAGGCGACTCAGGTGATGCTCCAGGTTCATCGCGAAGGCATGGGCGTTTGCGGGACCTACACGCGCGAGGTCGCCGCCGCGAAGGTCGATCAGGTGGTGAGCATCGCCCGCAAGCACCAGCACCCACTCCAGTGCACGATGGAGGAGACTTAGACGTTAAGGCAGCAACGCGGCAGCCGCTCCAGGACCGGCGTGTGCGCTGCGAAGAAGGTTGGACGATCATGATTGCGCAGGAACTGGAAGTCTCCCTCCACATGGCTTTTGTCGAGGCCCGGCAAAAGCAGCATGAGTTCATCACCGTCGAGCACCTGCTGCTCGCGATGCTCGACAACCCATCCGCCGCCGAAGTGCTCAAGGCCTGCGGCGTCGACCTGGAGGAGCTGCGCGGGGTGCTCACCGACTTCATCAACGAGCATACTCCGAGGCTCTCGCCGCACTCCGACGCGGACACCCAGCCCACCCAGGGCTTCCAGCGCGTGATCCAGCGCGCCATCCTGCACGTGCAGTCCTCCGGCAAGAAGGAAGTGACCGGCGCCAACGTGCTGGTGGCGATCTTCGGCGAGAAGGAGTCGCACGCGGTGTACTTCCTGAACCAGCGTGGCGTGACGCGTCTCGATGTTGTGAACTACATCGCCCACGGCATCACCAAGACCTCGCCGAAGAAAGACGAGAAGCAGGAGTCCGCCAAGGAAGAAGGCGACGGCGAGCAGCAGCCCGCCGGTGCGCTCGACGCCTATACCGTGAACCTCAACCATCTGGCCAAGGCCGGCAAGATCGACCCGTTGATCGGGCGCGAGCTGGAGCTCGAGCGCGTGATCCAGGTGCTCTGCCGCCGCCGCAAGAACAATCCGCTGTTGGTCGGCGAGGCGGGCGTGGGCAAGACGGCGATCGCCGAGGGGCTCGCGCGCCGGGTGAACGAAGCCAACGTGCCGGAGATGCTCCGCGAAGTCACGGTCTACTCGCTCGACATGGGCGCGCTCTTGGCCGGGACCAAGTACCGCGGCGATTTCGAGCAGCGGCTCAAGGCAGTGCTGAAGCAGCTCACCGACAATCCGAAGTCGATCCTGTTCATCGACGAGATCCACACCATCATCGGCGCGGGCGCCGCGTCCGGTGGCACGCTCGACGCATCGAATCTGCTCAAGCCCGCGCTCAATACCGGCGCGCTGAAATGCATCGGCGCGACGACCTACAACGAATACCGGGTGATCTTCGAGAAGGATCACGCGCTCTCGAGACGGTTCCAGAAGATCGACGTGCCGGAGCCCTCGATCGCCGAGACGGTGGAGATCTTGAGGGGGCTGAAGACCCGCTTCGAGCAGCACCACGGCGTGAAGTACGCCCCGGCGGCGCTCACCACCGCGGCCGAGCTCTCGGCGCGTTTCATAAACGACCGGCATCTGCCCGACAAGGCGATCGACGTCATCGACGAAGCCGGCGCGGCCCAGAAGATCCTGCCGAAGTCGAAGCAGAAGAAGGTGATCAGCAAGACCGAGATCGAGGAGATCGTGGCCAAGATCGCCCGCATCCCGGCGAAGAGCGTCTCGTCCGACGACCGCAACGCGCTCAAGACGCTCGACCGCGATCTGAAGAACGTCGTGTTCGGCCAGAACCAGGCGATCGACGCGCTGGTCGCGGCGATTCGCATGGCGCGCTCGGGCCTCGGCAATCCCCGCAAGCCGATCGGCAACTTCCTGTTCAGCGGCCCGACGGGCGTGGGCAAGACCGAGGTCGCGCGCCAGCTCGCCTACTGCCTGGGCGTCGAGCTGATCCGCTTCGACATGTCCGAATACATGGAGCGCCACGCCGTCTCCCGGCTGATCGGTGCCCCGCCGGGCTACATCGGCTTCGATCAGGGCGGCCAGCTCACCGAAGCGATCACCAAGCACCCGTACAGCGTGCTGCTCCTCGATGAGATCGAGAAGGCGCATCCGGACATCTACAGCATCCTGCTGCAGGTGATGGACCACGGCACGCTCACCGACAACAACGGCCGCAAGGCGGACTTCCGCAACGTGATCCTCATCATGACCACCAACGCGGGCGCCGATACGCTGGCGAAGAGCTCGATCGGCTTCACCGACAGCAAGCAGGCGGGCGACGAGATGGAGTCGATCAAGCGCATGTTCACGCCGGAGTTCCGCAATCGTCTCGACGCGACCATCTCCTTCGCGGCGCTCGATCACGAGGTCATCCTGCGCGTGGTCGACAAGTTCCTGCTCGAGCTCGAGAGCCAGTTGCACGAGAAGAAGGTCGAGCCCTCGTTCACCCAGGCGTTGAAGGAGTTCCTGGCGCGTGAGGGCTTCGACCCGCAGATGGGCGCACGGCCTATGGCGCGGCTCATCCAGGACACGATCCGCAAGGCGCTGGCCGACGAGCTGCTGTTCGGCCGGCTGGTCGCCGGCGGCAAGGTGACGATCGATGTGGGCGAGGACGGCAAGATCAAGCTCGACTTCGAGGAGACCAAGGAAGCGGAACCCGTCGCGTAAGCGACAATAGGCATCCGCTCGAGCGGGGCCCTTCGGGTCCCCGTTTCTTGGGCCCTCACAGGGAGCACCATCGCTTCGGTTTCTGCCAGGTCCGGACTCAGCGTTTCGCTCCGCACGCCGAAAAAAGACGCTGGCCGAGAAGAGCCGCTTCGTCGGAAGATCGGGCATCTGCCGCCCGAATCGACCACGATGCAGATTCCGGATCGCGCACCTCGCGTCTATCCGGTGGCAGATCAAGGCGGTGGGGTCGTTTAAGCGGTAGTCTGAAGCGCATGCAACCCGCGCCTCAGAGGCCGGCTCCCGAACCCGGCGACGACGGCTCCCCCGAGCACGGGCTGTCGAGCCGCGAGGCCGCGAAGCGCCTGGCCGCGCACGGACGCAACGAGCTGCCCGGCCAGCCGAGGCGCACGCTGCTGCGCATCGTTTTCGGGGTGGCCATCGAGCCGATGTTCGTCATGCTGGTCGGCGCCGGTGTGCTCTACCTCATCCTGGGCAGCCTCGGCGAAGCGTTGCTCCTGCTCGCCTTCGTCGGTGTGGTCATGGGGATCACCATCTTGCAGGAGCGCAAGACCGAGCGCGTGCTCGGCGCGCTGCGCGACCTGTCGAGCCCGCGCGCCCGGGTCATGCGCGACGGCGCCCCCAAGTTGATCGCGGGGGGCGAGGTCGTGCCCGGCGACATCCTGTTCCTCGACGAAGGCGACCGGGTCGCCGCCGACGCGGTACTGCTCGACGCGCACGACCTGTCGGTGGACGAGTCGCTGCTCAGCGGCGAATCCGTACCGGTGAGCAAGGTTCCCCTGGAAAACGCTGCGGGCGAGCCGGCCCGGATGGGATCGACGCGGCCCGGGGCAGACGGCCGGCCGCGGGTCTACGCCGGCTCGATGATCGTGCGGGGCGGCGGAACGGCGCGCGTGCACGCCACGGGGGCCGACACCGAGATGGGCAGAATCGGGCGCGCGCTCGCGCGCATCGAGGAGCCCGCGAGCCCGCTGCAGCGACAAATCGGACGGCTTGTGAGTCGGCTCGCCGCCGTGGGCGTTGCGGTCTCCGTGGCCGCGGCGGCGCTGTACTGGGCCACCCGCGGCGGCGTGTTGGAGGCGGTGCTCGCCGGGCTCGCGCTGGCGATGAGCGTGTTGCCCGAGGAGTTTCCCGTCATCCTCACGGTGTTCATGGCGATGGGTGCCTGGCGCATCTCGCGCCGGCAGGTGCTGGCGCGCCGCATCGGTGTGATCGAGACCCTGGGCGCGGCCACCGTGCTGTGTGTCGACAAGACCGGCACGCTCACCGAGAACCGCATGTCGGTGAGCTCGATCGCCACGGCCGATGGCGCGCGTAATCTGGCTGGGGTGGCTCCCTCGACGTTCAGCTCGGCCGAGCGCGCGCTCTTGGCGGCGGCTGTGCTCGCCAGCGAGATCCGCCCGTTCGACCCGATGGAGCAGGCGCTGCACCGGCTGGCAGCCGAAGTGCACACAACCTCGCCTTCGACAGCGCGCACACTGACCCACGAGTACCCGCTGACCGCCGACCTTCCGATCATGACGCACGTGTGGACAGTACTCGACGCTTCGGCGGTGGTTGCGACCAAGGGTGCGCCGGAAGCAGTGGGCGCGCTGTGCGGGCTCGACCCGGACGCGCGCGAGCGCGTTGAACGCGACGTGGAAGCGATGGCCGCCGGCGGGTCGCGCGTGCTCGGGGTGGCGCGCGCGGAGCATCCCGGGCCACCCTGGCCCCGCGATCCGCGCGGCTTCCGCTTCCAGTGGCTGGGGCTCATCGCCTTCGCCGATCCGCTGCGCGCGAGCGTGCCGCAGGCGATCGCCGAATGCCGCGCCGCAGGGATCCGCGTGCTCATGATCACCGGCGATTCTCATGCGACCGCGCGCGCGATCGCGCGCGAGGCGGGCCTCGCCGCGGCGGTGGCGCCGACTGGCGCCGAGCTGGCGAGAATCGACGCCACCTCTCTGCGGGCCGTCGTACGCGAAGCGAGCGTGTTTGCCCGGATCACGCCGGTACAAAAGCTCCGGATCGTCGAGGCGCTGCTCGCCAACGGCGAAGTCGTCGCGATGACCGGCGACGGCGTGAACGACGCCCCTGCGCTCAAAGCGGCGCATATCGGGATCGCCATGGGCGGCCGCGGCACCGATGTCGCCCGCGAAGCGGCCTCGCTGGTGTTGCTCGACGACGATTTCGCGTCGATCGTCGACGCCGTGCGCCTGGGACGGCGCATCTACGCCAATCTGCGCAAGGCGATGTCCTACACCCTGGCCGTGCACGTTCCGGTCGCCGGCATGGCGCTCGCGCCGCTGCTGTTCGGCTGGCCGCTGGCGCTGAGCCCCGTGCACATCGTGTTCCTGGAACTGATCATCGACCCGGCCTGCTCGATCGTGTTCGAAGACGAGCCGCCCGAGCGCGACACCATGCGCCAGCCGCCGCGCCGCATCGAGGAGCCGCTCTTCTCGGGCGCCACACTGCTGTTGAGCATGACGCAGGGCGCGGTGGTGCTCGTGGTGGCTGCCTCGCTGTATGCCTACTGGCAGCATTCGGGTGTGGCCGCTGCGGCGGCGCGGACGATGGTCTTCATCATCCTGATCGGCGGCAACCTCGGCCTGATCCTCGCCAATCGGTCTCTCACGGCGACGCTCGCGAGCACGCTACGCATAAAGAACATTCCGCTGTACTGGGTCAGCAGCGGAGCCCTCGCCGCGCTCGCGTTGACGATCTACTGGCCGCCCCTGCAACAGCTGTTCGGATTCGCCTCGATCTCGGTGGCGGCGGCAATCGGCAGCCTCGGGGCGGGGCTGTCGACGATCATCTGGTTCGAGCTGCTGAAGCGATTCCGTGTCGCGGCTCGCCGCACGAGCGACTCGCCGCATCGCCACTAAGGTCCGCCCCACGTAACCGCGTGGAGCTATTTCAGAGGTTCCCTAAGTGGAAAATCCGCAGCGGGTCCAAACCCCGAGACTTTTAGCCTTAGGCGGCTACAGAAATGATTTCCACGAATCGGTGGTCGGACCCAAAGGCGTCGAATCACGTCCTTCCATCAAGAGTACTTTAAATCAACGGCTTGAGTGCTGGACCGCCTGGGTCGGACCATGTCTTACTGCAAAGCAGCAATAATCTTACATGCTGGTTCGCCTTTTCTTTCCACATTTCGGAATTAATTTTTAACATCATGATTTATTGAATATTTTTTTACATTGCGGCGCCATAATCCCCTTGTCATGCTTGGCTGACTTTGTTACCGTGACTTGAGATGCGACGCGGTTGCCGACGAGGCGGTCCGCGCGGCGAGTCGGCCCCGAACAAGGAGACAGCGATGAATTACGATCTGGAAGCGGCGAGACTCAAGAAGGATTGGGCGGAGAACCCGCGCTGGAAAGGCATTCGCCGTGCCTACAGCGCCGAGGACGTGGTGCGGCTGCGCGGCTCGCTCCACATCGAGCACACGCTTGCACGGCGCGGCGCCGAGAAGCTGTGGAAGCTCCTCACCGAGGAGCCGTTCGTCAATTCGCTCGGCGCTATGACCGGCAACCAGGCGCTGCAGCAGATCAAGGCCGGCCTCAAGGCGATCTATCTCTCGGGATGGCAGGTCGCCGCCGACGCCAACATCGCTGGCGAGATGTACCCGGATCAGTCGCTGTATCCGGTCAACTCGGTGCCTGCGGTGGTGAAGCGCATCAACAACACCTTCGTGCGCGCCGACCAGATCCAGCACATGGAAGGCAGCGGCACCATCGACTTCTTCGCACCGATCGTCGCCGATGCCGAGGCAGGATTCGGCGGCGTGCTCAATGCCTTCGAGCTGATGAAGGCGATGATCGAGGCGGGTGCAGCCGGCGTTCACTTCGAGGACCAGTTGGCCTCCGTCAAGAAGTGCGGCCACATGGGCGGCAAGGTGCTGGTGCCCACGCGCGAGGCGGTGGAGAAGCTCATCGCCGCGCGGCTCGCCGCCGACACCATGGGGGTGCCTACACTCATCCTCGCGCGCACCGACGCCGAAGCCGCGGATCTCGTGACCTCCGATATCGACGACAACGACAAACCGTTCTGTACCGGCGAGCGCACCGTCGAAGGCTTCTACCGGACCCGTAAGGGTTTCGAGCAGGCGGTGGCGCGCGGGCTGGCTTACACGCCCTACGCGGACATGTTGTGGTGCGAGACCGGCAAGCCGGACTTGGAGTTCGCTAAGGCCTTTGCCGATGCGATTCACGCCAAGTACCCGGGCAAGATGCTGGCGTACAACTGCTCGCCGTCGTTCAACTGGAAGAAAAATCTCGACGATCACACGGTCGCCAAGTTCCAGCGCGAGCTGGGCGCGATGGGCTATAAGTTCCAGTTCATCACGCTGGCCGGCTTCCACAGCCTCAACTACTCGATGTTCAACCTGGCGCACGGTTACGCGCACAATCAGATGTCCGCGTTCGTCGAGCTGCAGGAAGCCGAATTCGCGGCGGTGGCCAAGGGCTTCACGGCCGTCAAGCATCAGCGCGAGGTGGGAACGAGCTACTTCGATGCGGTCACGCAAACGCTCCAGGGGACCCAGTCTTCGACGACCGCGCTCAAGGGCTCCACCGAGGACGAGCAGTTCTTCGACAAGCCGAAGGCGGAGCTGTCGGTCGCGAACGCCTGACGCTTCATCTTCGTTCGCGCGCGGCGCGGCGCCGGAAGGGTGGCCGCGCCGTTTGTTTGTGCGCCCCGCTTCGGCCGCCTATTGTCGATCCGGTCCATTAGAATTCCGCCTCGACCCCTGGTGCCTGCGCGCGAGCTCGAGCATGTCACCTCTCATCAGCCACGGGTCGCGTGGTGCTTGGCGCGAGCCGGAGATGCCGCTCTCCGATCCGGCGCGCCTGCTCAAGGCGACAGTCGGAAGCGCGCACGAACGATGAGCGCCTCCGCGACGCAGCGCGTATTCTTCGCGCTCTGGCCCGATCCACCCGCCCGCGCCTCGCTCGCGGCCCTGGCGCGGGAAGTTGCTCTCGAAAGCGGCGGGCGTCCCACGTTGCCGGGCCTGATCCATCTCACGCTGGCGTTCGTCGGGGATCAGCCGGCGATCCGTCTGGACTCGTTGCGCCGACTGGCGGGGATCATCCGCGCGACGAGCTTCGTGCTCGCGCTCGACAAGATCGGCGCCTTCCGCCGCACCGGCATCACCTGGCTCGGGTCCTCGGCCCCTCAGCCGGAGCTGCTGGCATTGCAGCGGGATCTCGCCGACGCGTTGCGCTCGAAAGCGTTCCCGGTCGACGAGCGGCCCTACGCGCCGCATCTCACGCTCGCGCGGCGCAGCACGACCGTCGTCGAACGCCGGCTGCCGCAACCCGTTTGCTGGCGCGTCGACGCGTTCACGCTGGTCGCCTCCGAGACTGCGTCAGGCGGCCCGATCTACCGGACCATCGCCTTGTGGCCGCTGGTATCGGTTTGATTCCGCCCGCGAAACGCCGAGCGCGAATCGCCTTGTTCCGACCGCGCCAACCGCATTCGAGACCCGATCCGCACATGGCCGGAGATTGCGGGCGTCCTTATTACTGGCTCAAGAAGGACGCGACGAAGCCCGCAAAGCGCGGGACGAAAGTGCAGTGGAAACAGGCGAAGAGGCGCGATGCGGGTGGTCCGACGATCCTGGGCCGGGCGGACAGTCTCAACCGCGCGCGACCGGACGCGCCGGATCGGCGACCCACTCGCTCCACGACCCGGGGTAGAGGCGTGAGCCGTGCAGGCCGGCGATGGCCATTGCGAGAACGTTGTGGCACGCCGTCACGCCGGAGCCGCACTGATGCACGACCGCAGAGGCTGGCGTCGTGCCGAGCAGGGCCTCGTACTCCGAACGCAACTGCACGGCGGATTTGAACGTGCCGCGTTCGGTCAAGTTGTCGGTGTACGGTCGATTGCGGGCGCCGGGAATGTGCCCCGCAACCGGGTCCATCGGCTCCACCTCGCCACGGTAGCGCTCGGCTGCGCGCGCGTCGAGGACCAGCAGTCCCGGGTCACCCAAGTGGCGCAGGATCTCGTCGGATGAAGCCGTCGCCGCGCGCGACCGGGGCGTGAACGTCGCCGGTCGGGGCCGCGGCAGCTCGCTCGTGAACGGGCGTGCCTCGGCGCGCCATCGCTCCACCCCGCCGTCCAGCACCGCGACCGCGTCGTGCCCGAGCCAGCGCAGGAGCCACCACAGCCTGGAGGCCCACGCGCCGTTGTTCTGATCGTAGGCGACCACCTGCCGCGTGGCGTCGATACCCGCGCGTCCCAGTCTCGCCGCGAGAGTGCCGATCTCCGGCAGCGGATGGCGGCCGTTGCGGCCGGTCTTGGCGCCGGACAGATCGCGGTCGAGATGCATGAAGCGCGCCTCGGGCAAGTGCGCGGCCACGTACGCCCGCTCGCCGGCGTCGACGTCGGCGAGGTTGTGGCGGCAGTCCACGACGACGAACGCGGGATCGCCGATGTGTCGCGCCAGCGCCTCGGTGGGGATCAGCGTTGTGAAGGTCATGGCACCGGCCGTGATTTCAACCGGTTGTTCAGCGCATTCCGGGATGAAAGCGTAGCGCAGTAGCTCTATATCATCCCGGGTAGTGGGGTTCCAGCTCCGCGCGCAAAAACTCGTGGAAGAGCTGCATCCCGTCTTCCATCGGCGACTGGTACGGGCCGGTCTCGCTGCGGCCGAGCTTGTAGAGCGCGCGCCGTCCTGCGTCCATGCGCTCGGCGATCTCGTCGTCCTCGACCGCGGTCTCCAGGTATGCGGCCTGCTCGGCCTCGACGAACTCGCGCTCGAACAGCGCGATGTCCTCGGGATAGTAGAACTCGATGACATTGGTCGTGTGGTCGATCCCGCGGGGGATCAGGGTGCTCACGATCAGCACGTGCGCATACCACTCGAGCATGATGTTGGGATAGATCGTGACCCAGATCGCGCCGTGCTTCGGCAGCTCGCCGCGGTAGTAATCGAGCACGGCTCTGTGCCAGCGCTCGTAGCTCTTCGTGCCTGGCCTCGCGAGCGCGTCGTTCACACCCACCGTCTGCACCGAGTACCGCTCGGCGAACTGCCAGCGCAAGTCGGCCGTAGTGACGAATTGACCGAGCCCGGGATGGAACGGCACGACGTGATAGTCCTCGAGATAGACCTCGATGAACGTCTTCCAATTGTAGGCGCACTCCTTGATCTCGACCCGATCGAGCATGTAGCCGGAGAAGTCGAAATCCGCGGCGACGCCCGCGTCGGCGAGGTCACGGGCGATGTCGCGCGGGCCGTCGAACAGCAACCCGTGCCAGCGTTTGAGCGGCGTGCTCGCGAGCTTCACGCACGGCTGCTCGTCGAAATGTGGCGCGCCGAGCAGCGTGCCTTTGAGATCGTAGGTCCAGCGATGCAGCGGGCAGACGATATTCTCGACGTTGCCGCGACCTTTGAGCATGATCGCCTGCCGGTGGCGGCAGATGTTGGACAGAAGCTCGACGCCGTCGGGGCCCCGAACCAGCGTCTGGGCGTTGTCGCGCCAGGGCAACGCGTAGTAATCCCCGGGATTGGGCACCATCAGCTCGTGCCCGACATAGCCCGGTCCGGGCGCGAACAGCCGCCGCTGCTCGAGCTCGAGAAGCACCGGATCGCAGTACCAGGAAACGGGCAACTGCGACGTTGCCGGTCGCAGCCGATCCGCAGTAGCGAGATTGGACATCAGCCTTTCCTTTCCGTGAACCGCCAACCCAACAAACAATATGGGAGGCAACCCGCCTGCCACCCAACCGCTTTGCTAAGTCAGCCCGCTACGAAAAGCTCGTATCAAGGCTGCGTCGTCAAATACAATGCAAATTATAGCCGATGATCGACCCCAGGAGCCAGCGCGAAGTTCCCTCGTTGACCATCGCTCTTGAGTTGCGGTAGGTTAACTCGCTATTTCGCCTGCACGGCGTCCGGTCGGATGTCGGATGCGAACCGTTGCCGACAAGACTTCCTCGACCGATGGCCGACACCCCCAACCCCGCCGATCCGCCCAAGAGCTTCGAGGGCGCGCTCGCCGAGCTCGAGTCGATCGTCGCCACGATGGAAGGCGGACAGCTCCCCTTGGCCGAGGCGCTTGCAGCGTATCAGCGCGGCGCCGAGCTGCTGCAGTACTGTCAGGCCGTGCTCAAAGACGCGGAGCAGCAGGTGCAGGTGTTGGAGCGCGGCATCCTGAAGGCGTTCGCGCCCGGACAGCCCGACGCGGCTCTGGCTGCCGACGCCTCCCGCCCGGGCGAGGACGATGCATCCTGACCTCGCCTGGAGCGTTTGGTCCGAAGAGCGCGCGCGGCGAGTCGAAAGCGTCATCGACGGGTTTTTGCCGCCGGCTACCGAGGCTCCGCAGCGCCTGCACGAGGCGATGCGCTACGCGGTGCTCGGCGGAGGCAAGCGGGTGCGCGCGCTGCTGGCCTACGCGGCGGGCGAGCTGACCGAGGCGGAGCTGAGCATTGTCGACCGCGCAGCCGCCGCGGTCGAGCTGATGCACGCCTACTCGCTCGTCCACGACGATCTGCCGTGCCTGGACGACGACGTGCTCCGGCGCGGCAAGCCGACCTGCCACGTCGCGTTCGGCGAAGCCGTGGCTCTGCTCGCCGGCGATGCATTGCAGAGCCTCGCCTTCGAAGTGCTCGTCGGCAGCGCGCCCCGCGACCCGCGCGTTGCCGCGCTCACCCTGGCCGAAGCAGCCGGCTCGCGCGGCATGGCAGGGGGTCAGGCGATCGACGTGGACAGCGTTGACAAAACCCTCGATCTGCCTGAACTTGAGCGCATGCATCGACTCAAAACAGGTGCGCTGATCCGGGCAGCGGTTCGCCTCGGCGCGGATTGCGGCCGGCCGATGAGTGCCGATGGGAACGATGCACTCCTCCGTTACGCTTCGGCCATCGGACTGGCCTTCCAGGTTGTCGACGACGTCCTCGACGTCGAAGGCACGGCGCAGAGTCTGGGCAAGACCGCGGGCAAGGACGCGGTGCAGCGCAAGTCGACGTATGTAACGCTGTTGGGCCTGGCCGCTGCCCGGGAGCGCATTGAGACGTTGCGGGTCGAAGCGCGCGCGGCACTGGCGGGTCTGGGGGTGCGGGCGCGCAGGCTCGGGGAGCTGGCGGACTGGATCGCGGCCCGAACGCACTGATGGACCGCCTGCTCGAGAGGATCAACGACCCGTCGGAGCTGCGTCGGCTCCGCGCGGATCAATTGCCGCAGCTCGCCCGGGAGCTGCGCGAATTCATTCTTGCCTCGGTCGCCAAGACCGGGGGCCATCTGTCCTCGAACCTCGGCACGGTCGAACTCGCGATCGCGCTGCATTACGTGTTCGACACGCCGCGCGACCGGCTGGTTTGGGACGTGGGCCATCAGACCTACGCGCACAAGATCCTCACCGGCCGGGCCGAGGGCATGGCCAGACTCCGGCAATGGGGCGGCATCGCCGGGTTCCCTCGTCGCGCCGAGAGCGAATACGACACCTTCGGCACGGCGCACTCGTCGACCTCGATTTCCGCCGCGCTCGGCATGGCGATCGCCGCCAAGCGCAAGGGCGAGAAGCGCGCGGTGGTGGCGGTGATCGGCGACGGCGCGATGAGCGCAGGGATGGCCTTCGAGGCGATGAACAACGCGGGCGCGGCAGGCGCCGACCTGCTGGTGATCCTGAACGACAACGACATGTCGATCTCGGAGCCGGTCGGCGCGTTCAACAACTACCTCGCGCGACTGCTCTCGGGCCGCGTGTACAACACGATGCGCCGCGGCGGCAAGGAAGTGCTCTCCAAGCTGCCGCCGGTCAAAGAGCTCGCCAAGCGCTGGGAGGAGCACATGAAGGGCATGGTGCTCCCCGGGACGCTGTTCGAAGAGTTCGGCTTCAACTACATCGGTCCGATCGACGGCCACGATCTCGACACGCTGGTGAAGACGCTGTCGAACGTCAAGAAGCTCGGTGGGCCCCAGCTCTTGCACGTGATGACGCGCAAGGGTTACGGCTACGCCCCGGCCGAAGAGGACCCGATCCTCTATCACGGCGTGACCAAGTTCGATCCCGCCGTGGGCATCGTGCCGAAGCCTCCCGGCAGGCCGTCGTACACGCAAGTGTTCGGCGACTGGCTGTGCGACATGGCCTCACGCGACGCGCGGTTGATCGGGATCACGCCGGCGATGCGTGAAGGCTCGGGCCTGGTGCGCTTCTCGCAGGAGTACCCCGATCGCTACTTCGACGTCGGCATCGCCGAGCAGCACGCGGTCACCTTCGCCGCCGGGCTCGCCTGCGAGGGCATGAAACCGGTGGTCGCCATATATTCGACCTTCCTGCAGCGCGCGTACGATCAGTTGATCCACGACGTGGTGCTGCAGAACCTGCCGGTGGTGTTCGCCATCGATCGCGCCGGGATCGTCGGCGCGGACGGTCCGACGCACGCCGGGAGCTTCGACTTGACCTACCTGCGCTGCCTTCCCAACACCGCGGTGATGGCACCCGCCGACGAGAACGAATGCCGGCAGATGCTAACCACGGCGTTCAAGCTCGATGCGCCCGCCGCGGTGCGCTATCCGCGCGGCACGGGCCCAGGCGTGCCGGTCGGGCGCGAGCTCGAAGCGCTGCCGATCGGCAAGGGCGAGATTCGCCGCGACTCCAAACGGCGCCGGATCGCGATCCTCGCGTTCGGCAGCATGCTCCACCCGGCGCTCGCCGCGGCCGAAGAGGTCGACGCGACGGTCGCCAACATGCGTTTCGTGAAGCCGCTCGATGTGGAGCTCATCGCGTATCTCGCGCGCACCCACGAAGCGCTGGTGACGGTCGAGGAAAACGTCGTCGCCGGCGGCGCGGGGAGCGCGGTCGCCGAAGCGCTGGCGGCCGAGCGGTTCGTCGTGCCGATCCTGCATCTGGGGCTCCCCGACGGATTCGTCGACCAAGGCGACCCGGCGCTCCTGCTCGCGCACTGCGGCCTCGACGCCAACGGCATCGCGGCATCGATCGCCGCGCGCTTCGGTGCCCGGAAGAGCGACGCGCCTGCGGCGGTGGTGGTCAACCTCGCCAAGCCGGCGGCATAACGCCCCTTCTCGGCGGCCGCGGGTGCTCGACCAGCTTCGCTGCCTTGCGCTCGAAGGCATCGCGCCGCACCAGCAATCGCTCCTGGCGCGCGGAGATCAGCGCGTAGCGTCGCAGCGCGGCGAGTCGCGCGTGGGCCGCGTCGCATGCCTTGTCGCTGGTCACCCATAGCGCGGCATCGATCCGCCGCATGTCGAAGGGTGCGGAATGGCTGCGCAGCGTCTTCTGCCCGCGCTTGTCGAAGTATTCGTGGAAGTACGACATCGCCAGCTCGCGCAGGCTGCTATAGACGGGATCGCGATAGCGAAGCTGCGGCCCGTTGTGCTTGGAGATCGCGCCCCAGGCGGTGCCGTGCCGGAACAAGGCAATGACGTGCGGATAGTCGCTCGCGTCGCAACCCATGTACATCACGAGCGGCGGCCTGCCCTGAATCCACAGCGCGCACGCGGCGACAAAGGCGCCCTCGATGCAATGCGCGCGGCGCTGCCGCAGCACCTCGCGTACCGACAGGATCGTCTCGCCGCCGATCTCGTGGTTGGCGGGGATCGCGTTGACGAAGAGCTGGATGCGCTGCGGCGTATCGAGTCGCTTCAGAATCCCGAATTCGGCGCTCGTGAGGCCGAGATCCTCGCGACGGGTGATCCTCGGGCGGGCGCTGGCAGCCATGCCCCCGGATCATACGCCGCGGCCGCACCCGCACGCCGCTGTTAGTAACTTGTCAAGATGTCCGGTTTAGGTAACACGCCATATGTCCGCTTTTTGATCGATGAGTAGCGGACCTTACGCAGCAGCTTTCGTTTTGATTTTGCGTTCCTTTCCGTTGACATCGTACTGAGCTAAGCAGC
>DASVPH010000136.1:0-5956 GCA_036382945.1 Casimicrobiaceae bacterium
GCTGCTTAGCTCAGTACGATGTCAACGGAAAGGAACGCAAAATCAAAACGAAAGCTGCTGCGTAAGGTCCGCTACTCATCGATCAAAAAGCGGACATATGGCGTGTTACCTAAACCGGACATCTTGACAAGTTACTAACAGACGAGGCGTACGGGTCTTCGAGCGCGCGCGCCCGAGCGCTCTGCTATCCTCCCGCCCATGGCTTCCGCGCCCCGTCCCCTCGCGCCCGCCGCCTTCGCCTCCGGTGCCGCATTGCGCCTCGCGCGCCACCGCGCGCTCTTCCTCAATTTCTTCCGCCGGGAGCTGTTCTCTCGCTATTTGGGCAGCGTGAGCGGCTTGGCGTGGGCCTTCCTGCAGCCGCTCGCGCTGCTCGGCGTGTATCAGTTCGTGTTCACGACCGTGTTCCGCGCCGGGCCGATGAACGGCAAGAGCTTCCTGTTGTTCGTGGCGGTCGCGCTCTGGCCCTGGCTCGCGGCGCAGGAGGCCCTGCAGCGGGGCACGGTCTCGATCGGCGGCTACGCGGGGCTCATCCGCAAGGTCGCGTTCCCGCACGAGCTCGTCGTCTACGCCTCGGTCGGCGCCACACTCGTGCTTCAGTTCATCGGGTACCTCGTCGTCCTGGTTGTGCTGGCGCTCTTCGGCGAGTCGGTCAGGTTCGAGGGGCTCATCCTCGCCGTTCCGCTGTGGATCGTGCTCGCGGTCGCGGTGACCGGGCTCGCGCTGGCGCTGGCGGCACTGCAGGTGTTCATCCGCGACATCGAGCACATCCTGCTGCCGGTGCTGATGATCCTGATGTATCTCACGCCGATCCTCTATCCGCTATCGCTGGTGCCGGCGTCGATGAAGCCGTGGGTCGCCGCCAACCCCTTCGGCTACCTCGTGGAGCGGCTCCGCGATGCGCTCCTCGACGGCCGGCTCGCGATCGCCTGGGGCGACGCCGTCGCGGTGATCGTCGCGCTCGCATTGTTCGCGGGCGGTCGCTGGGTGTTCTTGCGCTTGTCGCCGCATTTCGAGGACTTCGTTTGATGTCGGCGCCGCTGCTGCACCTCTCCGGCGTCGGCAAGGACTACGCCAAGCTCGACACCAACGCCGGCCGCGTCGGTCTGGTGCTCGACCTGCTGCGCGGCCGCGGCGTGACGCGCGCGTTTCACGCGCTCGACGACGTCGCCTTCGAGCTTGCGGCCGGCGAATCGCTCGGCATCATCGGCGAGAACGGCGCCGGCAAGTCGACGCTGCTCAAGGTCATCGCCGGCGTGATCACGCCCACCCGCGGGCGGGTGGACGTACGCGGACGCGTCGGTGCGCTGCTCGAGCTGGGATCGGGCTTTCATCCGGAGTACTCCGGACTCGCCAACATCGATCTCGCCGCGGCGCTGCTCGGGCTCATCCCCGCGGAGATCGCCGCCAAGCGCGACGAGATCGTCGCCTTCGCAGACCTGGGCGAGCATATCCACGATCCGATCAAGCATTATTCGTCGGGCATGGTCGTGCGGCTGGGCTTCGCGGTGGCCACCGCGCTCAAGCCCGACATCCTGATCACCGACGAGGTGCTCGCCGTGGGCGACGAGTCGTTCCAGAAGAAATGCGTCGCCTGGATGGAGAGCTATCTCGGCGACGGCGGCACGCTGCTCTTGTGCTCGCACAGCATGTATCACGTGCAGAAGCTCTGCCGCGCCGCGCTGTGGCTCAAGGACGGCCGCATGGTGCGCTACGGCCCGGCGGCGGAGGTGACGCAAGCCTACCTCGCCTACCACGAGGAGAAGAGCGCCGGCGCGAAGCAGCCGATCGCCGCGCCGCGGGCGACCGCCGAAGGCTTCTATGCGATCGAGTCGCTCAGCGTCGATCCGCCGGAGCGCATCGCCGCGGGGGCTACGCTCACCGTGCGCGGCGAGGTGTTCTCGCCCGACGATCGCGTGCCGGTCGTGCTCATCGGGCTCGTCCGCGCCGACGGCACGCCGGTGTACGGAGTGGCGACCGACATGGACGGGGCGGCGCCGATGCGCCTGCGCGCGCAGCGCTTCGCCTTCTCGCTCACCTTCCCGCAGCTCCCGCTGCTGCCCGGCAAGTACCGCGTCCGCGCGCACGCGCTCGATCCCGAGGGCGTGCGGTTGTTCGACAATGTCGAGCAGTCGCTCGTCGTCGAGGGTGCCACGCGCGAGCTGGGGTTGGTTCGCATCGGGCATGCGTGGAACGGCAGCGAGGCGCGCTGATCCGGACGCAGCGCTAATGCGAAACAAGCGGCGAACCACTGACGCGACTGGGGACGGACCACGATTATCACGGCGAGCGGTGCGGTCCGCCGCAACGAGCCGTGTCCCTGCGGCAGCGGCAAGCGCTTCAAGGATTGTCATGGCCAGCTCGGCGCGACGGCCGCGGACAAGGAGCGCGCGCGAGCGCAGCTCGCCCGCGGCGAGCGCGAAGCGGCGGCGACAAGCGCGCGGCGTGCGCTCGAGGCGAGCCCCGAAGATGCCGAGGCGTGGAACCTGCTCGGGCAATGCATCGAGCCAAACGAGCCGGAGGCGGCCCGCGCGGCGTGGCAGAGGGCCATCGCCCTGGCGCCGCGCGATCCGGAAGCGCATTTCCGGATCGGCGACTTCGAGCGCCGGCGCGGCGCGCACGAGGCGGCGATCGCGGCGTATCGCGCCGCGTTGGCGACCGGATCGCGCCATCCGGTGCTACTGAACAATCTCGGTCTGTCGTTGCAGGCGCAAGGCCGGCTCGACGAGGCCGGTCGCTGCTTCGCGCAAGCCGTCGAGCGCGCGCCCGATCTCGCCCAGGGCCACGCCAACCTCGGCGACGTCCTGCGCGAGCAGCATCGCTTCGCCGCGGCGATCGGCGCGTACACGCGGGCGCTCGCGCTCGACGCGGGTGTGGCCCAACTCTGGCTCAATCTCGGCGTGTGCCAGCATCGCGCCGGCGCGTTCGCCGCCGCGCGCGCAAGTTTCGAGCGTGCGCTCGCGCTCGAGCCGAATGCCCCCGAAGTCCTGGTCGACCTGGCGGCGAGCCTCACCGCCGAGAGCCGCTACGCGCAAGCCCTGCCGCTCCTGCGCCAGGCGCTGCAGATAGACCCCGACCATGCGCAGGCGCGAAGCACGCTGCTCTACGTGCAGCAGCACACCTGCGACTGGGATGGGCTCGAGCGCGGCATCGACCGGCAGCGGGCGCTGCTCGGGGGAGCCGACGCGCCGGTGGTCTCGCCGCACAACCTGCTCGCGCTGCCGTTCACGCCGGCGGAGCTCTTGACCGCGGCTCAGGACTGGGTTCGCCGCCGGATCGGCGCGCCAACGCCATTGCCGCCGGAGCGGCCAAGCCTCGTCGATGGCAGGTTGCGCATCGCTTACCTCGGCTCGGATTTCCGCACCCATGCGCTCGCCAATCTGCTCGCCGAGGTCATCGAGACGCATGACCGCTCGCGTTTCGAGGTCTTCGGCTACTCGTTCGGCCCCGACGACGCCAGCGCGGCGCGGGCGCGCTTTGCGCGCGCCTTCGACCGCTTCGTCGACGTCCGGGCGGAGAGCGTCGAGGCGACCGTGCAGCGGATTCGCGCGGATCGGATCGGCGTGCTGTTCGACACCGGAGGCTACGTTCTGAACGCGCGCAGCGAGATCTTCGCATTCCGGCCCGCTGCGCTCCAGATCAACGCCATCGGCTTTCCCGGAACCCTCGGCGCACCGTGGTACGACTACATCCTCGGCGACGCGTTCGTCACGCCGCCCGGGCAGGAAGTGAACTTCGCCGAACGCTTCATGCGCCTGCCGCACTGTTATCTTCCCGGCGATCGGAAGCGCGCCATCGACCCGGCGCCGACCCGCGCGCAATGCGCACTGCCGGACGCGGGCTTCGTGTTCTGCTGCTTCAACGCGAGCTACAAGATCCTGCCCGACGTGTTCGCGATCTGGATGCGCCTGCTCACGCAAATCCCGGGCAGCGTGCTGTGGCTGCTCGAGACCAACCCTCAAGCCACGGCGAATCTACGCCGCGAGGCGCGCTCGCGCGGCGTCGCCGCAGAGCGACTCGTGTTCGCGCCCCGTGTTGCGCTGGCGCAGCATCTGGCGCGGCACGCGGCGGCCGATCTGTTCCTCGACACCTTCCCCTGCACCGCGCATACCACGGCCAACGACGCGCTCTTCACCGGATTGCCTCTGCTCACGTGCAGCGGCGAGACCTTCGCGAGCCGCGTTTCGGCGAGCCAGCTCGAGGCCGTCGGGCTTCCCGAGCTCGTCACCGACTCGCTCGTCGCGTACGAAGCGCTGGCGCTCGAGCTGGCCAGGCGGCCGGAGCTTCTCGCGCGCTATCGCGAGCGGCTGCGCACCGGCCGCGATAGCGCGCCGTTGTTCGACACGACCGGCTACACGCGCGCGCTCGAAGCGCGCCTCATCGCCGCGTGGGAGGCGCTTCCGGCCCCTACCCCGGGGTGAGCGGCGCCGAACCTTGCAGCTCGGTGGAGCGAAGGGCGCACGGCGGCGCGTGTGCTGCGTCGGGTAAAATAGCCTGTTTTTCTCTTGCGGCAGATGCCGCGACGCACGCAAGCACGCATGTCCGGCTCGATTTCCACGCCTGTGCCTGCCGCCCCGGAGTTCACGGGCGAGCGCTTCCTGCCGAGCGTGAGCGGCGAGATCGCCTACGAGCACTGGCACCGTTACGCCTTTGCGCGCCGCTTCGTCGAGGGCCGGCGCGTGCTCGACGCGGCGTGCGGCGAAGGCTACGGCACGGCGCTCCTCGGTGCCGCGGCGGCGAGCGCGATCGGGGTGGACATCGACATGGGAACGATCGATCGCGCGCGCGCCTCGTACGGGGACGGCAAGCGGGTGCGCTTCATCGCCTCCTCCTGCACGGGCCTGCCGCTGCCGAGCGCTTCGATCGACGTCGTGGTGTCGTTCGAGACCATCGAGCATCTGGCGGCGGCCGATCAGCTCGCGATGCTGAGCGAGTTCGCGCGGGTGCTCTCGCCCGAAGGGCTGCTAGTGCTGTCCTCGCCCAACAAGCGTCTGTACAGCGACGCGTGCCACTACGCCAACCCGTATCACCTGCAGGAGCTGTATCGCGAGGACCTCGCCCGCCTGCTCGCAAGACGATTCCCGGCGCAGCGCTGGCATCACCAGCGCCTGGCTTACTGGTCGGGGATCTGGAGCGAAGGCGGCGGGCGGGCTGCCACGGCCGGCGGCGTCGAAGCCTGGATCGGCGACGGGCAGGGTGTGGCTCCGTATTCCGCGCCCGAGGGGATGTACTTCATCGTGCTGGCCGCGCGCCAGACGGCGGCGCTGCCCCCCGAAGCGGCCAGCGTGTCGCTGTTCACCGACGCCGGGGAAAGCGAGCACAAGCGCGCCGAGGCGAACGCCCGCGAGGTGCTGCGGCTCGACGGCCTGCTCAAGGAGCACGCCGCGGCGCTCGCCGGGGCGGCGGACCACGTCCAGCACCTCGAGGCGCTGGTCGCCGAGCGCGAGCGCCTGGTCGTCGAGCGCGACGCCGCCATCGCCCGGCAGGCGACGCAGGTCCGGGACCTGGAGAGGCTGCTCTCCGAGCGCGAAGGCAGCATCGTCGAACGCGACCGAGCGCTCGCCGAAGCCGACGCCGGGCGGCGGCAGCGCGACGCGAAGATCGCCGCGCTGGAGAAGCAGATGATCTCGCTCGAGATCGGGCGCACGCGGCTCGAGTCGGAGTGCACGCGGCTCGAGGCGGCGCTCTCCGCGCAGGAGCGCGCGATCGCCTATCTGCAGAGCTTCCGCGGCTGGCTCGGCTGGCCGTGGCGCCGCTTCCGGCAGTGGCGCGCGCGCTAGGAGCCTGTCGGGCTTGTTCTCACGTATGCGTTGCTGGCCAAACGGCGATGAATGCAAGGCGCGAGGCGCAGCGAATAGCTCGGCCTATTCGCAAGCCGAGCAACGCCGCAGGCGCGCCGTTTGGCCGCAACCCGAAGGGACGGGGGCGCTTTGGGCGCATTCCGTTGTTGCCGGCCGCT
>DASVPH010000137.1:0-13875 GCA_036382945.1 Casimicrobiaceae bacterium
GCGCGGCGCGAGACCGCTGCGGGGCGCTGAAGGACCGGGTGTCGTGACCGGCGCCCGGTGGTTTTGGCTTGCGTCGCGCCGGACAGCGCTGCGCCATTGTGTTTCGTCACCGCGGAGCGTGTAGCATCCTGCCACCCCGACACGTGGTACATATACATGCTCCGCAGCGAGCCCGTCTCACTCGGCGAAACTTCCCTGGGAATTGCGCTGCTCTGGCTGGCGGGCAATGGGCTGCGCCTCACGATACTGGCCGTGCCGCCGGTCATCGCGATGATTCGCGACGACTTCTCGCTGAGCGCGACCGAAGTCGGTCTGCTCTCCAGCATCCCGCCGGCCTTGTTTGCCCTCGCGGCGTTGGGAGGCTCGCTCCTCGTGGCCCACCTGGGCGTCAGGGGCGCCTTGCTCGGAGGACTCCTCCTCGTGGCTGCGGGCTCGGCGCTGCGCGGCTGGAGCCCGAATTACCCCGTCCTGCTCGCGACCACCGTGCTGATGTCGGCGGGTGTGGCCATCATGCAGCCCATCATGCCGACCGCGGTGCGGCAGTGGTTGCCGGGCCGCATCGGGCTCGGAACGGCGATCTACACCAACGGCTTGCTCGTCGGAGAGATGTTCCCCACGCTGTTGACGATTCCCTACGTCCTGCCGCTCGCGAGCGGGAGCTGGCGGCTGTCGCTGGTGTTCTGGTCGGTGCCGATCGCGATCATCGCCGCGGCGATCTTTCTGTTCGCGCCGCGCGCTCACGGCGAGCACGCTCCCGTCCCGGGCGCGCGGCACAAGTGGCTTCCCGACTGGCACGTCGGGCTCGTGTGGCGGCTCGGGGCGCTCTTCTGTTCCATCAACGCGATCTACTTCAGCGTGAACGCATTCCTTCCCATCTATCTGACCAGTGCCGGCCGGCCCGATTTGATCAGCAGTGCGCTCTCCGCGCTCAACCTCGGGCAATTGCCGGCTTCGCTTCTGCTGCTCGCCGTCGCCGGGAAGCTGGAGCGGCGCGCGTGGCCCTACGTCGCTTCGGGCTTGCTTTCGTTGCTGTCGATCGCAGGGCTCGTATTCATGGTCGGTCCGGCGACGATCGTCTGGGCCGCGCTGCTCGGGTTCTCGGATTCGGCCGCACTGATCGTGGGCCTGACGCTGCCGCCGCTCCTCTGCCGTCGCGAGGACGTCGCGCGCACGTCGGCCGGGATGTTCACCTTGAGCTACGGCGGCGCTGTCGCCATCGCGATCGTGAGCGGCGCGGCGTGGGACGTGAGCGGCGTTCCCGCGCTCGCCTTCGTGCCGCTGGCAGCGTGCGCAATCGGGTTGGCCGCGGTGACCCGTAGCTTCCGCGCGAGGAAAGAGCTCGTCTGACGCCGAGCGGCGCTCGCGCCGCGGTGCGATGGGCTCGTTTCCACGGGAACGTTGCTAGAATCCGCTGGATTCGATCCGACCTCGATCCTGACGATCCAAGAGATCCGAAAAAGACGATGGCTGAAACGTTCAAGCTTCGCGTCAACGGCCGTGACTGCGAAGTTCGGGCCGAGCCGAACACGCCGCTGTTGTACATTCTGCGCAACGACCTCAAGCTCAAGGCAACGCGGTTCGGCTGCGGCGAAGGCACGTGCGGCGCGTGCAACGTGCTCTTCGACGGCAATGCGGTGCCCTCGTGCGACACGCCGCTGTGGTCGGCCGCCGGACACGACATCACCACGATCGAGGGGATCGGCGGCCCCGACGCCGGGGGCCTGCATCCGGTGCAGCAGGCATTCGTCGACGAGCAGGCGATCCAGTGCGGCTACTGCATCGACGGCATCATCATCTCGGCCGTCGCGCTGCTCCGCCGCGAGGGCGATCCGAGCGATGCGCAGATCGCCGCTGCGCTCGAGCGCAATCTCTGCCGCTGCGGCACGCACGTGCGGATCCTGCGCGCGATACGCAAAGCCGCTCGCGCGATGCGCAACGAGCCCCAGCGATGACGCAGCCGCTGCCGCAAAGCCTCAAGACCACGCCGCGGCTGGACCGCTGGGTGCGTTTCAATCCCGACCGCACGGTGACGGTGTGGAGCGGCAAGGTCGAGCTCGGGCAGGGCATCGAGACCGCGATCGCGCAGATCGCCGCCGACGAGCTGGACGTGTCTCTCGATCGGCTCTCGCTCGTCGCCGGCGACACCACGCAATCGCCCGACGAGTGGTACACCGCCGGGAGCCAGTCGATCGAGGTCGGCGGCATGGCGATGCGGCTCGCATGCGCCGAGGTGCGGAAGCTTTTCCTCGAAGCCGCGGCGCGCGAGCTCGAAGTGAACATCGCCGAGCTCGGCGTCCGCGACGGAACGATCGAGGTGGCGGGAAGCGATCTCAGCACGAGCTACTGGGATCTCGCGCCTCGGGTGAGCCTCGCCCGCGATGCGACCGGCACGGCCGCGCCGAAGGCGGCGTCTCAGCACCGCGTTGTCGGCACGAGCACGCCCCGACGCGACCTTCGCGCCAAGCTGACGGGTGCGGCGTATGTGCACGATCTCGAGCTTCCTGGCATGGTGTTCGGCCGCGTGCTGCGGCCGCCGTCGTATTCGGCCAGGCTCGGCGCGTTCGATGCGGACGCGATCCGCGCGCTGCCGGGCGTCGTTGCGGTGTTGGTAAGCGGGAGCTTCATCGGCCTGTGCGCCGAGCGCGAGGAGCAGGCGCTCGCCGCGCTGCAGGCGGCGCGGCGAGCGGCCTCATGGCACGAAGACGCGCCCCTTCCTTTGACCACCGAGGTGCGCGATTTTTTGCCCACGCTGCCGAGCCTGCGCTCGGTCGTGTATCGGCGGGGCGAAGCTCCGGTCGCGGGCTCGGTGCAGCGCGTCGGGGCGAGCTATTCGAAGCCGTACCTCGCGCACGCCGCGATCGGACCGTCTTGCGCGCTCGCGCATCGCGAGCGAGGGAAGCTCACGGTCTGGTCGCATACCCAGGGCAGCCATCACCTGCGCAACCAGATCGCGCGGGTCCTGGGTGTCGCCCCCACCGAGGTCGACGTGATCCACAAGGACGGTGCGGGCTGCTACGGGCACAACGGCGCCGACGACGTCGCGCTCGACGCCGCCTTGCTCGCACGCGCCTGCGCTCGTCCGGTGCTCGTCCAGTGGACGCGCGAGGACGAGCTCGCGTGGTCGCCGTACGGCTCGGCGATGGTGGTGCGCATGGCGGCGTCGCTCGATGTGGCGGGTCGAGTCGTCGATTGGCGGCACGAGATCTGGAGCCATACCCACATCCAGCGGCCCGGGTGGAACGCAGGGGTGAACCTTCTCGCCGCGTGGCACATGGATCCGCCGTTTCCGGTCGCGCCGGCGAAGGACGTGCCGCAGCCCACCGGCGGGGGCGACCGCAACGCCATCCCGCTCTACGACTTCCCGGTGCAGGAGATCGGCTACAACTTCATCGCCGACATGCCGTTGCGGGTCTCGGCGCTGCGCTCGCTCGGTGCGTTCGCCAACGTGTTCGCGATCGAGTCGTTCATGGACGAGCTGGCGGCAGCCGCCGATGTCGATCCGATCGAATTCAGGTTGCGTCATCTGAGCGATCTGCGCGCCCGCGAAGTGATCGAGACCGCCGCTAAGGCCGCCCGCTGGACGCCGCGCGAAAAAGGCGACGGAACGCGCGGACGCGGCCTGGGATTCGCGCGCTACAAGAATCGCAGCGCCTATTGCGCGGTGCTGGCCGAGGTCGAGGTCGCCGAGCGCCTGCGCGTGAAGCGCGTGGTCGCCGCGGTCGACGCGGGCCAGGCGGTCAACCCCGACGGGCTTGCCAACCAGATCGAAGGCGGCATCGTCCAGGCGATGAGCTGGACGCTTCATGAGCAGGTCCGGTGGGATCGCGAGCGGGTGCTTTCCCGCTCGTGGGAGAGCTACCCGATCCTGCGCTTCGACGAAACGCCGGAGATCGAGGTGTCGATCGTGAATCGCCCGGCGGAGCCTTCCTTGGGCGTCGGCGAATGTGCTGCGGGACCGACCGCGGCGGCCATCGCCAACGCGCTCGCCAACGCGATGGGCGTGCGGGCGAGGGATCTGCCCCTCACGCCGGAGCGAATCGCGCGCGCGATGCGGTGAAGCATTGACGCGTCAAAGTGCGCCTTGTATCGCACGGACACGATTGCTCGCTACAAGCTGTGCGCCGCATCGGCTGCGGTTGGCTCCGCCCTTCCGGCACGCGACTCCGTTCGTCGCTTCGCGATTGACCCGCCTACAGCTTCTGGTCGAAGCTAGCCGCACTGTTCGCGTCGGAGTCTGCATGTGCACCGTAGTGTGCAGGTGACGAGGGCGTAATAGGGATGTAGAAGCATTTCGGCAAAGTTGCCGCAAGGCAGCGACGCAAAGCCTCCGGCCCGTGCAAAGCGGGTAGCGGGGCTGCCGGCGGGAGTCTCCGCCGTGGAGCGCGCATGGTTTGCCGGCGCGGCGCGCCGGTCGTCGTCTCCGGGTCGCTGCCGAAGCGGTTTTGCGCGGAGGCATGACGATGTGGGACGGCTCCATCCGTCAGCGCGAGGCAGCAGCGACTCACTGGCGCCATCGACTCTCGAGGCGGCCGGACTCACGCTGTCATGGTGTCGCTCCGCAGCGAAGCGGATTCACGCTGCTGGAAATGCTCATCACCTTGGCAGTCATTGCGGTGCTGACCGCGATTGCCTTGCCGTCGTATCGCGGCTACGTGCTGAGAGCGAACCGCGCCCAGGCCAAGCAGTTCATGGGCGACGTCGCGAATCGCGAAGAGCAATACCTGCTCGACCAGCGCAATTACACGACGACCATCGGTGCCGGCGGTCTCGCCACCATCCCACCGTCGGAGACGTCGAGCAACTATACCTTCGCGGTGGCCATCGCCCCCGGCAACGATTGCCTCGGCGCCGCGCTCCCGCCGCTCGGCTACACGATCACGGCGACCGCCATCGGCGGGCAGGTGGATGACGGCAACCTGTGCCTGGACAGCCTCAACCAGAAGACGCCGATCGCCAAATGGGACAAGTGAGCCATCGAAGCGTCCGGAGGCGTGCCGAGGGGTTCACCCTGGTCGAGCTGCTGGTCACCGTTTCCATCGTCGCCGTTCTGGTGACGCTGGCCGCGCCGTCGCTTACCACGCTCTCGCTCAGCCAGCAGGTGAGGGCGAGCGCCGGCGATCTGCAGACGACGCTGTTCTTCGCCCGCAACGAGGCGATCACCCGGGCGGCGGACGTCAGCGTCGTTCCCAGCGGCGACGACTGGAAGAACGGCTGGGCCGTGCAGCTCGACGACGGCACCGTGCTCCGGCGCGAGGCCGCGCTCAACAGCCAACTGGCGGCGATGGCCGGCGGCACGATCATCTATCAGGCGGACGGACACATTCCCCCGCCGGTACCGGCGCAGATGATCGTTCGGGTGACGGGCAACTCGAGCGTGATCGCCCGCTGCGTCCGGCTCGATCTCGGCGGCCGCCCAAGTCTCGTTAGCGACACCGACCATGATCCCTCGAACGGCTGCAATTGACGCGATGCTCGTTCGGACTCCGGAGATACGCACATGCAGCAGCCCAGTGCGCGCTTCTCCATCGCGAGCCGACGCGGGCTTCACGCTGCTCGAAGTGCTGATCACGATGGTGATCCTGGCGCTGGGTCTGCTGGGGTTGTTCGGGCTGCAGACCAAGGCGCAGAAGGCGGAAATCGAGTCCTATCAGCGCACCCAGGCGCTCGTGCTCATCCAGGACATCGTCGATCGCATGAACGCCAATCGCGCCGACGCGTTCTCGCAGGCCTACGTCACCGCGTCGCCGGTCGGGGGCGGCGGCGCGCTGACCGACTGCGCGGGCAAGACCGGCGCCGATCTCGATCTGTGCGAATGGGGCAACCTTCTCAAGGGCGTGGCGGAAACGGCCGCCGGCGGAAGCTGCACGACGACATCGGGCACCGCCTGTATCGGCGGGATGACCGCGGCGAAGGGGTGCATTGCTTACGACGCGGCCACCGAGCTCACCGACAGCACCGGTGCAGTGCAGGCAGGAACCGGGCTTTACACCATCAGCATCGTCTGGGAAGGGCTGTCCGCGACGACGCTTCAGTCGGATCAGCTCAAGTGCGGCACGGCGCCGTACGGGGCGCGCATGGTCAATTCGACGCTGCGGATCGCCGCACTGGGTGCGCAATGAGTTCGGTACGCAGCATTCGAGCTCGATCGAGTGTGGGCTCCCCGCACCTCGCGCGGAGGTTCCAGCGCGGGCTCTCCCTCATCGAGCTGATGGTGGCGATCACGATCTCGGTGATCCTGCTCTTCGGACTGGCGGTGCTGTTCGTCGCCGACAGCCGAGGCTTCTCGGAGAACGAGAAATCAAGCCAGCAGATCGAGAACGGGCGCTACGCTATGGCGATCTTGAGCGCGAGCATCCGCCACGCAGGCTTTTACGGCGAAGTGGCCGACGTCACCAACTTGACGCTGACCCCGCAGATCACGCTTCCGGCGATCCTGCCCGATCCCTGCGTCACCGATCTCGCCTCGCTCCGGGCCGCGCTGCCGCTCGCGGTGCAGGGCGTGGACGCGCCCGGCGCGGTGCCCGGCTGCCTGCCGGACCACGTGGCCGGCACCGATGTGCTCGTCGTCCGACGCGCCAACACGACCACCATTCCGGCGGCCAGCGCTGTCGCGAACGCCTATTACACGCAGACGGGCTTTTGCGCGACGCAATTGCCCGTGTTCCTGATCGCGCAGAGCGGCTTCACGCTCCAGCAGAAGGATTGTGCCAGCGCCGCGCCGATCCGCCAGTACCACGTCGAGATCTACTTCGTCAGCCCATGCTCGATTCCGACCGGGCCGAACGGGACCTGCAAGAACACCGACCCGGCGGTGCCGACGCTGAAAAGACTGGAGCTGCGGCCCGCGGGCGATGCCACCTGTCCGCTCTTCGCCGCCACGTCGTGGTGCCTGGTGCCGCTGGTTGAAGGCATCGAGAACCTGCAGATCGAATACGGGCTCGACACGACCGGCGAGGGGTCGCCCGACACCTACAAGACCGAGCCCGCATCGACGGCGGAGTGGGCGCAGGTCATGACCATGCGCCTGCATGTGCTCGCCCGAAACGTGGACCAGACCACTGGTTTCACCGACACCAAGACCTACCAGCTCGGGAAGAACGCCGACGGCACCGACTACAACGTCACGCCCGGCGGTGCCTACAAGCGGCACGCGTACAAGGGCGTCGTGCGCGTCACCAACGTGAGCCAGCGCAAGGAAAGACCGTTATGCATCGCACCGACGACCGATTGTCCGACCTGATGAAGACACCGCGTCCGATGCATCCAGCCGTCTGTCTTCGGGAGCAGCGCGGCGTGGCGCTGGTCATGAGCGTGTTGATGCTCGTGCTGCTCACGCTGCTCGTGCTCGCCGTGATCAACATGTCGACGGTGAACCTGCGCGTCGCGCACAACGAGCAGACCAAGACCGAATCGATCGCGGCGGCGCAGCGGGCCATCGAGCAGGTGGCGAGCGCGAACTTTCCCGCCGATCCGCAGCCGGTGACGGTGGCGGTCGACATCAACAACGACGGCAGGTCCGACTACAGCGTCGCGGTGGCGAAGCCGGAGTGCAAGAACGCGGTGCCGATCAAGGTCGTGGAGCTCGACATCGCGCAGCCCTCCGACGTCGCCTGCTTCACCAGCTCCGCCGTGGGCAGCGCCGGCAGCACCGGCAATTCGGTGTGCGCGAACACGCAGTGGGATATCGCCGCGAAGACGACAGATGCCGCCAACAGCGGCGCGACGGTGACCGTGCATCAGGGGATCGGGCAGCGCGTCCCGATCGACACCACGTGTTGACGATTCGGCGGCTTCGCTCGGCTGCTTAGCCGCCAAGAGGGGCCCGGGAGAACAAGCCATGAAGAACTCGATGTGCAAGTGGTTTCTGGCGACGGCGATACTCATTGGGGGCGTCGGGTACGCCCTCGCCGAGGACATCGACATTTTCACCAGCGCCGCGTCGAGCGGGGCGAGCCCGCAGGTCCTGATCATCCTGGACAACGCGTCGGCGTGGGACGCGGACACGTCGTTCAAATGTACGGACAGCAATGTCGTTTCGACCAACAACGCCGGCAAGGACGTCGGGTTCGAGCAGTGCGCCCTCTACGAGGCGATCAAGGCAATCGGCAATAGCGACGCGTTGCGGGGCAAGATCGACATGGGGCTCATGATGTTCGGCGGCTCGACCAACTGGGGCGGCATCATGAAATACCCGAGCGCCGCGCCCTACAACCTGCCGACGATGGACTCGAGCGGCGCCGCAGCGTTCGAGGACTACATCAAGAGCATCGATCGCCAAGCCGACAACTCCAACAGTTCGCAGGTCGGAGGCGGCATGTACGAGGCGTACTCGTTCTTCACCGGCAGACGCAGCGACGCTTCGGGGGTCAGCTACAGCAGCCATACCAACAACGCCTGCCAGCGCAATTTCATCATCTACATCGCCAACGCGCTCAACAACGGCAAGCCGCAGGACACCGGTTCGAACGCGTTCAACGAGTTGAGGGCCGCGGGCGCGTCTTCGGCGCAACTGGCGCAGATCAACACGTCGTACATCGGGACCTACACCAAGTACGACGCGAACTGGGGCGACGAGTGGGCGCGCTTCCTCTACCAGGGGGACCTCGGCACCGATCTCGAAGGCCAGCAGAACATTATCACCTATTCGATCGCCGTCACCGACGGCAAGAATCCGGACTACGTGCAGCTCACGCAGAGCATGGCCAATGCGGGCGGCGGCAAGAATTTCGTCGTCACCGCCGGCGACGTCAACGGGCTGGTCGAAGCGCTGCTCAAGATCCTCTACGAAGTGCAGGCGGTCAACAGCGTGTTTGCGGCCTCGAGCCTTCCGGTGGCGTCGAACGCCCAGGGCAGCTTCGAGAACCAGATCTTCATCGGCATGTTCCGCCCCGACGGCAAGGGCAACCCGCGCTGGATGGGCAATCTCAAGCAATACAAGTTCGGCATCACCGGCTCGCCCCCCAAGCTGCAGTTGTACCTTGCGGATTCGAACGGCGCGCCGGCGATCAACGCAGCGGGAACCGGCTTCATCTCGCCGACCGCGGTCAGCTATTGGACGTCGAAGGACCCGAGCAAGCTGCCCGATTCGATCGGCTCGACCGGCGGGTTTTGGATCAATAATCCGCAAGGCGCCGGCGGCGGCTTCGACAGCCCGGACGGCGAGGTCGTGGAAAAAGGCGCGGTGGGACAGCAGATCCGGCTCGCGAATCTGCAGGACGACTATGTGACCAACCCGGCGACGCCGCGCAAGCTCTACACATGCTGGGGCTCTTTGGGGCTTTGTCCGTCCGGCGCCAGCTTGTCCGCGACCCCGTTCGCGACTACCAATGCGGGGCTGACGGCGAGCGCGTTCGGCATTACGGGGAGCAGCCCGACCGACCTCATTCGCTGGGCCCGCGGCGACGACAACGTCGGCGACGAGCTGAGCCCGGGCAACGGCATCACCGTTCGTCCGTCGGTGCACGGCGACGTGGTGCACTCGCGTCCGACGATCATCAACTACGGCGGCTCGATCGGCGTGGTCGTGTTCTACGGCTCCAACGACGGCGTATTCCGCGCGGTGAACGGCAACCAGACCGGAAGCATCGGCGGCGTCCCGCCCGGCGGCGAGCTCTGGGGCTTCATTCCGCAGGAGTTCTTCTCGAAACTGCAGCGCCTGTACTCGAACAGCCCGCTGTTGAAGCTGGCCAATACGCCCGGCGGTCTCACGCCGACGCCGACGCCGAAGGACTACTTCTTCGACGGCGTCACCGGCGTGTACCAGGATGCAGCTTCGGGCAAGGCGTACATCTATCTCTCGGCACGCCGCGGCGGGCGGCTGATCTACGCGCTCGACGTGAGCGATCCGGCCGACCCGAGGTTCATGTGGAAAAAGGGTTGCCCGAGCCTCGGCACCAACACCGGATGCGACGGCGGCTTCGACGAGCTGGGCCAGACCTGGTCGGTGCCCAAGGTTGCGAAAGTGAAAGGCTATTCGAATCCCGTGCTCATCTTCGGCGCCGGGTATGCGGGCGGCTACGACTCCACCTACAGCCCGCTATACGAGGACGCCGAGCCGCCAGCGGCCGACACCATGGGCCGCGGCATCTTCGTCCTCGATGCGCTCACGGGCGAGATGGTATGGCAGGCGACACGCGGCGGTGGAAGCAATACCTGCCAGGGCAATCCGTGCCGACTGCTCGACATGACCTACTCGATCGCGGCCGACGTTACGCTGCTGGATCGCATGAACCCCGACGGGACGCCGCCGGACGGCTACGTCGACCGGCTGTACGCCGCGGACACCGGCGGCAACATCTGGCGCGTCGATCTGGAGCCCGGTGGAAACACCGCTCCGAGCGCCTGGCAGGTCACGCGGCTCGCGGCGCTCGGCGGTACCGGCGCGACTAAACGCAAGTTCCTGTTCCCGCCGGACGTGGTGACGACCAAGAACTACGATGCCGTGCTGGCCGGCACCGGCGATCGCGAGCACCCGCTGTACGCGAACAGTTCGTACAACGTGGTCAACCGCTTCTACATGATCAAGGATACGAACACCGGTAACGACGGCTCCGGCGGGACGACGGTTTACGACAGCACCAGCAGCACCGCGGACGATGCGCCGTCATCGCTGTTCCAGGTGATCGTTCAATACAACGCCGATGGAACCGCGACCACGCTGACGCCGTATCCGACGTCGAGCCCGCTCTCCGGCTTCTACATCACGCTCAACAACACCGGCGAGAAGATCGTCAACGGCCCGACGACGATCGGCGGCTTCACGTACTTCGGCACCAATCAGCCGGTCGCGCCGTCGAACCTGTCGTGCAAGGGGCTCGGCAACGCCCGCGCCTACCAGGTGAACTTCGTCACCGGCGCCACGGCCTCCACCGCGCTCGACGGCGGAGGGCTCCCGCCATCGCCGGTCGCGGGCCTGGTCAACGTCGACTACAACGGCAACACCCTGGTCGTGCCGTTCCTCCTCGGCGGCAATCCGTCGCCGGACTGCAACGGGCCGGACTGCCGTTCGTCGCTCGGCGGATCGCGGCCCACGATCCCGATCAATCCGACGCGGCGGAGACTCTACTGGTATCTCGACAAGCTCGATAAGTGAGCGCTTGGCGCGTGGCTCGCCGGGAGGAGATCGCTCCACCGCCCGAATGCATAATGCACGCCTCGGGGCTGCCGCTCGGTGATTGCTCCAGCCGTCCCCGACCCGCAGCGTTAGTCGAGCTTGGCGAGCTGCTTGCCGAAGTTCTCGCCCTTGAGGAGCGCGATGAGCCCTTTGGGCGCGTTATCGATGCCGTGGACGACCGACTCGCGGTACTTGAGCTTGCCCTGGGCGAGATAGCCCGCGAGGCCTGCGAGCGCCTCGCCGTAGCGCTCCTTCCAGTCGAACACGATCATCCCCTGCATCCTGATGCGATTGACCAGCACCGAGCGCAGCCTCTTGTAGCCGTAGGGCTCGGCCGTGTTGTACTCGGCGATCAGCCCGCATACGACGATCCGCGACGCCCGGTTCATCATGGTGAGCACCGTATCGAGGATCTCGCCGCCGACGTTCTCGAAGTCGACATCCACGCCGTTCGGGCAGGCCCGACTAAGATCTTCGCGCAAGTTCCCGGCCTTGTAATCGACGCAGGCGTCGAACCCGAGCTCGTGCACGACGTAGTCGCACTTGGCCCTGCCGCCGGCGATGCCCACCGCGCGAGCGCCTTGGATTTTCGCGAGCTGGCCGACCACGCTGCCGACCGCGCCCGACGCCGCGGAGACGACGAGCGTTTCTCCGTGTTTCGGCTTGCCGATCTCGGAGAGCCCGAACCACGCTGTCATCCCCGGCATGCCCAGGAGGCCGAGGTAGTACGACGCCGGCGCGCGCCGGGTGTCGATCGGTGTGAGCTCGTCTGCCTTCGCCACCCCGTAGAGCTGCCAGCCGAGCGAGCTCAGCACCGGGTCGCCCGGATGAAACCGCGGGTCGTGCGACTCGATCACCGCGCCGACCGTCTGGCCGACCATGACCTCGCCCAGTTGCACGGGCGGCACGTACGACTTGGCCTCGTTCATCCGACCGCGCATGTAGGGATCGAGCGAAAGCCACTGGTTCCTCACCAGCACCTCGCCCGCCCGCGGCCTGGGCACAGGCGCGTCGACGATGCGGAAATTGTCCTCGGTCACCGGTCCCTGCGGCCGGCTCGCGAGAATGACTTGCCGGTTGGTCTCGGCCATCGATCGAAGCTTACTGCGGACCGACCCAGATACTCAACATCCCGATCGATTTGATCTCGATGCCGTCGACCGCGACGTGCACCGATTCGCCGTCGCGCTGCGCGCCGAGCACGTAGAGGAGCGGCAGATAATGCTCCGGCGTGGGCACGGCGAGCCGCGCATCCGCGCCCGCCTTCTCGTAGTCGACGAGACGCTGGTATTGCTTCGCTGCGATCGCCTCGCGCACATAATCGTTGAAGCGCACCGCCCAATCGTACGGCGGCCCGCCGCTCCAGCCGATGGTGGAGAGATTGTGGACCACGTTGCCGCTGGCCACGATGAGCACGCCCTCGTCGCGCAACGCGGCGAGGCGCGCGCCGAGCGCGTGGTGGAACGACGGCGGCTCTCTCGCGTCGATCGCAAGCTGCACGACCGGAACGTCGGCGTCCGGAAACGCGTGCTTGAGCACCGACCAGGTGCCGTGGTCGAGCCCCCACGACTGATCGAGCGCGACCTCGACCGGCGCGAGGAGATCGCGTACGCGCGCGGCGAGCTTGGGGTCGCCCGGCGCGGGATACTGCACGTCGAACAGCGCCTGTGGGAAGCCGTAGAAGTCGTGGATCGTCTTCGGGCGCTCCATCGCCGTGACCGCGGTGCCGCGGATGTACCAGTGCGCGGAGACGGCGAGAATGGCCTTGGGCTTGCCGGCGAGCGCGCCGAGCTCGCGCCAGGCGTCGGTATAGCGATTGTGCTCGAGCGTGTTCATCGGGCTGCCGTGTCCGAAGAAGATCGCCGGCAGGCGCGAGGCGGGAGAAGGGGTCATGACGGACCGTTGCGAGGCTTGCGAACCTGAAACAATGCGGCCGGGCGCCGGCGTTTGCAACCCCCGGGCTCGCGCGCTGCCTTCCGCAATCTCGGCGTTTGCCTGACAATAGCGCCACCTCCTGCTCGAGATCGAAGCCGAAGGTGACCGCCGCCCGACCTCCCACTCCGACGCCTCCGCAGTTCATCCTCAAGTTGTCCTGTCGCGACCGGCCGGGGATCGTCGGCGCGGTGGGCAACTTTCTGGCGGAGCGTAACTGCAACATCATCGACAGCGCGCAGTTCGGCGACCTCGACACGGGACGCTTCTTCATGCGCGTGGTCTACGAGCGGCTGGCTCGCGCCGCTGATTCCGAGGCGCTGCAGGCGGGGTTCGAGGAAACCGCGGCGCGCTTCGCCATGCGCTGGGAGATCCACGATGCGGCGTATCGGCCGCGGGTGCTAATCATGGTCTCCAAGCTCGACCACTGCCTCAACGACCTCCTGTATCGCTACAAGATCGGCGCGCTGCCGATGCAGCCGGTGGCGGTGGTGTCGAACCATCGCGACACCTACCAGCTCGCCGCCTCGTACGGGATCCCGTTCCTCCACTTGCCGCTCACCGCGGACACCAAGGCGCAGCAGGAGGCGAAGCTCTGGAGCTTGATCGAGGAGGAGCGCTCGGAGCTCGTCGTGCTGGCCCGCTACATGCAGGTCCTCTCCGACGAGTTGTGCCGCAAGCTCGAAGGTCGCGCCATCAACATCCACCATTCGTTCCTGCCGAGCTTTCGCGGGGCCAAGCCCTACCACCAGGCATACGAGCGCGGCGTCAAGGTGATCGGCGCGACCGCGCACTATGTCACCGCGGAGCTCGACGAAGGTCCGATCATC
>DASVPH010000138.1:0-2596 GCA_036382945.1 Casimicrobiaceae bacterium
GCCCTCGCGCAGCGCCGGCGGCGGGTTCGCCGGCTCGGCGGGCGTCGGGTTCTCTTTTGCGCTCGGCTGGACGCCGTGCGTCGGGCCGATCCTGGGGTCGATCCTGATTCTCGCCGGCACGGGAAGCAGCCTGGGCGGGGGAACGCTGCTCCTGGGCGCCTACGCGCTCGGCCTCGGCGCACCGTTCTTCCTGAGCGCGCTCGCCGTGGGTCGGTTCCTGCGCTTCTTTGTCCGGTTCAAACGATGGCTCGGACTGGTGAACGCGCTGGCGGGCGGCCTGCTCGTGCTGGTCGGCGTGCTGGTCTTCAGTGGCTATCTCACCATCCTCAATGGCTACCTGATCGGGCTCACGCCGAAGTGGCTGTGGAACCTGCTCTGAAGCGCCGCGTGATGGGCTGATGGAGCCAATGACTTCCGCGATCCTCGATTGGTACGTGACGCTGAGCCGGCTCTACGCGGCGCTCGTTGAGCCGTTCATGGGACTCGTGCGCTCGGCCGCGCTGCCGCACATCGCGGCACTGGTCCTGGGGCTGCTGGCGACCTTCGCTCCCTGCCAGCTCACCTCCAACGCCGCCGCCATCGCCTGGGTGGCGCGCGACGCGTCCGAGCCGCGGCGCGCCGCCGTCGCCGCCGCGGCTTTCATCGTCGGCAAGGCGCTCGTCTACACGCTCTTCGGCGTGGCGGCGGTGCTGATCGGGCAGGGGCTGCAGGCGGCGGCTGTTCCGGTGTTCGTCACCGCGCGCAAGGCGCTCGGGCCGCTGATGCTCCTCGTCGGCTTGTTCTTCCTCGGGCTGCTGCCCTGGCGAGCGGCGTTCGGCGCGGGGCTCGCCGCGCGGCTCAAGCGGCGCTTGCCTCGAGGCAGCATGAGCGGCGGCTTCGGCTTGGGCGCCGCCTTCGCGTTCGCCTTCTGCCCGACGCTCGCGGTGCTCTTCTTCACGTTCCTGCTGCCGCTCACGCTCGCGACCGACGGCGGGTTCGTCCTGCCCGGCTTCTTCGCGCTCGGCACCGTGCTGCCGCTCGTGCTCTTCACGGCGGCCCTGTTCTTGGCCGGCGAGCCGCTCGCGAAGCGCTACGTCGGCAGCGCGGGCGTGCTCGACAAGAGGATCCGCAGAGTGGCCGGCGTCATCTTCCTGCTCGCCGGCGTGAACGACACGCTGCTCTACTGGACGCTGTAGCCGATCGAGGCCTTGCGAGGCGCTCCGCGACGACATCATCATCCAATGGCTCGAGGCGAGCCGGATCAAGACGGTCATTCCCGGGAATGGCTCGGGGTGGATGATCGGAGGAGGAGCGATGGCGCCGGTTTGCGCTGGCGCCCGCGGAAGTCCATAGTTTGCATCTCTTGCGGCCGCTTCCTCGGGCGGCCCCCCGGCTCATCTGGAGGAGGATCATGAGCTTCCCTTTCAAACTGCTACGGTGCGCGGCGGCGGCGCTTCTGGTCGTGCCCGGATTCGCGTTCGGCCATATTTACGCGATGTTGAACTACGAGACCAAGTCGCCGGAGTCCATGAAGGTGCTCAAGACGCCGGTGGCCACGAGCGAGCGCAAGGAAGGCATCGCCATCATCGACGTCGACCCGAAATCGAAGACGTACGGGCAGATCGTGCAGGACCTGCCGCTGCCCGCCGACCTCGTGGCGCATCACATCTTCTACAACCGTGACCAGAGCAAGGCCTACGTCACCGCGCTCGGCAAGAGCGAGCTGCGCATGATCGACATGAAGAAGCGGCCCTACACCATCAAGGTGATCGAGGTCCCGGGCTGCAATGTCGGCGAAGACGTCGTTTTTTCCGACGACAACAAGAAGTGGTACCTGAGCTGCATGGGCACGCAGACGATGATCGTCGGCGACGCCGTCGCGGACAAGCTCTTGGACAGCGTAAAGGTGGCCGCGCCCTATCCCCACGGCATCGCGATCGACAACGGCATCGACCGGATTCTGCTCACGAGCACGGTGCGCGCTTCGGACCTCGGCGACGCCGGGGAAGTGATCAGCGCGGTGGAAGCGAGCAGCGGAAAGGTGCTTGGCACCTACAAGCTCTCGAAGAAGCCGTCGCCGTCGGGAGAGGCGCCGGTGGAGATCGTCTTCGTTCCGGGCACGAACCCGCCGGTGGCCTACATCACCAACATGTACGGCGGCACGCTATGGACGGCCACGTGGAATCCGGCCAGGAAGGATTTCGAGGTCGCCCAGGTCCATGACTTCTCCGCGCAGAACGCGGGCGTTCCGCTGGAGATCTACGTCAACAAGATAGCGCGCCGCATGTATGTCACCACCGCCAAGCCGGGACAGCTCCACATCTTCGATCTGAAGGCCGGGCCGTCGCAGCCGAAGCTCCTCAAGTCGATCGCCACGGCCGAGGGCGCGCACCACGTTGCCTTCACCAGGGACGGGCGCTATGCCTTCGTGCAGAACGCTCTGCTCAACCTTCCGGGAATGAGCGACGGATCGGTCAGCGTCGTCGACCTGAAGACCGAAGCCGTGGTCGGCAGCATGGACACGCTCAAGATGAAGGGCTTGAACCCCAACAGCATGGTGCTGCTGCCGCGGTGGAACGATCCCGCCGGGCATTGAACGTCCGCTCGACCTGCGGCG
>DASVPH010000139.1:0-30548 GCA_036382945.1 Casimicrobiaceae bacterium
CGGTGGCGGCGAGCGCGGCGCGCAGTGAGCGCAGCTCGACCAGCTTGGTGTCGCTGAACTGACGGGCGATGAGCGCTGCGCGATCCTGGCGAAACAGGTAGATCGCCGCCGCCTGGCTGACGAGAATCACCCCAAGCAGCAGCAGTGCGAGCCGGCCGAACAGCGAGCGCGGCCACAAGGTGAATCTCAAGCACCGGCCTCGCTGGGCGGCGCGGCTTCGTCGGGCACGAAGACGTAGCCGAAACCCCACACGGTCTGGATGTAACGCGGCGTCGAAGGGTCGAGCTCGACGAGCTTGCGCAGGCGCGAGATCTGCACATCGATCGCCCGGTCGAATACGTCGTGGTCGCGCCCACGCGCGAGCAGCATCAGCTTCTCGCGCGCCAGCGGTTGCCGCGGATGGGTGGCCAGGACCTTGAGCAGGCCGAACTCGCCGGTCGTGAGCGGGATCGGCGCGTCGCCGCGCATGAGCGTGCGCGTGGCGAGGTCGAGCACGTAAGGCCCGAAGGCGATCTTGCCGCTCACGGCTGGGGCTCCGGGGGCGAGCCGCTCGGTATGGCGCCGCAACACAGCGTGAATGCGTGCGACCAGCTCGCGCGGATTGAACGGCTTCGGCAGGTAGTCGTCTGCGCCCATCTCGAGGCCCACGATTCGGTCGACGTCCTCGCCTTTGGCGGTGAGCATGATGATGGGGACCGTCTCTCCCGACCCGCGCAAGCGGCGGCACACCGCGAGACCGTCTTCACCCGGCAGCATGAGATCGAGCACGAGCAGGTGCGGAGGATCGCGCTGCAGGCGCTTGTCGAGCTCGCGCGCGTCGGCGAGCGCCTGCACCTGGAAGCCTTGCTCGGCAAGATAGCGCACCAGCAGGTCGCGCAGGCGCGCGTCGTCGTCGACGACCAGGATCTTGGGGGTGACCTGTTTCATGACTATCGATCGTAGGACGCGCGGCGACGGCGCGAGAGGCCGGCTTGTCACGAATTGTAACGTCGCCCGCGGCAGGCAACGATTAGTTACACAAGCGCGGGCGCGGCGCGGTGCCAAGCTGGAAAATGGCCTAGCGACTCAGCCGCCGCAGGCAACAAAGCGTTACCGACCCGAGGCACCGCGCAATGATTGCGCAACGTCTTGCCTTCAGACTGGCAGCGATCGGCTCCGGTTCGCCGCAGGCGTCGAGTCTACGAACTCTTGAGTGAAAGGTAGCACTATGAAACGCATCCTTCTTGCCGCGCTGCTCGCGGGCACATTGGGGGCGGTCGCCTTGTCGCTGCCCGCCCAGCCGCTGCACGGCGGCAGTCTGTTGGAGAGACTGCAGACAGTAAAGGCGCAGCTCAACCTCAACACGTCGCAGCAGCAACAGTGGGACAACGCCGTCGCGCAGAGCACGGCCGCGCGCGCCGCGGCGCGCTCGAACTTCGCCCAAGTGAAGGCGGCGCTGCAGGCGGAGCTGGCGAAGTCCGAGCCGGATTTCGCGGCGGTCGCTGCGGTCGGCGACAGCGTGAGCCAGCAGAACATGGCGCTGCGCGCCCAAGCGCGCGACGCCTGGCTCGCGCTCTACGCGACCTTCAGCCCGGAACAGAAAGCGGTCGCTCGTGACGCGATCAAGGCCGGGATCGCGCGCATGGAAGCGCGCCGTCGGGCCCATGGGCGAGCGGCGCCGGCCAACTGATGGTCGGCCCTCGGGCTGACAGTCCCCGCCCGGCGCGTGTCCCACGCCGGGCTCTTTTTTGGGGGCCGCGCTCTATGACAACGGCATAGAGACGAGTATACTGTGCGGCGGCGAGGTAGCGCTTGAGTGTCACGCGCAACGAGGCGACGTCGGAAGGAGCAGGGGCGATGATCAACGAGGGCCGCCGGCGACCCCAAGCCGCCGCGGAAGGCGCACCGAGGCGCGACCGGGGGCGCCAATGGCTGCGCGAGGCTTACACCTGGCGTTGGCCGGCGGGCGTTCTTGCGGCGATGGTGCTGTGGCTCGCGCTGGTGACGCTGGTAGGCGCGAGCGTCCCCTCGATCGAGAAGGCTGAGCGGCGGGAGGCAGCGCGCGGGAATGCCGGCGCAACGGGCGCTGCCGTCGCGACTTCCTGCCGCCGCGAGCCCGTGCGTCGATGGGATCTATGCGTCGATAGGATCTTGCGCGATCGCTCAGGACGGTTATAATTCAAATGTCATAAACATGTTGTATACTATCAATGGTGATATGCAGGATTGACGGCGAGTGCGGTCGATCGACGATCCATCCGCCCGTGGAACCCAGACCGGGTTTACCCCCCCGACCCTAACCGGTCATCCCGAACTCGGTCTGTCCTCCCGCGCCCCTTCCAAGGGGCGCCTTTTTTTTGACGCGTGGCGAGACCTTTGCAGCCGCGCCTCGGGGCACGAAAACCGGTCGGAAGGACATCGCCGTTCGATCAACAGCTTGGCGCTCGCTCCTCATCGTTTCTTGCATAAAAGAGGCCGATGAGTGGACTTTGCGCTGGCAATTCGAATTTCCAGTTGAAATTTGCCGTGCCGGCGAGGCAGGCGAGCTTCCGCCATCGTCCCGGACAGAGCGCTCCGCTGCAAGCCTTGCGGGCGCGCTCCTCAGGCCTCGGTGAGAGCGCGCGCGGGGTGCTGCCAAGGCGTCGGCGATGCCCCGGCCGCCGCGCTCGAAGCGAGCAGCCGTTCGGCTTGCGCCCTGAGCTCCTCGGGCAACACCGGCTTGAGCAGGAAGTCCACGCCCGAGTTGCGCAGCGTATCGAGCGTCGCGGCCGACGAGTCGCCGCTGATCAGTAGCGCCGGTACCTGCAGCCCCAGCTCACGGCGCAGGCGCGCGATGACGTCGATCCCCAGCTCGTCGTGCGCCAGCCGATAGTCGGCGATGAGAAGATCGGGATACACCTCCGCCTCGCCGAGCGCCGCGAGCATCGCCTCGCCGGACGCCGCGCCGACGACCTGCGCGCCCCACGCCGCAAAGAGCGCATGCATGCCTTCGACGACGATGGTCTCGTCGTCCACCACCGCGATATGCGCGCCGGCGAGCGTCGTCGCGCGCCGCGCCGGCGCCGTTCGCGCCGCGCCGATCGAAGGCGCGAGCGGCGTCGCCCGCGCGACCTCGACGCTGAAGCGCGAGCCCTTGCCCGGCTGCGAATCGATGCGCACCGAATGCTTGAGCAGGTTCGCGAGCCGGCGGATGATCGCCAGTCCCAAGCCCATGCCCTGGCCGCCGTGGCGCGCTGCGCTGCCGATCTGGTAGAACTCGTCGAAGATGCGTTCGCGCTCGGTGGCCGCGATACCGACGCCCGAGTCCCACACCTCGAGGGCGAGATGCTCGGCTCGCCGCCGCGCACCGATGACCACTCCTCCGCGCGCGGTATAGCGCACCGCATTCGAGGCCAGATTGGCGAGGATCCGCTCCAGCAGCACCGGATCGCTCTCGGCCCACGCGCGCGTGGGCACGACGGCGAAGCGCAGGCCCTTGGCCGCGGCCAGAGGCCCGAATTCGCGCTGCAGCCGCTCGAACAGCGGCGCCAAGGGAAACGCGGCGCGCTTCGGGGCCACCGCCCCGGCGTCGAGCTTGGAGATGTCCATCAGGGCGCTGAACAGGCGCTCGAGCGCTTCCACCGACGCGTTGATGCTGCTCACCAGATTGCGTACCTGGAGATCGTGCGCGCGCGCCGAGAGCGCTGCTGCGAACAATCCCATGGCGTGCAACGGCTGGCGCAGATCGTGGCTCGCCGCCGCCAGGAATTGGGTCTTGCCGCGATTGGCGGCCTCGGCGGTCGCTCGCGCACGGTCCGCCGCCGCAGTCTGCGCCTGGAGCTCGCCGATGAGGTCGATGTTCTCGTAGCGCATGGCGAGCGACTGCGTCATCAGGGCGTTGAGGTTGTGGCCGAAGCGCAGAATGAAGCCGAGCACGACCGAGAGCACCGCGGCGATGAAGGCGTGCAACTGATCGCCCTCGAGCGCGACGCGCGCGATCAGCGGCGCCAGCGCGGGCAACGAAAAACCGTAAAGGGTCGGCTTATACACCGAGGTCAGATTGAGCCCGCCCATGATGACGCCGAACAGGCACACGATCAGAAGCGCCTGATGGCCGAGGTCGCCGCGCGCAAACCAGAGCACGCCCGCCGTGCCCCACAGGGCGCCGGCGATGGTCGAGCCGATCGCCCATGCGCGGCCCCATCGCTCGCGGTCCCCGAGCGCAGGCGAGGCCGCGCGGTAGCGTCGGACGAGCTCGTAACGCCAGGCCTGGTTGACCAGAATAGCCGCGAGCCACAGCGCGAGCTCGCCGCGCGGTGCGACGTTCCACATGACCGCGCAAAGGATGAGCCCGCCCAAGGTCATCGACGAGGTCGTCCGGCCCCACTGCGTGAACAGGGTCGCGATCTGGTCGGCGCGGGCGCGCCGGAGAAGCACCGGATCGAGCGCGGTCAGCGCCGCCATGGCCGCTGTTGCCCGCGCGCTAGCGCGGGCGAGCCACGGACGAATCGAGACGCACGCCGCGCCGGGCCAATTCGATGACCACCTGGGTACGATTACGCACGTTGAGCGCTCTCAAAATGGCGCTGACGTGGACTTTCACGGTTCCTTCGGAAAGCCGCAGGTCGCGGCAGATGAGCTTATTGGGCTTGCCCTGCACCAGGAGCTTGAGCACGTCGGCCTGGCGCAGCGTCAGACCGAGCTGCTCGGGCCGGGTCACCGGTCGGGGCCGGATGCCGCCGCTCAAGCGTGCGGATTCGGTGGGCACGTACACGCCGCCCGACAACACGAGCTGCAACGCCTCGAGCAGCACTCGCGTGTTGGCGGTCTTGGGGATGAAGCCCATGGCTCCCAAATCGAGCGCGTGCTCGACCGTCGCCCGATCGTGCGTTGCCGACAGCACGAGCACCGGCATCCCGGGCCACTCCTGGCGCAGGGTAGCCAGCAATTCGAAGCCGTCACAGCCTGGCAGGGCCAGATCGAGGACGATGAGATCGGTGTCCGGTTCGCGCGAGAGCGCGGCGTGGGCCTCGGATGCGTCCTGGGCCCCGATGAGCTCGAGGGTCGGATCGAGCGCCGTCAGGACGTGCTGCAGCGCTTCTTGGATCAACGGATGATCGTCGACGACGAGAATCTTCATCGATCCCCCTTGCATGAGATGAAGATGTACGCCCTGTCCCGGACGCTATTGGACTCGCTCCTGTCACCTTACTGTAAGCTGACACGTCGCGCTGTCAACTGTAGAAAGTTACAGGTAACGGTCGAGGGGGAGCGTAGGGTCGCAGCGGATGTCCTGGAGACAAAGCGACGAAAGATCAGTATCTTGAGACAGAGCGTTCGCGCGACCGCCCAAGCGTAAGACCACCGGCCTTTCCGGCGACCATACCGACATGATGCGGAACTCGGACCCGCGCCGCGGAGTCGAGACACGCGAGGAGGGATACGTATGCGACGACGAGACTTTCTAGGCCTGCTGTCGGGTGGTCCGTTGGCGGCAGCGCTCGCACGCCACGCGATGGCGGCTGCGCCGACCGGCTCGACCTCGATCGCCGAGATTCAACAAACCTGGACAGAGTTGCTCGCACCTGGGGCGGGCGTGGCCACGAGCACCGCGCGCCTCGACAAGAGCGACGAAGAATGGCGGCGGCTGTTGACCCCAGCGCAGTACGACGTGCTGCGACGCGAAGGCACCGAGCGTCCGTTCACGAGCTCGCTCAACAACGAGAAGCGGCCGGGCGTGTTCGCGTGCGCGGGTTGCGCGCTCCCGCTGTTCACGTCGCGCATGAAATATGACAGCGGGACCGGCTGGCCGAGCTTCTTCACGCTGATCCCGGATCGACTGGCGACCAAGGAGGACTTCAAGCTCATCGTGCCGCGGACCGAGTATCACTGCGTGCGTTGCGGCGGCCACCAGGGTCACGTCTTCGACGACGGACCGCCGCCGACCGGTTTGCGCTACTGCAACAACGGCGTCGCGCTCAGGTTCATCCCGCAAAAGAGCGCTTGAATCTGCGCATTCACCCCGCGCGGCGGCTGTTGGCGGCTTTTTGCTGATCGGCCAGCTCCTGGCGCACCGCACGCAAGCGACTTTCGACCGCCGAGAGCTGATAGAAATCACCGTCGCCGGCTTTGATGGCGAGCTCGAGCTGGATCACCGCGGCCTTCAGGTTGCCCAGCCAGGCGTAGAACTCCGCCTGGTGTTGATGCTGGAGGAGCTGCTTGCCGAGCGCCGCGTAGGCCTTCGCCGCGATCTGATGCAGCGGCCCGTCGGAAGGAAAGCGTTGCAGCTCGTCGTCCACGAACGCGGCCGCCTTCGCCGGCTGGTGGTCCTTGAGCAGCGCCTCCGGGTAATCGTAGACGAGCTGCATCTTCCCGGGATAGCTGACCAGAGCCGCCTCGTAACGAGCGATCGCGGCCTTGAGCTGTCCGGACTGCACCAGCACCTGACCGGCGATCGCCTCGATCATGGGATGCGACGGTGCCGTCTTCTCGAGCGCTTTGAGCTCGGCCTGCGCGGCCTTGAAATCCTGCGCTCGAAGCAGCGAGGCGACCAGCCCGTAATGCGCGGCGATCTCGTTGTTGTACTTGCGCTCGGCGATCGCGTCGCGGAAGAAAAGCACCGCGTCCCGCGGCGAGCCTTCGTAGCTCTTGAGCAGGGCCCGCACCATCTGAAAGTCGAGCGAGTCGGGCACTTGGCGGAAGGGCACGCTCTCGGCCCGCGCCTGTGCCTCGGCGATACGCTGGTAGGTGACCGGGTGGTCGCGCAAATAGTTTGGGGCGTTGCCCTCGACGAACTTGGTCGAGCGCTGCAGCCGCTCCATGAAGGTCGCCATCGCCGACGGATCGAATCCCGCGGCGACCACGCGCTGGAAGCCGATGCGGTCGGCCTCCTCTTCGTTCTCGCGCGTGAAGGTGATCTGGCTCTGCAGCGCGAGGCCCTGCGCCGACGCAATCGCTGCCTGCGTCATGTCGCCGCTCGACGACGAGCCCGAGCGCGAGGCGAGAACGGCCGCGGCCAACGCGCCTAGGGTGGCCAGCATCGCGTCGCGCTGGTTGCCGAGGCTGCGGGCGAAAGCGTGCTGGGTCACGTGCGTTATTTCGTGAGCCAGCACGGAGGCGAGCTCCGATTCGGTTTGCGTGAGCAGGATCAAGCCGGCGTTCACGCCGACGAAACCGCCGGGGAGCGCGAAGGCGTTGATCGACGGGTCGGCCATCGCGAAGAACTCGAAGTCGAACGAAGTGCCGGGGATCGCCGTGACCAGGCGGTTGCCGAGCTCGTTCAGGTAACCGTTCACCTCCGGATCGTTGAGGTAGCCACCGGCGCGGACCTCGCGCATCACGCTCTCGCCGAGCTTGCGTTCCTGCGCGCCGGAGAGGAGCGCCTGCGACGGGTCGCCGAGGTCGGGCAGGTTCTGCGGCGCGAAGGCCTTGCTAGGCTTGCGTTCCTGCACGCCGGAAAACAACGGCCGCGACGGGTCGCCGAGGTCGGACGGGTTCTGCTGCGCGAAGCCGATCGGCGTCAGCGCAATCGAGCTTCCGATCCAGGCGAGGATGGCGACGCGGGCGCGGCGCGAGCAGCGAGAGGGGAACCCGCGAGCGAAGCGAAGCGGGGGTCGAGCGTCCGCGAGTCGCCGCTTGCGGCCGAGGCTCGAGCGGACACACTCGAGCGCCGTCTCAAGGAGGCCGCGGCGCGAGAAGCGAGCGGGCGAAGGGATCCTGGGCACAGTGCTATGATGCTCGTGGCAGAAGGAAGTTTCTGCCCGTTCCGACCCGCGATGGATGGCGGCAGACGAGGCCAACGAAGGCGACCCTAGCGCGATGACGGGGCAGCGCGCCCATTTTACCCACTTCGATGCCGCCGGTCAGGCGCGCATGGTCGATGTTGCCGGCAAGGACGCCACCCGACGCCTCGCCCGCGCCGGTGGCCGGATCGCGATGCGGCCGGAGACATTGGCGATGATCGGCGCCGGGACCGCCGGCAAGGGCGACGTGCTAGGGGTGGCGCGCATCGCCGCCATCCAGGCCGCCAAGCGGACGGCGGAGCTCATTCCCCTGGCGCATCCGCTACCGCTCACCTCGATCGCGGTCGAATTCGCGCTCGACGAGGCGGCGAGCGCGGTGGCTATCGAGGTCAGCGCCGAAACCCTCGACCGCACCGGCGTGGAGATGGAGGCCCTCACCGCCGCAGCGGTGGGATTGCTGACGATCTACGACATGTGCAAGGCGGTCGATCGCGGGATGCGTATCGAGAGCGTGCGCCTGCTCGAGAAGTCGGGCGGCAAATCAGGGCATTTCACCGGCGCTTGATCCTGTCGGTAGCAACGCGGTGTTTCGCCTCGGCGGCCTCCTTGGGCGGCCGAGCGCACGCGACCCATTGCGTGTCGGCCGCAGCGCCGACTCGCCACGCGCGATCCCCACGCTGCGCGTGGGGCCCCTCGCCGCGGGCTCGCGTCGCTACCAATTCCACATCGAGCCGTCCTCCAGGCGGTTGACCGGGAGAGCGCTCGGCTTGTACGGATAGCGCGCGGCGAGCGTCTCGTCGATGTCCACGCCGTGGCCCGGGGCGTCGCCCGGGTGGAGGTGGCCGCCCTCGAACCCGTACGCGTGCGGGAACACGGCGTCGGTCTCGGGCGTGTGCCGCATGTATTCCTGCACGCCGAAGTTGGGCACCCAGGTGTCGAAGTGCAGCGCGGCGCCCATGCCTACCGGCGAGAGATCGGTCGCGCCGTGACAACCGGTGCGCACGTGATGGAGCTCGGCCAAGTGCGCGATCCGCCGCAGATGCGTGATGCCTCCCGCGTGCACCACCGTCGCGCGGATGTAGTCGATGAGCTCCTCGGCGATCAGCGTCTGGCAATCGTAGATCGTGTTGAACACTTCGCCCACCGCGATCGGTGTCACGGTGTGCTGGCGGATCAGGCGGAAGCTCTCCTGGTTCTCCGCCGGCGTCGGGTCCTCCATCCAGAACAGCCGGTACGGCTCGAGCAGGCGGCCGAGCCGCCCGGCCTCGATCGGGGTCAGCCGATGATGCACGTCGTGCAGGAGGTGAGGCTCGAAGCCGAAGCGCTTGCGCAGGGCGTCGAAGAGCTTCGGGACGTGATCGAGATACTTGGTCGTCGACCAGACGTTCTCCGTCGCGATCGCCGCGTCCGCCGGCTCGTAGTACATGCGGTCCTTCGACACGCCGTAGGTCGAGGCGAGCCCAGGGACGCCGCACTGCGCCCGGATCGCCTTGTAGCCGAGATCGACATAGCGCGCGACCTCGTCGAGCGTTTCGGCAATATCGTTGCCGTTGGCGTGGCCGTAGGCCATCACCCCCTCGCGGCTCTTCCCGCCGAGGAGCTGGTAGAGCGGTAGACCCGCGGTCTTGCCCTTGATGTCCCACAGCGCCGTGTCGACCGCCGCGATCGCGCTCATCGTCACCGGCCCGCGCCGCCAGTACGCGCCGCGGTAGAGGTATTGCCAGGTGTCCTCGATCCTCGCCGGGTCGCGGCCGATCAGCGCCGGCACGACGTGCTCGGCGAGGTAGGCCGCGACGGCGAGCTCGCGCCCGTTGAGCGTCGCGTCGCCCAAGCCGTGGATGCCCTCGTCGGTCTCGATCTTGAGGGTGACGAAGTTCCGACCGGGACAACAGACGACGACGCGGGCGGCGGTGATTTTCATGTTGGTCTACTGGCTAGGCCACTTGACCACAGTATAGGCGATTGGCTACCATCGCGTCGAGTGCCCAACTCAATCCGGATCGTGCCGCGGTCCCGGCGCGACGACAAGGCCTGCTCCCCGGCCATGGAGGATGCCTCACCGTGCCGTTGCAGGCAGTCGAGCCGCGCCGGCTCTACCGGCAGATCGCCGACCAGATCGCCAAGCTCATCGCCAGCGGAGAGTTTCCGCCTGGGGCACGGCTTCCGGCGGAGCGCGAGCTGGCAACCTCGCTCGGGGTGAGCCGCGCCTCGGTGCGCGAGGCGATCATCTCGCTGGAGATGGGCGGGTTGGTCGAAGTTCGGGTCGGCACCGGGATTTTCGTGACCGCGCCCGCGCTGCAGAGCGCGGCGGCCCGCGATGCGGGTCCGGGTCCGTTCGAGCTGTTGCAGGCGAGAAGGCTGATCGAAGGCGAGATCGCCGCGGTGGCCGCGCGCAAGGCGTCCGCATCGGACCTCGACTTGCTTCGGCAGAGCCTCGAGCGCATGGAAGCGCACGTCGACGATTTCGCCGTGCGCGAGGAAAGCGACCGCGAATTTCACCTTGCCGTTGCCAAGGCGACCGGCAACGGCTCGCTCGAGCTGGTGGTCGAAGGATTGTGGAATCAGCGCGCCGAGCTGTGGGGCCGGCTGCAGCAGCATTTTCATACGCTCGACCTGGCGAAGAAGACAATTCGCGACCATGCGGCCATTCTCGCCGCGATCGAGGCGCGCGATGCGAAGGGTGCGCGCGCCGCGATGCACCGGCATCTGGATCGCGTGGTCCGCGAGTTCCAGCGCGGCGTGGACGATCGCGGAGCGGCGCCACGACAGCGCCGCGGGCCCGGCGCGACGCGCCGCTCGCGGGCGCGGAGCTAATCCATGCGCATCGTCTAACATACCGCCGCGCCGACGGCTTCGACGCAAGCTCGTAGGAGGGCTGGCCTAAGCCAGCTTCGAACTTTAGCCACTTAAGGAGGAACAGCATGAGCTCACGCACTACCGCCGATCTGACCGGAAGTCCGCGGCGTCGCCTGGCGCTGCGCGCGGCTGCGGCCGCGCTGGTGACACTGTGCGCCTGGACTGCCGGCGCGCAGGTGCCCGCGCTGCCGAAGAGTCCGGTGACGCTCAACATCGTCGATGTCGCCGGCGATCTGGCGTTGACCCAGGACGCCATCGAAGCCTACCAGAAGAAGTATCCGCAACGCGTCTCCAAGATCAATTTCACCAAGGCACCCGCGCCGGAGCTCCCTGGCAAGCTCAAGGCCATGCAGGGGGCGGGTCGCAGCGACATCGACATGGTGTTGACCGGCACCGACTTTCTCGCCGCGGGGATCGAGCAAGGTGTGTTGATGAAGCTCCTGCCGCAATACGCTGCGAAATTTCCGGGCCTCATGAACAACTATCTCCCGGCAGCGGCCAAGATGCAGGAGCTCGCGCAGGATTACGGCGTCACGGTGGTGTTCATGCCGGCGGGGCCGTTGCTCGAGTACAACCCGGCGAAGGTCAAGCAGGTGCCCACCACGCCGCAGGAGCTGCTCGCCTGGTGCAAGGCCAATCCGAACCGGCTGATCTACGCGCGCCCCGCCAACTCGGGGCCCGGCCGGACCTTCATCATGGGGCTGCCGTACCTCCTCGGCGACAAGAATCCGAAGGATCCGGTCAACGGCTGGGCGAAGACCTGGGCGTATCTCAAGGATCTCAATTCCTGCATCGAATACTATCCGACGGGCACCGGCGCGGTGATGAAGGAGCTGGGCGAAGGCTCGCGCGACATGACGGTGACCATGACCGGGTGGGACTTGAATCCGCGCGTACTTGGCATCGTACCCAAGGACTACAAGGTCGCGCCGTTCAAGGGCATGACCTGGGTCAACGACGCCCATTACATGGTCATCCCCAAGGGGGTGGCACCGGAGAAGGTCGCGGTGATCCTCGATCTGATGGCGTATCTGCTCACGCCGGAAGCGCAGGCGTACACCTACGACAAGGGCTACTTCTACCCCGGCCCGGCGGTCAAGAACGTGACCCTCTCGATGGCGCCGAAGGAGAGCCAGGACGCGATCAAGGAGTTCGGCAGGCCGGAATACGACAAATGGCTCGCCGAGTTTCCGCATACGCAGTCGTTGCCGGCCGCGGCGCAGGTCGAGGCGTTCCGCATCTGGGATCAGCAGGTGGGCGCGCAGAAGACGAAATGACGCATCCGTCCGAGAGCGCCGCGCTGCAGGCGCGAGCGCGATCGGAAACGGATGCGTCATCCCGGGCGAGCGGCGCAAGCCGTGAGGCCCGGGATCCAAGTTGACCTGAGTAGCGAAATGAAACTTGGGCCCCGGCCTGCGCCGGGGCGACCTATTTAGTTGCGGCCTCATGAAGCACGACTTCAGGCAGCTCAAGCTCGACCGCGTCACCCGCCGCTTCGCGGGCGCCGGTGGCAGGGCCTTCAACGCGCTGGACGAGCTCACGCTCACCGTGCGGCGCGGCGAATTCATCTGCCTGCTCGGGCCTTCGGGCTGCGGCAAGTCCACCGCCCTCAACTGCATCGCCGGCCTCATGCAGCTCTCCGGCGGCAGCATCTGGCTCGACGAGCAGCGCATCGATACGCTGCCGCCGGAGAGCCGCGGCTTCGGCATGGTGTTCCAGAACTACGCGCTGTTTCCGCACATGACCGTGGCCAGGAACATCGGCTTCGGGCTGCGCATGCGCGGCGTCCCGCCGGCGGAGATTGCCTCGCGCGTGACGCAGGCGCTCAAGCTCGTCCAGCTCACCGGTCAGGAGCACAAGCTCCCGGGCCAGCTCTCGGGAGGGCAGCAGCAGCGCGTGGCCATCGCGCGGGCGATCGTCATCGAGCCGCCGCTCGTCCTGATGGATGAGCCGCTGTCGAACCTCGACGCGAAGCTGCGCATCGAGACGCGCGCCGAGATCCGGCGCATCCATCGCGAGCTCGACCGCGCGACGATCTACGTGACCCACGATCAGGACGAGGCGTTGTCGCTCGCCGACCGCATCGTGGTGATGAAGGACGGCGTGGTGCAGCAGATCGGCACGCCCGCCGAGGTCTATTCGCAGCCCGCCAATCTGCACGTCGCCCGCTTCATGGGCTACCGCAATGTGCTCGAGCTCGAGGTCGTGCGCGCGGAGGGCGACCGGGTCGCGCTCGCAGGCAACGGCGTCGCGTTCACCGGCGTGCGCAAGCAACCCTTCGACGGCGCGCGCGCCGCGGTGGCGATCCGGCCGGAGGAGATCGCGGTGGGCGAGGGTCCCGGCGGGCTCAACACGATCGTCGGCCGGGTCGACAACGTAGAGTACTGCGGCCGCGACTCGCTGCTCGACGTGGTGACGCCCTCGGGGACGCTGCTCCACGTGCGCGGACCGGTGACGACCGCCCTCGACGACCAAGTGCGCGTGTACGTCCCCGTCGAGCGGGCGCTGGTGTATCCGGCCGATCGAGCGGCCGCGCCGCAATGAGCGCCGCAGGGCCGCCCCAAGGCGCGAATTGGGCCCCCGCTCCTGGGGGCAGCGCAGCGGCCGAATTGGCCAGTGAGGCCGCAAGCGTGGGGGTCCACCGATGAGCGCCGCCGGAAATATCGCGGTACGCGCCCCGGCCGACCGGGCGCTGCTGCTGGTGCTCCCGGCGGCGGCGTTCATGCTGCTCCTGTTCGTCTACCCTTTCGTCTACGGGCTGCTGCTCTCGTTCAACCCGAAGCAAGGCGGATGGCTCGCCAATTACAAGTTCTTCTTCACCACCGACAACGAGTGGCCGACGATCTGGACCACGCTCCGGCTCGCGCTGCCGGCCACCGTAATCAACGTCGGGCTGGCGCTGCCGATCGCGTACAAGATGCGGGTGAAGACGCGCTACCAGCGCTGGGTGACCACGATCCTGGTGGTGCCGATGACGCTGGGCACGGTGCTGATCGCCGAAGGGATGCTCACCTACTTCGGGCCGAAGGGCTGGCTGTCGCAATTCCTCCAGCTCGTGCACCTGTACGACGGCCCGATCCGGCTGACGCACAACTACTGGGGCGTACTGATCTCGCTCGTCATCTCGGGCTTTCCGTTCGCGTTTCTGCTCATCCTGTCGTACATCACCGGCATCGATCCGGTGCTCGCCCGCGCCGCCGCGACGCTCGGCGCCGATCCCAAAGCGCAGTTTCGGTACATCTACCTGCCGCTGCTCGCGCCCGGGCTGGCGATGTGCTTCTGCCTGGCGTTCGTGCAGGCGTTCTCGGTGTTCCCGTCCGCCATCCTGCTCGGCTCTCCCGCCGGTCCCACGCGCGTGATCTCCATCGCGGCGTACGAGGCGGCGTTCGAGCAGTACGACTACGCGCTTGCCTCCGCGATCGCCATGATCATGGGCTTGGTGCAGCTCGTGGTCGTCGCCGCGGTGCTGGGCTTGCGCGGCGTGCTCTATCGCGGGCCGGTGGTCGGAGGCAAGGGTTGACGTCGCATCGGCAAGCCTGGCTCGGCGGCGCCTGGCGCGCTCTGCTGCTCGGGCTGATGACGCTCTTCGTCGTGAACATCGGGCTCATGGTCGCCGCCGTCGCGGCGAGCTCTTTCGCGCGGCGCTGGCTCGGTACCTGGCTCCCCGAAGGCTGGACGACGACCTGGTACACCGCGGCGTGGAAGGAATTTCAGCTCGACAGCGTGCTGTGGGTCACCATCGAGGTCGTGTTCGCGGTGGTGCTGCTCTCGCTCCTGATCGGCGTGCCCGCGGCGTACACGCTCGCGCGGCGCAATTTCGTCGGCAAGCGCGCCCTGATGCTGCTTTTCCTGCTGCCGCTGATGGTGCCGCCGATCACCTACGGCATCCCGCTCGCGACCGTCCTCTACCAGGTGCAGCTTGCCGGCACCATCTGGGGTGTGATTCTCGCCAACCTGATTCCCGCAGCGCCGTTCGTGATCCTGGTGATGACCCCGTTCATAGAGCAGATCGATCTGAATCTCGAGTCGGCGGCGCGCGTGTTCGGTGCGACCACGGTGCGTATGTTCTGGCACGTGCTGGTCCCGCTGCTCGGGCCCGGCATCCTCGCCGCGTCGCTGCTCGTGCTGGTGCGCACGATCGCGCTCTTCGAGCTCACGTTTCTCACCGCGGGACCGGATTCGCAAACGCTGGTCGTCGCGCTCTACTACGCCGTGTTCGCAGCCGGCGTGCGCGCGCCGCAGTCGGTCGACGCGATGGCGATGATCTACATGGCGGTCACCCTGGTGTGGCTGCTCATCGCCTTGCGCTTCGTCAATCCCACGCAGCTCGTGTCGCGGGTGAAGGAATACCCGCAGCCGGCGTGAGCCGCCATTCGATGGCCCGGCTGTCCGCGCCAACGCTCGGCCGCGTCGCGTCCGGCGTCGCCCGACCCGGCTACCGGCGCGAAGCGGTGGGCATCGGCATCGTTCATCTCGGGATCGGTGCCTTCCATCGCGCGCACCAGGCGGTCTACACCGACGATGCCTTGGCGCTCGAGACCGGTCACTGGGGCATCTGCGGCGTGAGCCTGCGCTCGCCCGACGTGCGCGATCGCCTGGTAGCGCAGGATGCGCTGTACACCGGCATCGAGAAGAGCCCGCAAGGCATCCGCCGGCGCGTCATCGGCAGCGTGCGCGAGGTGCTCTTCCTGGGCGAGGAGCGCGAACGCGTCGAGGCGCGCTTGCGCTCGCCGGAGACCGAGATCGTCTCGCTCACCGTCACCGAGAAGGGATACTGCCATGATCCGGCGAGCGGCCGGCTCAACTTCGCGCAGCCGGACATCGCCCACGATCTCGCCGATCCGGCGCACCCGGTGAGCGCCGTCGGGCTCATTGTCGCCGCGCTCGACGCGCGGCGGAGAGGGCAGGCGAAGGCCTTCACCGTGCTCTGCTGCGACAATCTGCCGCACAACGGGGCGCTGCTCGCGGGCCTGACGCTCGCCTTCGCTAACGAACGCGATCCGGCGCTCGCGCGCTGGATCGAGGACCACGCGACGTTTCCGTCGACCATGGTCGACCGCATCGTTCCGGCGACGACCGACGCCGACATTGCCGACAACGATCGCGCCCTGGGCCTCCACGACGCGGCGCCGGTGGTGCACGAGCCCTTCAAGCAATGGGTGATCGAGGAGCGCTTCGTCGCCGGGCGGCCTGGCTGGGACCGCGTCGGCGTCGAATTCGTCGCCGACGTGGCGCCGTTCGAGGCGATGAAGCTGCGGCTGCTCAACGCCAGCCACTCCGCCTTCGCCTATCTCGGTTATCTCGCCGGCTACGAATTCATCTCCCAGGTCGCGGCGCAACCGGCGTTCGTGGCGCTCATGCGGCGGTTGATGCGCGAGGAGGTCGCGCCGACGCTCGCGCTGCCCGTGGGCGTGGACGTCGCGGCCTACCAGCACGCGCTCGTGGAGCGCTTCCGCAATCCCGCGCTCCCGCACCGGACGCAGCAGATCGCGATGGACGGTTCGCAAAAGCTCCCGCAGCGGCTGCTCGGCACGGTGCGCGACAATCTGGCCGCGGGACGCTCGATCGAGCTCCTCGCGCTCGCGGTGGCGGGCTGGATGCGCTACGTCGGCGGCCTCGACGAGTCCGGCCGCGAGATCAAGGTCTCCGATCCGCTCGCCGCGGAGCTCGCCCGTATCGCCGCCGCGCATCGCGGCGATCCGGCGCGGCTCGCCGCGGGGCTGTTGTCGCTCTCGGCGGTGTTCGGCGAGGATCTCCCCGCCGATGCGCGCTTCGCGGGCAAGGTTTCGGACTGGCTCGCGGCGCTCTTCCGTGACGGCGCGGCGCGAACGGTAGCGCGCGCAGTTGGCGCGCATACTCGGTAACGCCGATTCACAGGGAGGCACGGAGGCGCAGAGGAGCATTTTTCACTCGAGCTCTTTCTCCGTGCCTCTGTACCTCATTGTTTGGTGCCTGCTTACAAGGATGCTCGATGATCCCGCTAACGCTCCACCCCGACCGGCTGTTCTCCGCCGAACCGGCGCAACGTGCGCTCGCGCGCGCGCTCTACGCCACGGTCAAGGACCTGCCGATCGTGAGCCCGCACGGGCACACCGATCCGCAGTGGTACGCGGACAACGCGCCCTTCGACAACGCCTCGGCGCTGTTCATCACGCCGGATCACTACGTCTTCCGCATGCTCTACAGCCAGGGGATTCGCCTGGAGGATCTCGGCATTCCCCGCCGCGACTCCGGTCCGGTCGAGCGCGACGCGCGCAAGATCTGGCGCATCTTCGCCGCGCAATATCATCTGTTTCGCGGCACCGCTACGCGGCTGTGGCTCGATCACGCGTTCCACGAGGTTTTCGGCGTGCGCGAGCGGCTGGCCGCGGAATCCGCCGACCGCGTGTTCGACCGCATCAACGCCTGCCTCGCGCGGCCCGAGTTCCGTCCGCGCGCGCTGTTCGAGCGCTTCAACATCGAGGCGATCGCCACGACCGAATCGCCGCTCGACCCGCTGGCGCACCACGCCAGGATTCGCGCGAGCGGCTGGAAGGGGCGCGTGGTGAGCGCGTACCGTCCCGATCCGGTCGTCGATCCCGAGCTCGAGGCTTTTCGCGCCAACGTGACACAGCTCGGCGAAATCACCGGCGAGGACACGACCACCTGGCGGGGCTACCTCGCCGCGCATCGGCAGCGGCGCGCGTTCTTCAAGACCATGGGCGCGACCTCGACCGATCACGGCCATCCGACCGCGCTCACCTGCGACCTCGCGGCCGGTGACTGCGAAGCGCTCTTCGCCAAGGCGCTGAAGGGCGCCATGAGCCCGGCCGACGCCGAGACCTTGCGCGGCCAGATGCTGACCGAGATGGCGCGCATGAGTTTGGACGACGGCCTGGTGATGCAGATCCACCCCGGTGCGTTTCGCAACCACAATCCGCAGATCCTCGAGCGGTTCGGCCGCGACAAGGGCGCGGATATTCCGACCCGGACCGACTACGTTCGGGCGCTCAAGCCGCTGCTCGACCGGTTCGGGAACGAGCGCGAGCTCACGGTGATCCTGTTCACGCTGGACGAAACCGCTTACGCGCGAGAGCTGGCGCCGCTCGCGGGACATTATCCGGTTCTCAAGCTCGGTCCGCCGTGGTGGTTTCACGATAGTCCCGAGGGGATGCTGCGCTTTCGCGCCCAGGCGACCGAGACGGCCGGGTTCTACAACACCGTCGGCTTCAACGACGACACGCGCGCGTTCCTGTCGATCCCGGCGCGGCACGATGTCGCGCGGCGGATCGACTGCCGCTTCCTCGCGCAGCTCGTCGCCGAGCATCGAATCGAAGAGGACGAAGCCTTCGAGCTGGCGCCGGAGCTTGCGTATAAGCTCGCGAAGCGCGCCTACAAGTTGTAGGCTCGGACGCTTTAGGTTCCTTAGCGCGCCAGCAGCGCCGACCAGCGCCCGTCGTCGAGCGCTTTCAGCCACCACGCGAGCGCGCGTCCCGGGCGCTCCGCGCGCCAGGCGAAGTGCATCGGCATCGGCGGCCGTGGCGCGCTCAAGCGCTTGATGACGAGCGCGCCCGAAGCGGCCAGCGGCGCCGCGAGAAATCGCGGCAGCCAGCCGCAGCCGAGGCCGGCAACTTGTGCCGCGAGTTTGGCCGGCATGTCGGATACGGTGAGCGTGTCCTGACCGTCGAACAGTCCGATCGTGCGCGGCGGACCGACCCGAGAGCTGTCGGCGATGACCACGATGCGATGCTCGCGCAGCGTCGCGTCGGCGATCGGTTCCGCGGCCTTGGCGAGCGGATGTTTCGGCGCCACCGCGAAAACCACCTCGAGCTCGCCCAGCCGGCGCACACGCAGCCGGCTCCCGGACGGCGGGTCACCGGGCGCGCCGATCGCGAGATCGGCGCGTTCGTCGAGTAGCGCATCCCAGGTGCCGCCCAGGACTTCGTTGGCGAGACGCAGCCGCGTGTGCGCGGCGCCCTGCGCGCAGTCGCGATAGAAGCGATCGAGGAGCGGATACAGAGCGTGGAAGGGAATGATGGTGTCCACCGCCAGGCGGAGCTCCGCTTCCCATCCCGTGGCGATGCGCTTGATCCGGTGCTCGAGCTCCCCCGCGGCGCGCAGCAGCGACCGCCCTTGAGTGAGCAGCTCGCGCCCGGCCGGCGTGAGCTTCGCGCGATGCCCGCGGCGATCGAACAGGAGCACGTCCAGGTCCTGCTCGAGCTTCTGCACCTGGTAGGTGATCGCCGAGGGCACGCGATTCAATTCGTCGGCGGCCGCGGCAAAGCTCCCCTTGCGGTCGATGGCGTCGAGCACCGAGAGCGCATCCAGGCTGAGTCTCATGCGCGGAAAGTCATTCGGTAATTTCGAACGATTTCGTGAGAATTATTCGCCGTCTGGGCCGGGCGCGCAAGCTATGATCGGTACTCAGCTAAGGACAGCGCCAGATAGACAGGAACTTCGAATGATTCTTCTACGCTCCGCACGCGAGCGCGGCCATGCCCACCACGGCTGGCTCGACAGCTTTCACAGCTTCTCGTTCGCCGACTACTACGATCCGGCGCACATGGGTTACGGGCCCTTGCGCGTGATCAACGAAGACCGGGTGCAGCCGGGGACCGGGTTCGGGATGCACGGCCATCGCGACATGGAGATCATCACCTATCCGCTTTCGGGCGAGCTCCAGCACAAGGACAGCATGGGCAACGGTTCGATCATCGTGCCCGGCGACGTGCAGCGGATGAGCGCGGGCAAGGGCGTTCTGCACAGCGAATACAACCCGTCGCGCGATACGCCGGTGCATTTCCTGCAGATCTGGATCGAGCCCAACGTCAAGGGCATCGCCCCGAGCTACGAGCAGCGACACATCGCGCCGGAAGAAAAGCGCGGACGGTTGCGCTTGATCGCGTCGCCGGACGGCAGCGAGGGCTCGGTGACGATCCACCAGGATGCCGAGGTGTACGCGGCACTCCTCGATGGCGCCGACGCGATCGAGCATGCCGTCGCCGCGGGGCGCCGGGTGTACGTCCATGTCGCCCGCGGACGCGTGAGCGTCAACGGGCAGGCGTTTGCTGCCGGCGACGCAGCCGAGATCGCAGACGAGGATTCCGTGAGGCTCGACGCCGCAACCGGCGCCGAAGTCTTGTTGTTCGACTTACCATGATCGAAAGAGAGGCAAAAATGGATACGTACCACAGCGGAACGCACGTAACCGTCCAGCAAAGCGGGACACAGGCGGAGCCCTGGAGAGATTGGACGGTCTTGATCGGTCGCGTGCTGCTGGCCGCGATGTTCGTCATCTCGGGTTACGGGAAAATCACCGGATTCGAGGGCACCGCGGGCTACATCGCCAGCAACGGCTTGCCGTTTCCGGAGCTGCTGGCGGGGCTCGCGGTCGCAATCGAGCTCGGCGGCGGGCTGGCGATACTCGCGGGCTGGAAGACGCGCTGGGCCGCGCTGGCGCTCGTCGCATTCGTGATCGTGATCACCCCGATCTTCCATGCCTATTGGGCCGCCCCGGCCGGTCAGGCGATGGGACAGCAGATCAATTTCATGAAAAACGCGTCGATCCTCGGCGGGATGCTGTTGCTGCTCGCGTTCGGCCCGGGTCGCTATAGCCTCGAGCGTAGCTGAAGGCCGGCCGCGAACGGGAGCCGATCCCCTGGCATTATCTAGGCCTATTAACATGATAAATTCAATCAACTTGATTTATTGATTGACGAGACTTAGATTAGAGCCGTCAATCCACTGAAAGGAAGAGCGATGAAAGCGAACATAGGCCTCGGTGAGAAGGAGCGCGCCAGGCTGGGCGCGATGCTCAACGCGCTCGTGGCGGACGAATTCGTGCTTTACACGAAGACGCGCCGGTTTCACTGGAACGTCGTCGGCTCCGATTTCGGCGAGCTGCACAAGTTCTTCGAGGGCCAGTACGAAGCGCTCGACGACATCGTCGACGAGGTCGCCGAGCGGGCGCGCGCGCTCGACGTGACCTCGGCCGGATCGCTGCGCGAATTCCTGGAGCTGACGCGGCTCAAGGAGCAGGCCGGCAAGGATCCCGATGCTCCGGGTATGCTCGCGGCGCTGCTGGCCGATCACGAAGCGGTGATTCGCAACTTGCGGCAGGACTTGGAGACCGCCGACGAGCTCGGCGACGCGGGTACCAACGACTTCCTCACCGGCCTCATGGAGCAGCATGAGAAGTTCGCGTGGATGATACGGTCGTATCTTCGCTGACAGTTCCATCGCGAACTTCCGGCGAAGGCTAACATGAGCGAAGCGAATGTTAAGCGAGCGTAAGCGAGCGGCCGGAGTCAAAAAATGGCCAAGGTGGATGCTTCGCTCGTATTTGCGCTGACGGTGCGCACGCCATTTCGTACTTACGCTGACAGGCACCGCTGCCGCGATTTGCTCGCCACCCTACACGTCATCGGGCAAATACCTTACACGCAAATCCGACAAGGTCTGATTCCGCCCGCTGCCCGCGGGGGCTTAGAGTGTTTGTGGATGCTCAGTTGAGGAGACAACCATGAACAAGGCTTCGCTCGACATCCTCCAGGCCTGCGGCGCGACCACCGGTTCGCTTGTTGGCGCGATGATGGTCCCGGTCTACGCCGCGATCTGGACGTTGACGTGGATGACGGAGCAGCACGCGCTGCCGGAACCCAACGCCGCTCTCGCGATTGACGCACAGCAGAGGCAGTTGTCGCGATGACATAGCGGGCACGCGGCGGCGCGGACGGAGCCCGTTCCCGGTCGCGAATCGACGCCGCCTTCGCAGTTCCGGCGCTCGAAAGCGTGCCCCCTCACGTGATCCGGCCGATCGCGCTCGGTGTGAGCGGCATACGGATCAGGGCTCAATGAGCAGATCCAAGCCAACCCTTTCCGCAGTCCAGAACCGGCTGCTCGCGAAGCTCAGGCGCGCCGATGACGAACGGCTCATTGCCCATCTTGAGCCGGTCGACCTCTCTGTGGGCGACGTCGTCTACGATCGCGACCAGCCGCAGCGCTATTTGTACTTCCCGACCTCTTCGGTCGTGTCGCTCGTGTACACAATGCAAGACGGGTCCACGGGAGCAATGGGACTGGTGGGCAAGGATGGGGTCGTCGGCATTGCGCTGTTCATGGGAGGCGGGACTCAACCCAATCGGGCGCTGGTGCAGATCGCCGGCGGCGCGCTGCGCATGGAAGCGAAAGCGCTTCGGGCCGAGCTCAAGCGCCGCGGGCTGCTGCAGCTCCTCCTGCTGCGCTACACCCAGGCCTTGCTCACGCAGGTCTCGCAGACGGCGGTATGCAATTGCCTGCACCCTGTCGAGCAGCGCCTGTGCCGATGCCTGCTGCTTTGCGACGATCGAGTCAAGTTCCGAGAACTGGCCCTCACCCAGGCCGTCCTCGCCGGCATGCTCGGCGTGCGACGCGAAGCGGTGACGGCAGCCGCGCGCAAGCTCCAGGCCGCGAAGCTCATCCGTTATCGCCGCGGCAGGCTCTTCGTTCTCGACCGGTGCGGGCTCGAGAACCGAGTGTGCGAGTGCTATCAGGTCATCAAGCGTGAGACCGAGCGTTTGCTGGGCGAGAGCACTGCTTCGACAATGACCTTGATGCAGTTGTAGTCCGCGCCGCAGTGTTCGCTGCCGCACACACCAGGCGATCACAAATGGGGCGTAGTAGAGTAGCAGCGCCACACCGAGCCGATAAGAGAGAACACGAGATCAGAATGAACGGCCACCGCCGCTCCGGTGCGCGCAAGCCGGACGCGCCGAAACACCCCGCGGCCCGACCCCGATCTTCCCCTTCATCGATTCAAAATTGGCTGCTCGCGAAGCTGTCGCGTGCCGATTATGAACGGCTCATGCCGCATCTCGAGCCGATCGAGTTGTCTCTCGGTGAGATCGTGTACGAAGCCGATGCGCGGCAGAGCTATCTCTACTTCCCGACAACGTCGGTAGTGTCCTTGGTGTACACGATGAAAGACGGCGCCAGTGCCGAAATGGGGGTGGTGGGCAACGAGGGCGTCGTCGGCCTGGCCCTGTATATGGGGGGCGGAAGACAGCCCAATCGGGCACTGGTGCAGGTCGCGGGCGCCGCGCTAAGGATGAAGGCGAAAGCGCTTCGCGCCGAGCTCTACCGCCACGGATCCCTGCAGCTCCTGCTCCTACGTTACGCCCAGGCTTTGCTCACCCAGGTCTCGCAGACCGCGGTCTGCAACTGCTTGCACTCCGTCGAGCAGCGTCTGTGCCGATGGCTGCTGCTCTGCGACGACCGGGTCAGGCCGCGCGAACTGGCGCTGACGCAGGCCTTCATCGCCACGATGCTGGGCGTGCGGCGTGAAGCCGTCACTGCCGCCGCGCAAAAACTACAGGCCGCCAGGTGGATACGTTACAGCCACGGCAGGATCGTCGTTCTCGACCGGCGGGGGCTCGAGAATCGGGTGTGCGAATGCTATCAGGTCGTGCGGCGCGAAGCGGAGCGCTTGCTCGGTGGCACCAAGAGCTCGACGACCGGCTCGACACCGTTGTAAGAGACAGCGCAGTGTTTGGTGGCGCACGGACCTCGCATCATCCTTTGGGCAACGTATCCGCGTGTATGCCGGCGGCCCTGTGCGCTGGCGAAGATGCGTCAGGCTGCCATGGCGCGAAGATTTTGGAAGAGCTGCGGGTCGGGTCGTGCGCTGGATATCATTGCAACGAGGGCCACGGGGCCGCATGCGCCCCACGCAACCCACCACCGCTGCACACCGGCCGGCGGAGCGCCGAGACTTAGTGCGCTAGCACTCTTTATTGCTGCCCTCGGGGAAGGGCGCCTAGAATCTGTTGCAACCCTGGCCAACGACCTGGGTAACGTGCATTTTTTCCGCGTCCCGGTAGTCGTGTGGCGTGCGGGTGCAGGCACTGTTGACGTTCGGTCAACTCGCCGAGAGGGGGTGACGGTGTTTCCCCGCAATCCGTCGGTCGCGTCGCAGTACGCGGTTGCGATCCTCGCGGTCGCGCTCGCCGCAAGCCTGCGCTTCGCCCTCGCACCGGTCCTCGGCGAAGGCGTGCCTTTCATCCTCTTCTACCCAACTGTCGTTCTTTGCGCGTGGTTTGGTGGCTTGTGGCCCGGTCTGTTCTCGGCCGCGCTCGGCGCCTTGATCGCCTGGTACGTCTTCATTCCTCCGGCCTACTCGTTCCGGTTCTCCGATCCGGCCGCACCGGCGCAACTGATCGTGTTCCTGGTCGCGAGCGCGCTCGTCAGCCTGCTTGCCGAGAGCCTGCATCGCTCCAGGAGGAAGGCCGCCGCAAGCGATGTCAGAGAACGCGAGGCGCATGAAAAACTGCGCGTGACGCTCGCCAGCATCGGCGACGCCGTCATTGCGACGGACGCCGAAGGCCGCGTGAATTTCATGAACCCGGTCGCCCAGTCGCTCACCGGGTGGAAACACGAGGAAGCCTCGGGCAGGCCGTTGGGAGAGGTCTTCAACATCGTCAACGAACAGACGCGCGAGTCGGTCGAGAATCCGGCGTTGCGGGCGATGCAGGAGGGCAGGATCGTCGGGCTCGCCAACCATACCGTCCTGATCGCGAAGGACGGCACTGAAATCCTGATCGACGACAGCGGAGCGCACATCACCGACGCTACGGGCAGTGTTGTCGGCGCGGTTCTAATCTTCCGCGACATCACCGAGCGCAGGCGAGCCGAGGACAAATTCCATCTGGCGCTCGAAGCCTCGCCCAGCGCGACGGTCATGGTCGATCGCGCGGGCACGATCGTCCTGGTCAACGCCCAGACCGAGCGACTGTTCGGCTATACACGCGAAGAGCTGCTCGGCCAGCCGATCGAGCGGCTCGTTCCCGAGCGCTTTCGCCAGCGCCATCCGGAGCACCGCGCATCCTTCGCTCTCGCTCGTCGAATGAGACCGATGGGCAGCGGGCGCGACCTCTACGGCTTGCGCAAGGATGGGAGCGAAGTGCCCATCGAGGTTGGTCTCAATCCCCTCGAGGTCGGGGGAGAAGCGTTCGTCCTGAGCGCGATCATCGATATCACCGACAGAAAGAGGGCGGAAGCAACGCTCAGGGAGGCGGACCGCCGCAAGGACGAGTTCCTGGCGATGCTGGCTCACGAGCTGCGCAACGCGCTGGCGCCGCTTCGCAACGGCATGGAGATCCTGCACAGAGTCGGCCTCGAGGCGGTCCGGTTCGGCAAGGTGCGCGACATGATGGAGCGCCAGGTGCGGCAGATGGCGCGATTGGTAGACGACCTTCTGGACATATCCCGCATAACCCGCAACAAGATCAGGCTGCAGAAGGAGCCGACCGAATTAGCGACTCTGATAGAGCTAGCCGTCGAGATCAGCCAGCCGCTTATCGACCGCCATCGTCACGAATTGACGATCTCGCTACCGCGCGAGCCCGTTGTACTGGAAGCCGATCGCAGTCGACTGGCGCAGGCCTTCGCCAACTTGCTGAACAATGCCGCCAAGTTCGGCGGCGATGCAAGCCGGATCGCGCTGAACGCGGCACGGGAGAATGATCAGGTCGTCGTGCGCGTGCGCGATCACGGCATCGGCATCGCCCCGGAAATGCTGCCGCGCATCTTCGACATGTTTGCGCAGGCGGATGATCCGCTCGTCTACGCGCAAGGGGGACTGGGAATCGGCCTGGCGCTCGTGCAGGCGCTCGTCGAGATGCACGACGGCACGGTGCAAGCCTTTAGCGACGGACCGGGGCAGGGCAGCGAGTTCGTGGTGCGCTTGCCGCTCGCGGCGAGACAACACTTGAGCGAGCCTACCCGGCGTGCACCTTCGCGCGAGCGCCAGGCTGACACGGTGGAGCGGCGCGTGCCGACCGTTGCGCGCCGCGTGCTGCTGGTTGACGACAACAAGGATGCGGCGACAAGCCTGGGCATGATCCTGGAAATGGAGGGCCACGACGTGCGAACCGCGTACGATGCCCGCAGCGCGCTGGAAGCGGCTCGCGCGCACCCCCCGGATGTCGTGCTGCTCGACATCGGCCTGCCGGGGAGCAACGGCTACGACCTGGCGCGCCAAATGCGCAAGATGCCCGCGCTTAGGCGCGCAGTGCTCGTGGCATTGACCGGCTACGGTCGGGACGAGGACAAGGCCCGCTCTTGGGAAGCGGGTTTCGACGTTCACCTGATCAAGCCCGTGGATCTGAGCGCCGTCATTGAGCTGCTCGGTCACCCGAGACTAGCGTCGCGAAGGCAGGCCCGCTGGGCCGACGATCGAGCCGAACCGTTCAACGACTAGCGGCCCCGGCTCAGTGGGCGGGATACCAAGGAGAGCGCCGAGATCGCCGAGACGCTGTCCAGTACGATACGTTAGTGATGCCGCAGCGCCGGCTCCCGGCGGCGAGCCGCGGCTTGCGTCTCGGGGACCGCTGCGTGCGCCTTGTCCGCCTTCGGCGCGGTCGGCTCCCGCACCGGCGCGATCGCTTCCTTCTGCAACCGGGCGTAGGTGGCGAGGTTAATGGCCTGCTGGATGTCCATGTACCGGTTGTAGTCGCGGTCGCTGACGTAATAGGCCGCTTCGAACAGCAGTTTGTTGTCGTCGAAGCTCTTGAAATGGGCGCGCTCGAAGCGAGCCTTGGGCTGGGCCTCGATCGCCTGGCGCAGGATCCCCGGGATCATCGCGAGCTTCGCCGCGGGCGTATCCGGCGGAACGACGAGGCTGAACTCGACGCGCCGCTCGGTGAGGCGCTGAAAGTTGCGCAACCGGCTCTTCAGCATGTCCGCGTTCGCGATCACGATCTGCTCCCCGGAGAGGCTGCGCAGCCGCGTCGTCTTCATGCCGATGTACTCGACCGCACCCATCATGTTGTTGTCGAGCACGACGAAATCTCCGATGGCGAACGGCTTGTCGAGCGCGATCATGATCGACGCGAAGAGGTCGCCCAGGATGCTCTGTGCGGCGAGCGCGACCGCGATGCCGCCGATGCCCAATCCGGCAAGGAGCGCCGTGATATTGAAGCCGAGGTTCTCGAGCGCGAGCAGCAGCACGACCGACCACAGGCCGAGCTGCACGAAGAAGCCGAGCACGCTGACGGTCGTGGCCGCCCCGGCGTCGGTCTCGCGTCGCGCCGCGACCTGATGCGCGAGCCAGCGCCGAATCGCCTTGCTCGCCAAGATCGCGACTTGGACGATTGTCGCGATCAGCGTGACATGATCGACCAGGCGATCGCCCTTCGGCGGCAGAGCGAGGAACTGGGCGCCGGCGTACAGCGCGGCGATCACGAGAAACCACGGTCGCGTGCCTTCGAGCGCGGCCAGCGCCGATGCCGTACGGTGGGGATGTGCGCCGCCACCCCGTGCGGTCAACCAGCGCACGGTTTGCGCCCGGAGCACCACCAGCGCGACGGCGGTAGCGAGCGCAACGCCGGACGCCACGAGCCAAGCGAGGATGCTATTGCCATAGAAGCTCTGGTCAAGCATGGTAAACGGTACGACGGCCGCATGCCGGGAATTGTTCCGCGGTCGCGCAACGCCGCGACGGTCAGCCGGCTGTGGCCTTGTAGGAATTACAGAAGGCGCACCCCAAACGCGGCCGGAGTGCGGTGTACGGCGGCTCGAGTCCCTTATTCGCGCGCAACCGTGTCGAGCCAGATCGTGACCGGGCCGTCGTTGACGAGCGCGACCTGCATGTGCGCGCCGAACACGCCGGTGGGCACGGGTCGACCGAGCAGGCGTTCCAGCTCACGCACGAAGGCGGCGAACGCAGGCGCCGCCAAGTCCGGCGGCGCCGCGGCGCTGTAGGAGGGCCGGGCGCCCTTGCGGGTCGATGCATACAGCGTGAACTGGCTCACCGCCAGGAGCTCGCCGCCGACCTCGGCGAGCGAGCGATTCATCACGCCGGCGTCGTCGTCGAAGATGCGCAGGCTCACGATCTTGCGCGCTAGCCAATCGCGATCGGCTTCGGAATCCGTGGGACTCACGCCGCAAAGCACGAGCAATCCCGACCCGATCGACGCCACCGCCCGGCGATCGATGGCCACACTCGCCTCGCGTACCCGCTGGACGACCGCGCGCATCGAGGCCTTCAGCGCACCACTTTGCGCTCGACCCGATCGACCTTCGCGCCCACGAAGGTCACGGTGGTCAGCGTATCCGGGTCGTCCGCCGTGGGCATGTACGACCATTGGCGACCGGCCTTGCGCTTCGCGTTCACCTCCATGTCGGGCCGGCCGACTCTGTAGAGCACTTCGCTCTCGGTCATCCCGGCGCGGAGAAATTTGCGCTCGGCTGCGTTGCCGCCTTTGCTCTTCGCCGTGCTCGTGCGCGCACGGGCGGGCTTGGTCGGAGGCGGCGGTGCGGTCGCGCGCTTCGGGACCGGTGTGCCCGGCACGACGGAGAGCGTGGCCGGATCGGTGTCGAGATTGCGCAGCTCCTTCCCTGGCGCGCAGGCGGTGTCCTGATAGACGACACCCTTTTCGCTCGCGCATTTGTATACGCCGGCGTGGGCCGGCGCGATCAGCGAGAAGATCATCAGGATCAGAGGGAACGGCGAGACCATGGCAAGCACCGGGGAGGTCATTGCGGTTACCATAGCACCTTTGCGTCGAGCCGCACTCAGACTTTCGATGGATGCCAGGAGCGAGCTGGCCGCGCGCGTGGGCGACATCGCGCCCTTCCACGTGATGGAGGTGCAGACCGCCGCGCGAGCGCTCGAAGCCGCGGGCCGCAGCGTGATCCACATGGAGATCGGCGAGCCGGACTTCCCGACGCCGCAGCCGGTTCTGGATGCGGCGCGGGCGGGGATCGCCAGCGGCGGCGTCTATTACACCTCAGCGCTCGGGCTGCCCGAGTTGCGACGGGCGATCGCCGACCACTACCGCGAGCGCTACGACGTCGAGGTTTCGCCCGAGCGCGTCGTCGTCACAGCGGGCTCGTCGGCCGCGCTGCTGCTCACGCTGGCGCTGCTCGTCGACCGCGATCAGCAGATCCTGCTCGCCGATCCCGGCTACCCCTGCAACCGGCATTTCGTGCGCACGCTCGAGGGCGAGGCGCTCGGCGTGCCGGTCGGTCCCGAGTCCAACTACCAGTTGACCGCCGCGCTGATCGAGCGGCACTGGACGCCGCGAACGCGCGGCGTGCTGATCGCTTCGCCGTCGAACCCGACCGGCACCACCGTGGCGTGGGATGAGCTGCGCCGCGTCGCCGACACGGTCGCCGCGCGCGGCGGCACGCTCATCGTCGACGAGATCTATCTCGGGCTCACCTACGACGGCGCGGCGCGCACGGCGCTCGGGCTCTCCGACGAGATCTTCGTGATCAGCAGCTTTTCCAAGTACTTCAACATGACGGGCTGGCGGCTCGGTTGGCTGGTCGCGCCCGAGCGGCACGTGCGCGAGGTCGAGAAGCTCGCACAGAACCTGTACATTTCGCCCGCCACGCCGTCGCAACGCGCCGGCCTGGCGTGCTTCGCTGCGGAAACGCTGGCCATCGTCGAGAGCCGCCGGCGCGAATTCCGGGCGCGCCGCGACTTCCTGGTTCCCGCGCTGCGCGAGCTCGGGTTCCGCATTCCGGTGCTGCCGGGCGGCGGTTTCTTCGTCTACGCCGACTGCTCGGCCTTCGGCCTCGACAGCGAGCGCTTCGCGCTCGAAGCGCTGCAGGCCACCGGCGTCGCGTTCACGCCCGGCGTCGACTTCGGCCGCCATCGACCGGAGGCGCACGTGCGCTTCGCCTACACCATCGCCCGGCCGCTGCTCGAGGAGGGCGTGCGCCGCCTCGCGCACTGGCTGCCGAGCCTCGCCCGGCGATGAGACCGCTCGCCCTCCTCGGCGCTGCGACGCTGATCTTGAGCGGCTGCTCGACGGCGGAGTATTACTGGCAGGGGATCAGCGGTCAGCTCGACCTCTTGCACCGCGCGCAGCCCATCCCGGCGGTGCTCGACAGCGTGCGCGATCCGGTCTTGAAGCGCAAGCTCGAGCGCGTGCTCGCGATCCGCGATTACGCGAGCCGCGAGCTGCGCCTTCCCGACAACGCGAGCTATCGCCGCTACTCCGAGCTCGGCCGCCGGTTCGTGCTCTGGAACGTGTTCGCCACGCCGCCGCTGTCGCTCAAACCCCGCCAGTGGTGCTTCCCCATCGCCGGGTGCGTGAACTATCGCGGTTACTTCGCCGAAGCCGACGCGCGCGCCGAAGCGGCGCGCCTCGCCGCGGGCGGCGACGACGTGTACATCGGCGGCGTGCCGGCGTACTCCACGCTCGGATACTTCTCCGACCCGATGCTCTCGACCTTCATTCGCTATCCTGACACCGAGATCGCACGGTTGATTTTTCACGAGCTCGCGCACCAGATCGTCTACGTCAAGGACGACACGGTGTTCAACGAATCGTTCGCGGTCGCGGTCGAGGAGGAGAGCCTGCGCCGCTGGCTTGCCGCGCAGCACGATCCGGAGCTCGATCGCCAGTTCGCGACGGCCGAGCGCTACCGCACTGCGTTCCGGGCGCTGGTCGAGCGCACGCGCGCGAAGCTCGAGGCGCTCTACGCGAGCAACTTGAGCGACGAGGCCAAGCTCGCAGGCAAGGCACGAGCGTTCGAGGCGATGCGCGCCGGGTACGCGGAAACGAAGCGCGCGTGGGGTGGGTTCAGCGCCTACGACTACTGGTTCGCGCAGGGTCCGAACAACGCGAGCCTCGCTGCGGTGGGTCTCTACACGCAAAAGGTGCCCGAGTTCCAGGCGCTGCTCGCCGCCGACGGCGACGACCTGCCGCGGTTCTACGCGCGGGTCAAGGCGCTCGCCGCGTTGCCCAAAGTCGAACGCGACACGGCGCTCGCCGCCGCGGCGGGCGTTCGCGCTTCGCAAGCCTCGCCCTGACCGTCGAGGCCGCCGCGATGGGGCGACCCGCCTCCGGGGCGACTCGCTTGCCTGTGTTCGATTGACTGCCTGTGTTAGTAACTTGTCAAGATGTCCGGTTTAGGTAACACGCCATATGTCCGCTTTTTGATCGATGAGTAGCGGACCTTACGCAGCAGCTTTCGTTTTGATTTTGCGTTCCTTTCCGTTGACATCGTACTGAGCTAAGCAGC
>DASVPH010000140.1:0-2223 GCA_036382945.1 Casimicrobiaceae bacterium
GCTGCTCAAGCTCGGGGTGCAGGCCCCGGCGCTGGAGGTGCTCGGTGGGGCGGCGGACACGCTGTGGCGGCTGCGGCCAATGTTGTTCATCGCAGTGCCCGACGAGCGTGCGCTGAGCGAGCTGGCGGCGCGGGTGAAGGATTTCGGTTATCGCTCCTGGCGGCAGGAGACGGCGTTGTTCAACCCGCAGAACTTCAATCGCCGCGCGGAGGACATCTTCGCCGGGGGCACGGCATCGGCCTTGCTCGCCATACCCGAAGAAGTCGACGTCGATATAGGTCTCGAGGGATGTGTCGAGCTGACGTAACTGGCCCCGCCATTGCAGGGCACAAGACGGCTCGCGACGTGCCGAGCCCCTCAAGCTGGCCCGTTTGTCGCGGATCCTTGCGATGGCGGCTGCTGTTCTCGGGACGGGACTAGAAAGATGGCGTTGCTGCGACGACCGCGGGTGCAACCGACCGGAGCGAGGGGAGCAAGCTCGGCCCTGGAGACGGCCGAGCGCGAAGCGACCGCGGCGGGGACGAACCTTGCACGCCAGGTTCAAGTCATCGAGGAGGTGGAGGCCCTGACTGCCCAAGGCCGTTTCGGCGAAGCCTTGACGCGGGTCGCCGAAGCCTTGGCCGCCACCCCGGAAGACGGAGAGCTCCTCTGCGCGCGGGCGTCGATACTTCAGCGTTGGGGTCGACTGCACGAAGCGCGCGCCGGATATTCGCGAGCAGAAGCGAGCGGATTCCAGTCGACTACGCTCTGCGTCGAGCTCGGGTGGACCCGTTTTTTCACCGGCGATGTGCCGGGTGCCGAAGCCTGCATGCGCAGGGCGGTTGCGCTCGATCCGGAAAGCGGCGGGGCGCACTTCAGTCTGGCCGCAACGCTAAGTGCGCAGGGGCGGTACGACGAAGCCGTCGAGGTTGGCAAGCGGGGGCTCGAACTGTCGCCGGATGATTACGACGCTCTGGTCATGATTGCGGGATGTGAGCTCAAGCTCGGCGAAACCGGGAAGGGCGAGCCGTTCCTTCGACGTGCGTCGACGGTCGCCGGCGATCGACCAAGAGCGTGGACCGATCTCGGTGGCGTGCTTGCGAGCGAGGGCCGCCAAGGCGAGGCGCTCGAGGCATTGCGGACAGCGGCCGAGCTTGAAGTCAAGGCAGGCGAAGAAGTCGGGGCGGCGATCAACCTCGCTCGATACCTGCTGGACCTGGGCCGCGTCCGAGAGGCGTTGGCTCAGCTCGAGCAAATCCTTTGCACAACGCCCGATTCCTATGCGCACCTGTGTTATTCGTTCGCACTGCTGACGGTCGGGCGATTGCGAGAGGGCTGGCATCATCACGAGTTTCGATGGCTGATCGAACCGGCACGGTCGCGACGCCCGGCCTTCCCCGTTCCCGTATGGTCTGGGCAGGATCTTCGCGGCAAGACCATTCTCCTTCGGGGCGAACAGGGCTACGGCAATATCATTCAATTGCTTCGTTATGCACCGCTGGTCAAGGCATTGGGAGCCAGCGTAGTGCTGCAGGTTCGCCAAGGGCTGGATCGACTCTGCGCCGGAGTCGAAGGTGTCGATCGCGTGATCACGTTCGAGCAGGCGCTGCCGGCGTTCGACTACTACATCCATCTCCACACGCTGCCGACAGTGTTCGAGACGGACCTGGATTCGATCCCTGCCGACATCCCATACATACGCCTCGACTCCGCCTGGGTCGGACGCTGGGCCGGGCGTGTCGGCGCGGCCGGAGAGCTAAAGGTCGGCTTGGTGTGGGCAGGCAACCCCTCGCATCGCTACGATCGCGATCGATCGATTCCACAGCCGCTGCTCGATCCGCTGTGGGATGTGAAGGGGGTTCGCTTCTATTCGTTGCAGAAGGGCTCGGCGGCCGCCGCCGCGCAAGCTGCAGTGCCGGAGCGAGGGCTGGTCGATCTCGGTCCGGATCTGGAGGATTTCGCGGACACCGCGGCGGTAATCGCTCAGCTCGATCTGGTGATCGGTGTGGATACGGCGGTGGTGCATCTGGCCGGCGCGTTGGGCAAACCGGTGTGGCTGCTGGTAGCAAATCCTGCCGAATGGCGCTGGCTGGAAGAGCGCGTAGACAGCCCGTGGTACCCGACGCTGCGTTTATTTCGGCAGCGTGAGCACGGGGCTTGGCCGGAGGTGATCGAGCGGGTGAGGGTGGCGCTGGAGCAGCGCGTGCGCAGTGGCGAAGCTCCCGCGCGGCGGGCCGAGCCGGT
>DASVPH010000141.1:0-36351 GCA_036382945.1 Casimicrobiaceae bacterium
CGATGAAAGATCAGGATCGACAGCCGGCCGCCTGAACCCCCCGGAGACACTAGCCCGATCAGCTTGCGCACCCAGGCGGTGCGGACAGCCGCCTTGGGCTCATCCGTGACAGCGAGCGACCGCGTCATCGCCAGCACAATCCTTGATACTGGCCGGCCAAACCGCCACGGGTGGGCAGCCCCACGAGATCGAGCACGATCTGGTCCGGCCGTACGTGCCGGCCGAGCGCCGCTGCAGCGTCCGGATCGTTCAATCCCACCACCAGCACGTCCGACTCGGCGATCACCGCTTCGATGCTGCTCCGGATAAGCGAGCCGATGTGAGGTACGTGCTGCTCGATGAAGCGGCGGTTCGCTCCGAGCAGATTGGAGAGCTCCACCTCCGGATCGTACACGAGGAGGCTCAAGCCTTTGCCGATGAAGTGCTCGGCCAGCGCGACCAGCGGACTTTCGCGCAAATCGTCGGTGCCCGTCTTGAACGACAGTCCCAGCATGCCGATGCGGCGCTTGCCGCTCGCCATGACCTTGGCGATCGCGTGCTCGATGTGCGTCCGGTTCGATGGCAGGATGTGGGCGAGCATCGGCAGCTCGACGTCACGCATTCGCGCCAGATGAAGCGTCGCGCGGAGGTCCTTGGGCAGGCACGATCCGCCGAAAGCAAAGCCAGGCTTCAGATACGCCGGAGAGATATTGAGCTGGCGGTCGCGGCTGACCAGATCCATGACTTCGAACGGGTCCACGCCGAGCGCCTCGCACAGCCGGGCCGTCTCGTTGGCGAAGGTGATCTTGAGCGCGTGGAAGTTGTTGCAGCAGTACTTCACGGTCTCGGCCGCCCGGATGGACGTGGCGTAGAACTCGCACGGCAAATGTCCGAACAGCTCGCGCAGCTTCTGCACGGCCGCCTCCGCATTGGCGCCGACGATGCTGAACGGCGGCTTGCCGTAGTCCCTGATCGACGAGCCCTCGCGCAGGAACTCGGGCTGGTAGCACACGTGGAAGTCGACACCCTCCTTCTTGCCCGACTCGGTCTCGATGATCGGGCGCAGCGCCTCCTCCACCGTGCCCGGAACCAGCGTGGAGCGGAACACGAACACGTGGGGTGTGGGCTTCTCCCGCATCGCTGCGCCGAGATCGCGCGCAATTCGGATGACCGCCGCCTGATCCTGGCTGCCATTCGGCGCCGACGGCGTACCGACGCAGATAAGCGACACGTCGCTACCCATCACCGCTTCGCGAGCGGCCCGCGTCACCGTAACTCGGCCGCTCGTCACGACGCTCGCCATGAGCTCCACCATGCCTTCTTCGACGACGGGTGTCTTGCCGGCCGCGATGAGATCGAGCTTCGCCTGATCGACGTCGACGCCGATGACGCGATGCCCGTCGCGCGCCAGGCAGGCGAGCGATACGGCGCCCACATAACCCAATCCGAAGATGCTGATGTCCATCAATGAGTATCGACCGTCTCTCGAAGCGCCGGCGCAGCGGCATCCGCGCTTGCCGCCGGGGCGGGGAACCGAGACAGGCACCGCTCGATGATCTGATCCAGGCGCTGCATCGACTTGTCCCACGCATGGTTCGAGAGCATGCGCGCCCGTCCTGCCCGGCTCAGCCGCAAGCGCTCTTGCGGATGCTCGAGAATCTCCAGAATGAGCGACGCGTAGTGCTCGGGCGCGGAGGCCACCAGAAAATGCTCTTGGTCGAGCGCGTCGACGCCGCCAGCAGCCGCTCGGCTCGTCACCACCGGCACGCCCATCGCCATAGCCTCGAGAATCTTGTTCTGTGTCCCTCGGGCGATGTTGAGAGGCGCCACCATCAGCGCGGAGCACCGTAGGTACGGTCGCACGTCCGGTACCGAGCCGGTGACGGTCACGCCCGGCAATTTCTGCAGGTCGCGCACCGCCGGTGGCGGATCGGCTCCCACGATGAGGAGCTTGATCGCCGGCCGACTCGCCCGCAGCCGCGGCAGCGTGTGCGTGCAGAAGTCGAACATGCACTGCTGGTTCGGGTAGTAGTCCATGCGGCCGACGAACGCGATGGTGTCCGGGTCGTAGGGCTCCGGCGAAGGCGAGAAGTAGTCGCTGTCCACGCCGTTCGGGAACCAGTCCGTCGCGACGCCCGTGCCGAGGCTTTCGAGCGTCTCCCGTTCGGCGCGGGTGGTCGCGGTGCACAGATCGAAGCGCGAGGCGAGCCGCCTTTCCTCGCGCGCGAGCTTGTGTGCCTCGAGCCGGTAGCCGAGCGATGCCGGAAACGGCTTGTAGCGCGCGTATTCGAGCCACTTCTGCGAGTCCATGTCGCCGAAGTCGAGGATCTTCGGAACGCCCTGCACGTCCTCGACGTACTGTGCGGCCGAGGAGCAGTGAACGAAGACGAGGTCGAAGCGCTCTTTGGCCAGGAGCTCGCGCACCCGCCGCGCCAGGTCCGGCGAATAGAAGTAGGCGAGCGAGGACGGCGCGGGCGTTGGCAGGCGCGCGACCATGCGCAGCGCCTGCAGCGGATCGTAGACGCGAGCCATCTCGTAGCGCGCGCAATGCTGCGCCAGCCCCGCTCCCTCGGCCGCCTCCTCATCCGAGCGCACGATCGAAGCCACGGTCACCTCGTGGTCGCGCGACAGATGCCGGATCATGTTGAAGGGCCGGATCTTCCCGCCGCGTTTGGGCGGAAACGGAAAGCGATGGCAGACATAGAGGATCTTCACGCGACCCCGGCCTTGAGCTCTTCGGCCACGTCGTCGGGCGCGCGCCCGTCCAGGTGCACCCGCGCCCAGACCTCGAAGTTGAGGAGCGCCAGCAGCCGATCGGTGCCGTCGATCCGGTTCGCCTCGTGTGCGGCGACAAGCGAGGCGACCTGGGGATAGCGGAAAAGGCCCCGCGCCTCGACCGACGCTTCGGACAGAAGCTCCCGCACGAGCGGCGCGAGCTCGTCCTTGAGCCACGCGCCCATCGGTGCGCCGAACCCTCTTTTTCTTCGCTCCAGAATGTCCTTCGGCAGCAGCCCTTCGAGCGCCGCCTTCATGACATGCTTGAGCCGCCCGCCGCGAAGCTTCACCTCCTCGGGAATGCGCGCGGCGAGCTCGACCAGCTCGTGATCGAGCAGCGGCACGCGGCACTCGAGCGAGACCGCCATGCTCATCCTGTCGGTGAGCAGCAACAGGTCGTCGGGCAACTGGGTGTCGACATCGACTGAGAGCATGCGGTTCAGGTCGTCGGAGCTCGCGGCTTCTGCGAACGCCTTCGCCAGGCCGTCCTCCACATCCGCCGGTGCCTCGCGCAGCAGATCCGCCGCCATCGCCTCCGGAAAGACTTCGACGTACGAACGATAGCGCTCTTCGAGCGGCAAGCCGGCCGAGGCGAGGAAGCCCTTGGCGAGACGCATCGCATCGAGCAGCGGCGAATGCCGATCGCTGGGAAGCCTGCTGCCGAGCGCCGACGCCGCGCGGCGGAGCCCTGCGGGCAGCCGCTCGAAGCGCGCCTGGTAGTGATTGCCGAGATACCTGCGGTAGCCGGCGAAGAGCTCGTCGCCGCCCACGCCGGACAGAATCACGGTGACCTCGCGGCGGGCGAATTCGGACACGAGGTACGTCGTGATGAATGCCGTATCCGCGATCGGTTCGTCCATGTGCCAGAGCAGGCGCGGCAGAAGCGCGACGACGTCGGGGCGCACGACGATCTCGTGGTGGTCGGTGCCGAAGCGCTGCGCGATCGCTCGCGCGTAGGGCAGCTCGTTGTAGTAGGCCTCGGCGCGGCCGCCGTCGAAGCCGATGGCGTAGGTCTTGACCGGGTACTCGCTGTGCGCCGACATGAATCCTACGACGGCGCTGGAATCGATCCCGCCCGAGAGGAAGGCGCCGATCGGCACGTCGCTCACCATCTGCATGCGGACCGACTCCTCGAGGCGCGCGCGAACGCGTTCCGCCCACGCCTCGACGCCGACGGTCGAATCGACTTCCTGCGGGAGGCGCCAGTAGCGTTGATGCTCGACGCGGTTGCCGTCGGCCATGAGCAGCGTCGCCGCAGGCAGCTTGCGGACGCCGCGGAAGATCGACTGCGGCGCCGGCACGTAGCCCAGACTGAGATAGGCATGCAGCGCCGCAGGATCGAGCTCGGCGCGAATACCGGGCATGGCCAGGACGGCCTTAGCCTCGCTTGCGAACACCAGGCGGCTTGCATCCTGCCGGACGTAGAGCGGCTTGATGCCCAGGCGATCACGGCCGAGAAGCAGCCGCCGCCGCCGCGCATCCCAGAGCGCGAACGCGTACATGCCGTTCAATCGGTCCACGAACGCGTCGCCGTGCGCCTCGTACAGATGCAACAGCGTTTCGCAATCCGAATCCGTCTTGAAGCGGTGGCCCGCGGCCAGGAGATCCCGACGCAGCTCCCGGTAGTTGTAGATCTCTCCGTTCGCGACCAGCCACAGCGAGTCGTCCTCATTGGACAGCGGCTGATGTCCGCCGGCGAGGTCGATGATCGACAGCCGCCGCATCCCGATCGCCACGGGGCCGTCCGCGTGGATGCCCTCGTCGTCGGGACCGCGATGGATCGTCAGCGCGCCCATGCGGCGCAGCGCCTCGGCGGGCGCAAGGGCGCCGTCGAGCTGAAGGACGCCGTAGATGCCGCACATGGCGCTAGCGAACCGCCTGCTTGAGCCGTCCGGCCACCCCGGGGTGGGCCTCGCAAAGCCGCTGATACACGTCCGCATAGCGCCCGACGCTGCGCGCCCAGGTGCGCTCGGTCTCGACGAAGCGCCGCGCCTGCGCGCGCACGTGCGCGCAGTCCTCAGGCCGCGCCAGGATGGTGTCGATCGCTCGGGCGAGCGCGCCCGCGTCGCCGGCCGGGAAGAGAAAACCGGTTTGACCGTGGCAAACAAGCTCGCGATGCCCCCCGACGTCGGAGGCCACGAACAGCCGCCCGCCGGCCATCGCCTCGAGCGGCTTGAGCGGCGTGACGATGTCGGTCAGTCGCGTGCGATGCCGAGGGTAGGCCAGCACGTCGATGAGCTCGTAGTACGCCTGCACCTCGGCGTGGGGAACGCGCCCGGCGAAGACTACGCGGTCGGAAATCCCCCGCTCGGCGGCCAGCCTCTTGAGCGTCTCCTCCTGCGGCCCGCCACCGACGAGCAGGACGCGCAGCTCGGGGCGCTGCGGGACGAGCAACGCGGCCGCCCCGATGAGAAGGTCCAGACCTTCGTAGCCATAGAAGGAGCCGGCGAAACCGATGACGGTCTTGCCTTCGAGCCCGAGCCTCGCGCGGAGCGCCCGATCCGCCTCGACGCCGAATCGAAACGCAGTGACGTCGACGGCATTCGGGATCACCGTGATCCGCTCCCGCGCTATGCCGCGAGCCTCGACTTCCGCGCGCAGCCCTTCGCAGATCGTCGTCACGTGGTCGGCGCGACGCAGCGCGAAGGTCTCGAGCCAACGCGAGACGCGATAGCGCAGGCTGTGTTTCCCGGTGACGCCATGATCGACGGCCGCGTCCTCCCAGAGCGCACGCAATTCGTAGACGACCGGAATGCCCCGCTTGCGGCCGATCCAGAGTGCGGGCAGCACGTTGAGCACAGGCGAGTGGGCATGGAGCACGTCGGGACGAAACGACTTCGCGAGCTCGTCGATACGCCGTGCCGTCGCGATCATTTCGCCGGCGTAGAGGGCCGCAGGGGTACGCGATAGTGGGCCGCCCGGCGCCGCCGTGCGGTGGAACCGCCAGCCATCGACCTCCTCCACGTTCGCCGTGCTCCGTCCCTGGCGCGGCGTGGTGAGCTGCAGCGTTTCCCAGCCCAGCGCGCGCTGCTCGCGCAGGATCGACGCCGTGCGGAAGGCGTAGCCGCTGTGCAGCGGCAACGAGTGGTCGAGGACGTGCAGAATGCGCATGAGCGGGTTCAGGCCGCTTCGTGCAGCAGTCTCGCCTCGTCCTGCTGGTCGACGACGTTGCGCAGAAAAGCGTCGAACATGAGCAGCGTCCACAGCGAGGCGCTGTAGTCGCGCATGCCGGAGTCGTGCTGGTCGAGGAGCTCCCGCAGGCAGGCCCCGTCGAAGAATCCCGTGTCGGCGAGCCGCTCGCCCAGGAGCGCGGTGCGCACGCGCTCGCGAAGTGGGCCCCGAAACCAGCGTGCGAGCGGCACCGCGAAGCCCATCTTCGGGCGGTAAAGGAGGTCGCGCGGCAGGCGCGGCTCCATCGCCTTCTTGAGAAGCCATTTGGCTTCCTGCCCGCGTACCTTCATCGATGAAGGCAGGCTCGCGAGCCACTCCACCAGCGGGTGATCCATCAGCGGCTCGCGCACCTCGAGCGAGTGCGCCATGCTCGCGCGATCGACCTTGGTATTGATGTCGCCGACGAGATAGGTCTTGAGGTCAAGGTACTGGATCTGGGCGAGCGGATCATCGGTATCCGCGCGCCGGGCGTGCCGGCGAAATACCTCGACCGCGCGGTATCCGCCGAGCTTCGACCGGAACGCATCGGTGAACAGCCGATCGCGCATGCCATCGCGCACGATGGAGATTTCGTGAAAATAGGCCTCCACCGAATCGCGCCCGAGTGCCTCGAACGTCGATTTGGCACGAAAGACGCGCGGCGCCCAGTCCGCCTTCGGATAAGCCCTTCCCAGCAGCCCGAACATCGGCCGGCGTAAGCCCAGCGGCAGCAGCCGTCGCAGGCGCTCCTCCGCGAGATGCAGGCGGTAGCGCCGGTAACCCCCGAAGCTCTCGTCGCCTCCGTCGCCGGAGAGCGCGACGGTTACGTGGCGGCGGGCGAGCTGGCAGACCCGGTAGGTGGGAATCGCCGAGCTGTCGGCGAAAGGCTCGTCGTAGAGGCGCGCCAGCTCGTCGATCAAGTCGAAGTCTTCGCTCTGCACGCGATGCGCGAAGTGGCGGGTGCGGTATCGCTCGGCGACCTGCCGGGCATAGCGCGATTCATCGTACTCCGGATCAGAGAACGAGATCGAGCAGGTGTTGACGGGGCCCTGCGACGTGCCGGCCATCGCCGCGACCACCGCGCTCGAATCGACGCCGCCCGAGAGAAAAGCGCCCAGCGGCACCTCGGCGATCATGCGCAGCCGTACCGACTCGTCCAGCCGCGCCGTGAGCTCCGCGGTCGCGTCCTCGAGGGTGAGCGCGCGGTCGAGGGTGAAGCGGGGGTCCCAATACTCGACCGTTGCGGGCAGCGCCTCGCCACGGCGCAGCGTCAGCGTGTGCGCCGGCGGGAGCTTGAACGCGCCCCGGAAGATCGTGCGCGGCTCGGGGACGTAGCCCAGCGCGAAGTACTCCTCGACCGCGCACGGATCGATCTCGCGCGAGAGCCGCCCGTGCGCGAGCAGCGCCTTCAACTCGGAGCCGAACAGGAACGTGCCGTCGGCCAGCAGCGCGTGGTACAAGGGCTTGACGCCCAGCCGGTCGCGCGCGAGAAAGAGCGTCGAGCGGTTGCGGTCCCAGAGCGCGAAGGCGAACATGCCGCGGAAGCGTTGCACGCACGCTTCGCCCCAGGCTTCCCAGGCGTGCACGATGACCTCGGTGTCGCTCTTCGTGCGGAAGGTGTGCCCGAGCGCGGTGAGCTCCGGAATCAGCGACCGGTAGTTGTAGATCTCGCCGTTGTACACGACGACCACGCTGCGGTCCTCGTTGAACAAAGGCTGCTGACCGGTGGACAGATCGATGATCGAGAGCCGTCGATGGCCGAGGCCGAGGCCGGGCTCGACATGGAGCCCGACCTCGTCGGGCCCGCGATGGTGCTGCGCCTCGTTCATGCGGGAAAGCAGCTCGCGGCTTATCTCCCGATGTCCGCGAGTGTCGAAGATGCCGACGAGGCCGCACATCGCACGTGTCTCCCGAATCAGCCGAGCGTACTCGGGCCCCGAGCCTCAGCATGCGCTTCGGCGCGATCGATCGCGCGCTTGCGGAGGACCTCGGTGTACAGCCGATGATAGCGCTCGACCATCCGCTCGAGGCTGAATCGGCTCTCGGCGCGCCGCCGACCCGCACCGCCATGACGGCGGGCTGTCGACGGGGCATCGAGATACGCGAGAATCCCGTTCGCAAGTGCGTCATGATCGCCGGCACGCACCAGCCGCCCCGTCATGCCATCCTCGATGAGCTCGCCGTTGGCGCCAACGCGCGTGGCGACGACCGGCAGGCCCGACGCCATGGCCTCGAGAATGGTGTTCGAGACGCCCTCGGCGAGCGACGGCAGGACGAAGCAGTCCAAGCCGCGCAGTATTGCAGGGATGTCCGAACGCTCGCCCGGCAGCCACGCAAGCTCGCGCGCGCGGGCTCCGTCGAGGATGGCTTCCACTTCGGGCCGGAGGGCGCCCTGCCCGACCATGACCAGCCGCATCCGTTCTCGAGCTCCAGGATGCAGGTCCAAGGCGCGCACGAATGCCCGCGCGAGATTCGTCTGATCCTTGACCCGCTCCATGCGACCGACCGTACCGACCAGCCACAATCCAGGGTTTTGGAAGGGACAAGCTTCGATGGCCGACCGTCCGCGGGGCGCCGGGTAAAAAGCCGCGGTATCGACGCCGTTGTAGATCTGCTCGATCCGACTTGCCGGGATACCGACGCGCTGCTGCAGGTATCGCTCGATGTTCGTCGAAAGGGCGACGTAGCGCGTCACGAAGGGCCGGTACGCGCGTCTGACCCACTGATAGCGCGGGCTCGAGCCGTCAAGATCGTGGATGTCCCAGCCATGCTCGCCGTGGACTCGTGCCGGAACCCGTGCCGCCCAGGCCGGCACGCAGGCTTCCAGCGCCGCGAGGTTGCGCGTGTGCACTATCGCCGGATCGAGCTTCCGGAAAAGCCCGAAGAGCGTTGGATAGAGCGGCAACGCATGTCCGGGGCCCTTGTTGAGCGCCACGTAATCGACATCGGGGCGCGTGACGCGCCGGCAAAAATGCCCGTCGATCTCGGTGAGCGACACGACTACGTGCCGCCAGGCGTCCTGCGGCAGGCGGTTGACGAGATTCACCACGCCGTTTTCCAGCCCGCCAACCGCGAACCGGTAGACGACATGGACAACGAGCGATCTCGTGCGATCGATCATCCGGGCGCTCCCCGGGTCGCCGTCAGCGCTTGCTCGATCGCCGGCGACATCGCTGCAGCAAAACTGCGCAGCACGCGTCGGGCTTCTTCGGGTGACCCTACCTGCGGCGTGTAGAGGACGATCAACGCCGAGTCGTCGCCGCGGCCCGTGAGGACCGACCAGGCGGTGAGCACTTTGGCCATGGGCTGGCTCGCGGTCATCCTCCCGGCTACCCAGTACAGCGTGAAAACCCGTAGTCGCAGTCCTGGGCCCGACAGCAGAGCCTCGTCGACGGTTTGCGCTTCGCCTTGCCAGTCGACCCTGTCCCGGCCTTGGGACGAAAGCCTCCAGTCCCGTTCCTCCGCCGCCACGAGCGCGTTGGCCGAGCTGATGAGGTCTCGACCCTCTTCCTGGCCGCGATAGTAGGCGAGATAGAGGCCGACGTCGCGTCCGTCTCGCCGAAAAGTCTGAAGGCGCTCGGACGCGAAGCCCGTGTAGCGCGGCTTCCAGTCCGAGATCGGCGCAGCCAAGGTCCTCCATTCCTGCTGGCCGCCGACGGCCGGCAGCGCTGGACCACCGCCCAGCGTCGACGTCTTGATCGCCGCCACGGCGGGAAGCCACAGACTGGCGACCGCAACCGCGGCGAGCGCGGCAGGCAACAAAGACCGATTCCGCGATGGGTCGCTTCCCGCCCCGGCCGTCCCGCCGGTTCGCACGGCGATGCGCTGCTCTGCCGGCTTTTCCTGCCAGAACGAGCCGATCCAGAACAGCAGCAGCATGACGATGCCGAAGAACAGCCAGCCGTAGATCAGGTGATCGACGCCGACGGCGAGCTTGTTGTTCGTAAGATGCGCCAGCATCACGATCCCGTAGGCGCGCAACCAGTTCGCAACGATGGGCACGACGATCGACGCCGCGATGAACGCCGCACGCCGCAACGCGCTGCGATAGCCCAGCATCGCGTACAGCGTTCCCACCATCAGCGAGGCGATGAGATAGCGCAGCCCAGCACACGCCGCGACCACCGACCAGGCTCCGGACGGAATGATGAAATAATTGCCATCCCTGTAGACCGGCACGCCCGAAGCGCGAAGAGCAGCAACCGTGAAGTCGGCGGTCCAGTTGATGAGCGTGGGCAGCAGAAACTCGCCCACCGGAACCGCGAACAGCAGGAATAGCAAGGGGAACGCGATCACCCTGGCGGCGCTCGTGCCGATGACCGTGACGATCGCAGCCTGGATCATGAAAACGAGCGCGAACTGCTTGGCAGCGTGCACATCGGCCGACGAGCTCACCAGCCACAATGCGCCGCCAGCAACGACTCCGAAGAGTCCGGGCCACCATGGCCTCGCTTCGACCTGCGCGAGGGTACCGCGGCATCGCCAGACGAGCCAGAGGCAGATCGGCACGACCGCGAATCCGTACGCGAAGGTTTCCGAGCGCCACCAGATGGCGACCATCGACGCGGCGGTGCGCCAATACAGCGCGAGGATGATCAGCGTCGCGAGACCAACGGCCAAGAGCGGCCGTCGCTGCCAGCTCGGCCGGACGGCGCCGGCGCCGGCAAACAGTTCAGTGCTCAGTTTCATGGATACGGCCTTTCACGCTCTAGGCCCATACGGTCGCTCGCGTTGCCGATTCCTATCCAAGGTTGCGCGCGATGTACGGCCCGACGGTGTTGGCGACGGGCTTCGGCAACCGTTGCCAAAGCGCAATCAGCGCGCGGTACTTCGGGTTGAGCGGATTGTTCTGCGGGACCGAGTCGCGCTTCAGCAGCAGGTATTCGTAGGCCAGCGGCTTCGGCTCGAAGCCCCAGTTCTTCTTGAAGTCGAAGGAACCGGTTCCACGCTTGCTCCGGCCGAAGTCGAACACTCGCACGCCTCGCGCACCCGCGCGGCGCATGAGCTCCCAGTACTTGAAGTCGTTCGCCGCGAGCTCCCGGGCATCGGCCGTGTCGCCCGCATAGTAGGGAAGCACTTCGTCCCTGAAGTAGAAGCTCAGCACGCCGCTCACCGGTCGGCCACGGCTGTCGATGACCGTCAGGACCTCACAAGCAGCACCGAAGACCTCCCGCAAACAACCGAAATAACGCTTCGCCAACGGAGGCGTCCCATGGCGATGGACGTTGTCGGCATACAGCGCGAAAAAGCGGTCGACCGAGGCGTCGATTTCGCTCGTGAGCCCGTTGGCGATCCCCTTGCGGACCATGGCTCGCTGCTTGCGGGGAATCACCAGCTTATTGGCTTCAGCGTCGGGCAGGATAGGCTTCCTGAAGGTGACGTAGAGATCCTGGCGGGGCCAGTCGGGATGGCGAACCGTGCGGTTGCGCAGCTCGAGATACTCGACGCCGAGCGAGCGAGCCAGCGCCGCCGCGGCGTCGACGAGCGCACCGTATGCCCGAGCGTCAGCGGCCACGGCGCCGGCCTCGACACAGAAAGGCAGCGAGACCAGAGCGTGGCCGAAGAGCCGGCTGCGCACTTGCGCGAGCGGCAGCACGCCGACCAGCTCCGGACCGCGCTCCGCGACAAGGTAATGGCAGCGGTGGCGGAACTCGCCTTCGATGACCTCGCGCCAGCCGAGGCGATGGAAGAACGTCGCCCCGGGACAGCCGGCCACGAAGGCTTCCCAGCGCTCGGCATCGGCGTTCGCGTAGGGCCGAGTGGTGACGACATCGGTCGCGCGCAAGACGGAGGCGATGGCGGCCGCGGAAGCCATCAGGCAGCCCCACCCAGGAACACGCGGTCCGCACGGTCCCAGCGGAAATCCTCGAGCAGCCGCCGCAGCCGCGGACCCATGCGCTCGAGATTCACATAATGGCGGAATCGCGTCTTGGCCTTCACGCCGTCGATGCGCGGCTGCTCGGGGTCGAGCTCCCACGGGTGAAAATAGAACATCGCCGGCCTGCGGTCGACGGCATTGATGCGCCGCAGCGACCAGCACGAGACAGGATAGGGCAGAAGCCGGAAGTAGCCGCCACCGCCCGCCGGCCAGTTGGCGCTGAACAGGCGCACCGTCGCGATCGGCACCTCGAGCAGGCGCGGTCCGACCTCGTGCGCGAACCGGGGCGCGTCGGGCACTCCGTAGTGATCGTGGCGGATGGGGTAGAGGCTCGAGCTGTAGCGATAGCCCGCGGCGGCGATGCAGTCGAACGCCCAGGCGTTGGCGGGTCCGACCGAGAAGCTCGGCGCGCGATAACCCTTCACCTCTCGGCCCCCCACATCCTCGAGCACGGCCTTCGCCAGGCTGATGTCCGCGAGAAACTCGCCCTCCTTCTGCTCCGTCGCCCGGTGGTGCGCGAAACCGTGGCTCGCCAGCTCGTGTCCCCCCTCGCCGATGCGGCGAATCAACGCCGGATAGCGCTCTGCCACCCAGCCGAGCGTGAAGAACGTCGCGTGAACCGCGGCGTCATCGAGCATCGCTAGGACCCGATCGACGTTCTGTTCGATCCGGCACGGCCGGTGATCCCACTCGCTGCGCGGGATGTGAGCGGCGAACGCCGAGACGTGAAAGTAGTCCTCGACGTCGATCGTGAGGGCGTTCACCATCCCGCGGGGCGCGCCATTGTGCGCATTCATACGCCGACCGCCTCCACCTTGCGCGCGCCGCGCGCGAGCCACCGGCTCAGATCGGCGGCGATCCGCTCGGCCGCATGTCCATCCCAGAGCTCCGGCACCCTGCCCCGCTTGCCGCCCGTCTGCAGGATGTCGTCGAGGCATTCCAGGATGCGCCGCCGGTCACGGCCTACGACGGTATTGGTGCCTTGCTCGACGGTGATCGGTCGCTCGGTGTTCTCGCGCATGGTGAGGCACGGCACCGCGAGCGCGGTGGTCTCCTCCTGGATGCCGCCGGAGTCGGTCAGCACGGCGCGCGCGTCGGCGAGCAACCCGAGCATTTGGAGATAGCCCTGCGGCGGCAGGAGTGCTATACGCGAGCGCGCCAGGAGCGGCGCGAGACCGAAGCGTTCGATGTTGCCGCGCGCCCGGGGGTGGACGGGCCAGATCAGGGGCAGGCGCTCCGCGACGTCGTGCAGGATCGAGATCGCCTCCCGCAGCGCCGAAGGCTCGTCCACGTTGGACGGCCGGTGCAGGGTGACCACCCCGAACTCGCCGCCATCGGGGAGAAATCCCGGTGCCACGCGCTCGCGGGCAAGCGTCTCGACCGGCGGCACGGCGCGTTGCCGATGCTGCAGCAACGAGTCGATCATGACGTTGCCCACGAAGCGGATGCGCTCCGCGGCAATCCCCTCGCGGGCGAGATTGCCCGCTGCGGAGCGTTCGGTCGTGTAGAGAAGCTCGGCGAGCTGATCGGTCAGCACGCGGTTGATCTCTTCCGGCATCTCGCGATCGAAGCTGCGCAGGCCGGCTTCGACGTGAGCGACGGGTGCGCCCATCTTGCTCGCGACGAGGCTGCAGGCGAGGGTCGAATTGACGTCGCCCACGACGACGACGCAGCTCGGGGACAGCTCTTCGAGCACGGGCTCGAAGCGACGCATGACTTCCGCCGTCTGCATCGCGTGCGATCCCGAGCCGACCTCCAGGTTGAGATCCGGCGGCGGCAGCTGCAGATCGCCGAACAGCCGCTGGTTCATCGCGACGTCGTAATGCTGCCCGGTATGGATCAGGGCAACCGCGGGTAACTCCGGGCGCGCACGGAACGCCCGCACCAGAGGCGCCATCTTCATGTAGTTCGGCCGTGCCCCAACGACACAGGCGAGCGAGCCTCCGGACTGCAAGAGTCCTCGCATCAGCGCCCCACCGGGGTCTTCGGCTTGCTGAACTTCTCCGGGTGAAGCAGCCGGTGCAGCAGATCCACTGCGAAGCCGACCGTCCGGTCCAGGCGATCCAGGCGCTCCTCGATGCGCCGGAAATGCATGCGCCAGCTTGCTGCGTCGCCGGCGAGGGTGTCCGCTGCCTCGGCGTTGGCACTCTCCCCGGCAATGGCGACCGGCACGGGAGCCAGCGTGCCTTCCGATCCCAGCTCGTCCCGAATCTCGCTCGCGATCGACTCCACGTCGACGGGTCCGAGGACGTGCTTCTCGGCAAGGAATCCGGCGAGCATCAGCCGGTTGCAAAGCGTGTTGATGCGCCTCGGGATACCTCCGGTGGTCGCATGGATCAAGCTGAAGCACGCCGGCTCGAACGCGGGATCGCCGGCCCAGCCGACATGCCTGAGGCGGTGCTCGATATAGGCCTGCGTCTCCACCTCGTCGAGCGGGCCCAGATGATACGACGCGATCACGCGCTGGCGAAGCTGCTGCATCGCGCCGCTTTGCATCATCGTCCGAAGCTCGGGTTGACCGACCAGAAAGCTCTGCATGAGCGCGCGGTCGCCAAGCTGGAAGTTGGAGAGCATGCGCAGCTCCTCGATCGCCCGCGGCGTGAGGTTCTGCGCTTCGTCGACGACAAGCAGCGCGCGCTTGTTCTCCATGGTGAGCTGGCACAGGAAAGCCTCCAGCGATCCCAGGACGATCGCCTTGCTCACCGATTTGAGCGGAAGCCCGAAGGCGACGCCCACCGCGCGCAACATGTCGTCGGCATCGAGTTGCGTGCTCACCAACTGCGCGGCCACGACCTTTTCACGGTCGAGCTGCTCGAAGAGACTGCGCACGATCGTGGTCTTGCCGGCGCCGACCTCGCCGGTGATGATGATGAACCCCTCGCTCTGGTAGAGCCCGTACTGCAGGTACGCGAACGCGCGTTTGTGCCCGCGGCTGCCGAAGAAGAACGACGGATCCGGATTGAGCTGGAAGGGCTTGCCGGTCAAGCCGTAGAAGGACTCGTACATGGGCGCTTCAGTGCGAGGGGTCGCTCAATACGGCGAGGGGGCGGGGGTTTCGGATGACTGCCCGGATGACTGCTTTCCGGTCACCGTTCGTGAGGTCGGCGTGCAGCAGATGTAGCTCAATCCGGCGAAAATTGCGGCTTCCCGGTAAGAGCTCGTGATGTCGGAGTGCAGGATCTGATAGCGCATGCCGGCGTGCACGGTCAGGCTCGGGGAGAGTTGCGACGACAGCGCAGCGATGACCGATCGCTGCGTCGTGCTTCCTTCAAACGGGCCATTGGCGATCGTCTTGGCGATGGCCGCATTGACGCTGAAAGTCGCCACGGGGGTCAAGGTGTGGTCCCAGACGATATTGGCGCCCGTCTGCGTATTGTTGTTCTGCGCGGCCAGCTCGGGGGGGAGCGGCGTACCGGATCCGGCGATCGGCTGCGTGCGTGAGCGATACGCCGTCAACAGCAGGTGGTTGCGCACCCCGAGGATACCCACCGTCGCCCTGGCCAGCTCCTGCAGGTAGACCTGCTGCGCATACAGGGTTATGGGGTTCGAGAGAAACGCGGGGAGCCCCGCGCTGCTGATGATCTGGTCGACGACCGACTGGCGTTCCGCGGGGTCCGGAATCCGCGACAGGAACAACTGGTTGAGGGTGGCCGCGACATCGCCCCCTGCCGGAAGACTGGCGAGCTGCTGCGGATAGCTCGTGAGGTTGCGCGAGGCTTTCACATTCCACGTCGACAACGGCGTGCGATTGTCGAAGCTCAACTGATAAGACGAGCCGAAGAAGCGGTGCTCCCATTCGCCCTTGACCGCCGTCCTCGGCGCGGGTCGCCACTCGGCGCCGCCGCCGTAGATCGCGCCGCGGGGCTCGGTAAACGTATAACGGTTGTCCTCATATCCGCCGCTCACCGAAGCCCTTATCTCGGGATCGATCTGCACCGGCAGGCGCGCGCGGGCGAGTTCCGTCACCAGCGCGCGCTGCCCGACGAACTTGTCCGAGGTGCGCTCGATCTCTACCGCCCAGCCCACCGGCGTAGGATCCCGGAACACCTTGCCGGTCAGACGATTGGTGTAGGAATCGTTGGCTCCGGCCGGCGCGCCGGCGAGACGCGTCCAGGTATTGTCGTCGCGCAGCTCGTACCGGATCTCCCTCGAGGTCGGGCTCTTGAGGTAGGGACTGACGCGATAGGAATCCGCGCGATAGCGGTTCGCCGTCGCGTTGGCGAGGCTGACCGGCTGGGCACCGAAGGGTGTGAAATAGGCCTGCTGGGCCGACGCGGCGCCTTCGACGAAAAGAAAATCCTCCACCGCCTCGATCCTGCCCTTCAGGTTTCCCTCGGGCAAAACCTTGTCGTTCTCACCGCCCGTTCTGGCGTACAACAGGATCGGGACCCTCACGTTCCCCGAAAGGCTTGTGCGTCCACCCTGTTCGCTCACGGTGAAGCCAGGCGTGATCTGGGTGACGAGATCGGTCCTGGCGCGATCCGACGGCGCCAGGTTGACATTGTCGGTGAGCGTCTCTCGGATGGCGCCCGACGGCTGGAACTGCCACGTCTGCGCGCACGCCGTGGCCGTGAAGAGCGCGCATCCTCCGGCGAGCATCGTCGCCTCGCTCAGCCGCAAGCATGCCCCCGCGCTTGGGGTCCGACGCTACTTGCGGGGCTTGGAGTCGTCCGCGTAGTAGCCATAGTAGCTGCCCACCTCCGTCCGGCGGGCCTTGTTGAGCATCATCATGACGATGTCGCAGCTCTCGATCGTCGCGAGTGCATGGTTCACCGCATGCTGCGTGGTCGCATCGGCGGCAATCACCATGATGATCTGCCCCATATGGCTCGCCAGAACGCGAGCCTCGGTCGTCGCGAGCAGCGGCGGCGAGTCGAAGATGATGATCCGATCCGCATAGCGCGACGCGAGCGAGCGCAGAAGACTCGCCATCTGTTCGCTCGCCAGAAGCTCCGTTGCGAGCTGCTGGCTCGAGCCGGCGGGTAGCACCGAGAGCTTCTCGATATTCGTCTTGACCAGCGCATCGGCGACAGTGACATCGTCGTGCGTGAGCAGATCCAGTAGGCCCGGTTCCCTGGGCACGCCAAGGAGCTCCGTGAACATCGGATGAGCGACGTCGCCATCGATCAAGAGCACGGTGTTGTCGACCTCGGTCGCCACGCTCAACGCAAGGTTGACCGCGGTGAACGTCTTGCCTTCTCGCGGCAGCGCGCTGGTGACCATCACCAGGTTCCGTGGCCTCGCGCCGCCGCCGTTCTCCAGGGCGTTGCGGATGATCGGTCGCTTGATCACGCGGAACTCGTCGGCGATCTGCGATCTGGGCATATGCGGTGTGATGAACCCGCGCACCTGCAGTTGCGCGAAATCGAGCTCGACTTGACGAGTCGGCGCTTGCGCTTTGGGGGCGGCCCGCTCGCTCGGCGTGCCCGTGCGCGGCGCCGAGTCCTGCCCGTGCGCGCCTGCCGGCGCCGTTTCGGCCGACCGGGCGCTGAGCGCGCGCACCATCGCTTCCGGCGTCGGCTCGCGTCGGACCGCCTCGCTGCCGACCGTGGTCGGATCTCCTGGCAACTCCACGCCGGCGCGGCGCAGTTCCTCGAGGCGCTTTGCGGCCTGTTCGATCAAGCTCATCGATCGCCCCTCATGCGGTCCGCCCAACGAGCACGGCAAAGGCGACCACCGCCGTAAGCGAGACCAACAGCCCGCCAAGTCCACCGGCGAACAAGTACGCACTGCGCCGGCGCAACCGTGTCAGCGACGGACTGGGAAGCATGGAGACCATGCCGAGAATCGGGCGCTTGCTGAATTCGCGCATAGCTTGGGCATCGTGGAAGATGGGCATCAACTGGCTGGCAACCAGGCTCGCGAGCAGTCCCGCGAGGATGGAAGCCACGCTGGCGATGCCGAGGAGCATGATCCGATTCGGCGCGACCGGTTCCGGCGAGACGCGCGGCGGATCGATGACGCGGAATCGCGTGCCGCCCGTATCCTGGACGTCAATGCCCATGCCGGCGGCCTCCCTCCTCGCGAGGAGATTTTCGTAAGTCTTCTTCTGGACCTGGTAGTCCCGGGTGAGCTGCGCGTACTCGGCTTCAGCCTCCGGCACGAGCTGTGCGCGCGCCTGCCACTGGCGGTACTGGCCCTCATAGCCGGCGAGTTTGGACCGCGCGGACGCGACTTCCGCCTCGGCGTCCGCAAGCGAGATCTTGAGCTGCTGCATGACAGGGTTGCCGTCCTTGGCGGCGGCCGAGTTGGCTTCGGCGGCCGGCGCTGACTTCTTGCGCGCCGCGAGCTGAGCGCGGCGTTGCTCCTCGAGATTCGCGATCAGTCGTCTCGTGGCGACCACGTCGGGGTGCTGCTCGGTGTATTTGCGCAACAGGTCGTCGAGATCTTTCTGGAGCGCCGCGATCCGCGCGTCCACCTCGGGCACCGCTTCCGGCTCCTTGGAATTCGTATCATCGAGCATGTACGTCGGCGCCTCACCCGCCAACTGCCGCTTGTAGGCGTCGCGCGATTGCTCAGCGGCGTCCAGATCGAGCTTGGCTGCGTCGATCGTCGCACGCAATTGCGACAAGCGGCTGAAATAGTCCTGCCCGTCTTGCGGGCTCACCCCGAGATACTTGAGCTTGAAGTCCTTCAGGCGCTCCTCTGCCGCCCTCAGGGTCTGCTCGTAGCGCTTGACCTGGTCGTCGATGAACTTGACCGCCGTGCGCGAGTCCTGGCGCTTGTCGCCCAGGCTCGATTCGACAAAGATCGTCAGGAGCGACTGGACGACCTTCGTGGCACGCTCCGGATTCGGGTCACGATAGCTGATGACATAAAGGTTCGTCGAGGTGCTGCCGGTGAGCTGGATGCCCTTCATCACACGGTCGATCAGTTCCTCGCGCGCGACACTGCCGCTGGCACCGAGATCGAGGTCGGCCATCCGTATCAGTTTTTCGACATTCGGCCGGCTGATCAGCGTCCGGCTGATCAGTGCCACCTGCTGATCCAGGTTGGGCTGAATCGAAAGACCTTGCAGCAACGGTTTGAGAAGCGTCTCCGTGTCGACGTAGACGCGGGCGCTCGCCTCGTACCGCTCGGGGATGCGGTAGACGACGCCGACGGCCATGATCGCAGCGATCCACGCTGCCGCGAGCCCGATCCACCGGCGGTGCCACATGCCGCGGGCGGCAATCAGGAGCTGCTGCAGGAGCTCATTCATAAGGGCTGGGTGTGGTCGGACAAATGGTGGCGGTTAGAACCAGCTTTGCGGAACGATCACGATATCGCCAGGCTGCATCTCGACGTTGGCGGTGATGTCGCCACGCTTGAGAAGATCGCGCAATCGCACGCTGTAGAGCTTGCCGCCCTCGGCCACGCGGAAGATACGCGCCGCATTGCCGTCCGCGAAATCGGTGAGTCCGCCGACCACGATCATTACATCGAGCAGCGTCAAATTCTTGCGATACGACAGCACCTCGGGCTTGTTGACTTCGCCGATCACGCGAACCTGCTCGCTGATCGGACCCACGGACTTGGTGATGATCAGCGTGACCACAGGCTCTCGTATATATTTGCCGAGCGCCTTTTCCATGTCTCGTTCCAGCTCGGTCGGTGTCTTGCCGAGCGCCTGAAGGTCGTCGACCAGCGGTATCGTGATCTTGCCGTCGGGTCGCACGGGAACGGTCATCGAAAGCTCGGGGTTGCGCCATACGATCACGTTGACGGTATCGAGCGGGCCGATATGATAGTTGTAGTCGCCTCCCGCTACCTGGACCGGCGCGGGCGGATAGGGAGTCGCGCAGCCCGCGAGGGCGAGCCCAACGACAATGGCCGCGAAGTAAGCAACCCAGCGGAGCATCCTCGACATCGTCATGGCCAGACTCCCAGCGATCGGCTCCATTCTTCTTTGCTCCTTTCGGCGCCAATTTAAGTATAACAGCCGCTCGCCGCACGGCGGACGCCGGCTGGCGGCTCGCAGCCGCATGTTATGCCATTTTCACGGCCTTTTCATGGCGCGTGCCTTGCGCATCGTTTGCCCGCGACGACGGCTGTTTGATAACGTTGCACCGCAAGGAGGCTCGGGTCACGACCAATCGGGGGCCCATTTGACACGGCGTGTCGTACACAGAACCTTGGACTAGCGACCCATTCGCCATTTTCGGCAGCCGACCCGTACTGATCGCCGTTACGGCTTCCGAGCTTTCCGAAAGCATTCTCGATGGGTTGGGCCGCTTAAATCCAGCCCAGGGTGATTTCTATCCGCCGGACCAGGTTGGCGACGATCTCGTATACGGCATAGTAGCTGGTATGCAATCCGGCGATGCTCGGCACGTAATCGGTCCATCGCTCTGGTTTCGTCGAGGGAATGCCCGTGGCGGCGGGGTAAGTCTGGATGCCTGCGGCCGCGAACTCGGCCCTGGCGCGGGGCATATCGAAACTGTGCGCGACAAGCAGGACGCTGCCGATTCCGGCGCTACGCAGAATCGCGGCGGAATACAGCGCGTTCTCGTGTGTGGTGCGCGAACGCTCCTCGGCCCAGCGCACGCGAACGCCGAAGTCTCGTTCCAGTGCCTGTCGCATCAAGGTGGATTCCGGCTCGCCGCCATAGACCGAGCCGCCGGTCACGAGGACGGGCAGACCGGTGAGGCGCGCCACACGTGCGCCGTAACGCACCCGCTCGAGGGTCAGCTCCCCGAGCGTATCGCCGCCATACTCGGGTGCGTCGCGCCGGATCCCCCCACCCAAAATCACGATGGCCTGCGCGTTCGTCGTGCGCGTGATGTCAAGCGGCGGCGAAGTGTCGAGACTGCGCACGAGAAATACGGCGACTGCCGGCGTCGATAGAGCGAGCGACAGCAATATCCCGAGCCAAGCCATGGCTATACCGCCGCGCGGGAAGCGTCGGCGGATGCCGAGCCCGATGATCGAAAGGAGAAGCAGCCCCGTAGGGGGCAGCACGATGGCCTTGATGACCGCCTTGAGCCAGATGGGATCGATCACTGAAGGCGTCCGCGGAGTTGTCTGATCAGGCGACGATGCGAGCTTGCCGATATCGAGCGCGGGCGCGAGACCGTGCCCGTTGATCGCCCTCGCGCGGCTTTCCTACTCGGGTCCAGCGTCGGCGTCGGCAAGAGCCCGCGACGGTGCGACGACGGCCGGATCGTAGGGATGGCTTTCGTTCGGAAATAGACGCAAGACCCGGCGCACATAATCGCGTGTCTCGGCATACGGCGGGACACCGGCATATCGGTCAACGGCGGCTTCGCCCGCGTTGTACGCAGCGACCGCCAGCCTGACTCGGCCTTCATAGTAGGCGAGCAGCCAGCGCAGGTACGCGAGCCCCCCTCGCACGTTGGCGCCGATATCCATTCGGTTTGCGACGTTGAACCTCGCCGCCGTGCCGCTGATGAGCTGCATGACGCCGCGCGCATCTTTCGCCGATATGGCACCCGGCGCGAAGTCGGACTCGACTGCGACGATCGCAAGCGCCAGTTGCGGATCGATCCCGAAGATCGGCGCCGCCTGCATCACGATGTCGGCGATCCTCCTCTTTACTGGTGGCAGCGTGGCGAACGGATCCACAGCCTCGTTCGCAGCGATTTCCGTCGGCGCAGGTTCCGGCGGCAGCATGCAGGCGGGCACAACGCCCTGACTGGGTCCCACGGAGTCGAGCATTTTAAGCGCGTAGACGTGCCCGAAGGACGCCGCCCGCGCGAAGAGCGAGGCGGCGATCGTATCGTCGCGCGGAACGCCTCGCCCGTTGGCGTACATCCAGCCGAGACTGAACATCGCTTCGGGATCACCCGCACGCGCGGCCGCGCAGTACAACTCGGCGGCCCTGAGCTGATCCTTGGCGACGCCCTCACCGTGCTCGTAGGCGAGGGCCCGCGCTATCAAACGGGCAGGCTCTCCTGCGCCCGACGATGCCGCCTGCTGCGCCTGAGCAGTGCCGGCAGACATCGTGAGTCCCGCCGCGGCAACCCAAGCGAGCCTCGTGCCACGGCAAGGAGCCCCGCGCATCGCATCACGCGCCACCGCGGACATGCTCGATCCTCCGCGCCGGGGCGCTCGTGGTGTGCGGGCGGGCCTCGTACCACGGCAGCGCCGCGCGCAGCCCCGATCGCATGTCGTGAGTCGGCTCGTAGCCGAGCAGCCGCTGCGCCTTGGAGATGTCGGCCTGTGAGTGCCGAACGTCGCCCGCGCGGAAGCTCTCGTAGACCGCCGGTGGAATAGCGAGCTCCGGGTGGCGCTCGGCGACCAGTTCGCGCAGAACGCCGTAGAGCTCGTTGAGCGACATCCGGCCGCCCGCCGCGACGTTGTAGATCTGCCCCACGGCGGCCGGGTCGAGCGTCGTCGCCGCGAGCAGGTTCGCCTGCACGACATTGGCGACGTAGCAGAAATCGCGCGTCGTCTCGCCGTCACCGTAGATGACGATGGGCGCGCCGCGCAACATGGCGGCCGCCCAGCGCGGGATCACCGCCGCATACGCGCCCTCGGGATCTTGCCGTGGGCCGAACACATTGAAATAGCGCAACCCTACGGTGGCAACGCCATAGCAGCGCTCGAAAACCTGCGCGTAGAGCTCGTCTAAGTATTTCGTGACCGCGTAAGGCGAAAGCGGGCTCCCGATCTCGTGCTCGACCTTGGGCAGTCCGGGGTGGTCACCGTAGGTCGAGCTCGACCCGGCATAAACGAAGCGCCGCACCCGCGCGTCGCGCGCCGCGACGAGCAGGTTGAGGAAACCGGTGGCGTTCGCCGCATGCGTGCGCAGCGGGTCTTCGATCGACCGGGGGACCGACCCCAGCGCGGCCTCGTGCAGCACGATGTCGATGCCGTCACATGCGCGCCGACAGGCGGAGAAGTCGATGACGTCGGCCTCGAGAAAAGTGTGCCGTCGCCAAGCCTCCTCTCCCACCGCGCGTCGGACGTCGTCGAGATTGAGACGAGAGCCGGTTGCAAAATTGTCGAGACTGACGACCTCCTGCCCGAGACCGAGCAGCGCCTCGAGCAGGTGGGAGCCGATGAATCCGGCGCTGCCGGTGACCAGCCAGCGCAGCGGCCGCTCGCCCAGTCGCTGCCGCACCGCGGCCGGCGCTTCTGCTCGCAACTAGAGTCTCCAGACAGCCACGCCGAGCGCGTGGAAGGCGCTCACGTCGGCTTGGCACTTCACGTCGACGAACAACCCGCCGGGCTCGAGCTTGGCCGCGTAATCGCCGGGTCGCCGCTGTCGGTACTCGCGGTGCGCGACCGCGGCCACGATCGCGCGGGCTCGCGGCAGCTCGTCCCATGGCGTGAGCTCGAGCCCATACTCGCGGCGCGCCTCCGCCCGGTCGGCGATCGGGTCATGCACGTGCACGGTCAGACCGTAGGACGCAAGCTCGTGAATGACGTCGATCACCCGCGAATTGCGGATATCGGGACAGTCTTCCTTGAAGGTGAGTCCAAGCACATTGACGTGCGCGCCCTTGACGGGGGCGCCCGCCTGGACCATCTGCTTCACCGTCTGCTCCGCGACGTACTTCCCCATGCCGTCGTTGATGCGCCGGCCAGCCAGGATGACTTGCGGGTGATAACCGAGCTTGTCCGCCTTGTGGGTCAGATAGTACGGATCGACGCCGATGCAATGCCCGCCCACAAGGCCGGGCCGAAACGGCAGGAAGTTCCACTTCGTGCCGGCCGCGGCCAGCACCTCCATGGTATCGATCCCGATCTTGTGAAACAGCAGCGCAAGCTCGTTCATCAACGCGATGTTGAGGTCGCGCTGCGTATTCTCGATGACCTTGGCGGCTTCGGCGACCTTGATGCTGCTCGCGCGGTGGACGCCGGCCGTCACGATGCTGCCGTAGACGCCCGCGACGCGCTCCAGCGTTTCCGGACTGTCGCCGGCCACCACCTTGACGATCCGCGTCAGCGTGTGCTCCTTGTCGCCGGGGTTGATTCGCTCCGGCGAATAACCGACGAAGAAGTCGCGCTTCCATTGCATTCCCGAGCGCCTCTCGATCACGGGCACGCAGATCTCTTCGGTGGCGCCGGGGTAAACCGTCGACTCGAACACCACGGTTGCGCCGCGCTTGAGATTGGCGCCTACGGATTCGCTTGCACCCAGGAGTGGTCCGAAGTTCGGCTGGTGCGCCTCATCGACCGGCGTCGGCACGGCGACGACCAGAAAATCAGCCTCCCGCATGTCAGCAGCATCGGTTGTGAACCGTACCTTAATCGCCGCCTCGAGCGCCGCCGAGCTGACCTCCCCCGTCGGATCGACGCACCGCCGGTACGCCGCGATCTTCGCGTGGGAAAGGTCGAAGCCGATCGTTGGATATTTCTTTCCGAATTCCACGGCGAGCGGAAGCCCGACGTAGCCCAAGCCGACGACAGCGATGGTGATGTTATCCGTCATGGCAACAGAGCATGCAGTGCCGAGCCTTCACCGGCCGGCGGCGGCTCCAACCATGCTGCCGGGCGAGCGGTCGAGATCTCAAAGCCCGCTCAGCAATTTCTCGGCATCAGCGCGGATCGGTGAGGCTTGGTCGAGCTGGGCCAGCGCCTCGAGCTCGCGCCGCGCGCCCGCCTTGTCGCCCGTCTGGATCAGGGCCCTCGCGAAATGCATCCGGATTTGATAATTCGTGGGAGCCAGGTTGGCGGCAGCACGCAGCAGCTCGGTGCCGCGGGACGCTTCACGGGTCTGCACCAGAGCCCAGCCGAACGTATCCATGACGTCTGGATTGTAAGGCGATAGCTGATAGGCCTGCTCGGCATACTCCAAGGCTTTGGCGTCGCCCTCCTCGGCCAACAGCACGGCAAAGTTGTTCAGAACGATGACGTTGTCCGGCGCGATCGCCAGGGCGGACCGGTAATGCGTTGCCGCTGTCGGATAGTCCTTTCGGAGCTGGCTCTGCGCCGCGATGAACAAGTGCAGCGTCAGGTCCTTGGGATGTTCCTGGAACCAGCGCTCGGCCATACGAGTCGCCTCCGTCGTCGCGCTTGCATTCGTCAACATCGTGTAGCGCCGAACCGCGAGCAGAGGGCTGGGCTCCCGCGCCAGGGCTTCGCGGTAGACCGTAGCGGCCTGGGGCCACTTCTTCTGGCTTGCCAGCACTTCAGCCTCGATCGCGAAGCCGAGCGCGCGATCGGGCCGCTCTTTCTGAAGCTTGCGCGCCTCGGCGATCGCGTCGTCGGGGCGGCCCGACGCGACGTACGTCTTCGCCAGTCCAAGCCATGCCTGCGACAGGTCCGGCTGGATGGAAAGCGCCTTGCGCAGTGTCTCGGTCGCGCCGGCATAATCCTTCGCCTTGATCTGAGCGTCGGCAAGCCGCACCCGGGCCAGCGGCTGTTCCGGCTGCAGCTGCACCAGCCGCTGGAATGCTTCCAGCGCCTGATTCGTTTCGCCGACCGCGAGCTGCGTGGCCCCGACAGCTTCGAGGATCTGAGCATTGCCAGGCAGAGCGGCCTGGGCCGCCTGTGCGGCGGCAAGCGCGGCCTTGACGTCGCCTCGACGCAGGGAATAGTTGATCAGCGCGAGCCGCGCCGGCACCGACGCGGGATCAGCGCCGATCGCCCTGTCGATGACCGCTTTCACGGCATCCGGAGGCTGCCCCGTCAACGCCAGGAGCTCCGCGTAGATGAGCAGCAGCGGCCCGTTTTTCGGATCCTTCGCGAGCAGCGACTCGTAGCGTTTGCGCGCCTCGTCGGGCTTGCGTTCCTGAACGTCGAGCAGTGCAAGGTTGCGGACGGCCGCCAAATACCCCGGCTGAACTTCGAGCGCCTTCTCGAAGCTCTGGCGCGCGCTCTTGAAGTCACGCTTGGCGACATACACGGTGCCTTTGATGTTGTAGGTGAGCGGGTTCGAGGGCTGCTTTTTCTCCAGCGTGTTCGCCGCCGCAAGTGCCTGGTCGAACTCGCGGCGACGAAGATACGCGCTGATCAGCGCAAGATCCGCCTGATACTGCGAGGGTTCCGACTTCGAAAGGTCCTCCAGGTCCTTGAATGCCTGCGCCGTATCGCCGGCGGCGAAGCGCACCTGCGCCAGACGTACCTCGCTTGCGATATTGCCCTTGTCGATGGCATTGGCGCGCTCATAGTATTGGCTGGCCTTGGCCGCGTTCCCGGATGCGAGATAGGCCTCTCCTGCCACGCGCAGGACGCCGGGGTCGGCGGAAGCGCGCGCGAGCGCAGGCTCGAGAGTATCGATCGCCCGCGCGGGCTGGCCCATCTGCAGATACGTCGCGGCAAGCGCGCGCCTCGCCCCAACCGCGGTGGGTGCTTGCGTCACGACTTTCCGAAGCTCATCCTCGGCTGCTGCCAGCGATCCGAGTTTCAGGTCGATCAACCCCGACAGATAGAGGCTCGGAAGATGGTCCGGCTTCGCGCCCAATACCTTCTGGATCGCCTCACGCGCATGCTTCGCATCACCTCGTGAAAAGGCTACGAGCGCATCCGCGTAGACCGTGCGCAGATCCTGCGGCGCGGTCTTTTTCATCGCCTCGACCTGGGCCCCGGCCTTGTCGGCCTGTCCGGCCGTGATCAGCATGGACGCCAGCGCAAATCTCGCGCCGACGGCGTTGGGGTTGGCTTCGACGGCGCCCTCCATGGTCTTGAGGGCCTCGTCGCGCTTGCCCTGGCTCATCTGCAGGGCTGCTTTGAAGGCCATCGCCTCCGCGTCCTTGGGCGCCGCGGCCAGCGCCGCGTCTATGTCCCTGGAAGCTGCCGCAAAATCCTGCCCCGCAGCGTCGAGCTGCGCCGCGACCGTCAGCGCACGCGCGTCGGCCGGCATCTGCGCGAGGACCGCATCGACCGCGCGGCGCGCATTCTCCTTGTCACCGAGAGCCATATACGCGATTGCCAGCGATGTCCCGAGATCCGCCCTGGACGGCGCGGCACCGAGCCTGCGCTCACCGAGCTCGGTGACGAGCTTCTGGAACTCGCCTCGCGCGAGCAACGCGCGGGCGAGGAGCGGATAGGCTTCATCGGCGGGATATTTCAGCTCCAGCGCCTTGCGTATCTCGGTTTGCGCCCCGGCAGGATCCCCGCTCGCCAGCAGCGACTTGCCGAGTAGAAACCTCGCCTCCGCGTTGTCGGGAGCCTGCTGCAACGCGCTCTTGAGTTGGATCGTCCCGGACTTGTAGTCGGACTTGGCGATGTACGCCTTGGCCGACGCGATCAGGGCAGGTGGGTCGCCACTCCCGCATCCCGTGAGGATAGCAACGGCGAGCGGCGCCGTGAGGGCATAGCAAAGCATTCGCGCGGACACGCTCTTCATCCTATCCGCTCCTGAGAGTGATGGTCGGAAAGAGCCGTTTGCTTGAGACCGAAGCGGTTCATCAGATCGTAGAGGGTGGGGCGGCTTATCCCCAGCAGCTCGGCTGCCTTGCTCAGGTTGCCGTTGACACGACCAAGCACGCGCAGCACCGCGCTCCTCTCGGCCTCCTCGCGGACCTGGCGCAGGTTGAGCACCGCCGTTTCGACATCCACCGCGCTCAGGCCGAGGTCGACCGCGCTGATGGTCGAGCCGTCCGCCATGATCACGGCGCGCTTGATCACGTTCTCGAGCTCGCGCACGTTCCCGGGCCATGCATGCGCCTCGATCGCCTGGACCGCGTCGGGAAGCAGCATCATGGTGAATCGGCCCTGCTCGGCCACGAATCGATGCACGAAGCCGTGCGCAAGCAGCGCGGCGTCGCCGCTGCGTGCGCGCAGCGGCGGGATCTCGACCATGATTTCGGCGATGCGGTAATAGAGGTCCTCGCGGAATCTTCCCGCCGCGATCAGATCCTTGAGGCTCTGGTGCGTCGCGCAGACGATGCGCACGTCGACGGAGATCTCCTCGCGGCCGCCGATGCGCTCGATCACCCGCTCCTGCAGGAACCGCAGGAGCTTGGCCTGCAGCGCGAGCGGGAGATCACCGACCTCGTCGAGGAAGAGTGTGCCGCCGTTCGCGGTTTCTATCCGTCCCCGGGTTTGCTTGGCCGCACCCGTGAATGCACCTTTTTCGTAACCAAACAGCTCGCTTTCGAGCAGCGTTTCGGGTATGGCGGCGCAGTTGATCGCCATGAAGCGGGCGCCGCATCGCGGCGAGAGATCGTGCAACGCGCGCGCCAGCAGCTCTTTGCCGGTACCCGATTCGCCGTGGATCAGGACGGTTGCCGATGTCGGCGCGACCTTTTCGATCGTGCGGCAGATGCGCTGCATCTCCGGATCGCGGGTGATGATCCCCGACATTCCCGGCGGCGGCTGGACGCTCTGCAAGCGGCGATTCTCCCGCTGCAGCTCATAGACCCGGAACGCGCGGTCGATCGTCCAGGCAAGAATCTCGGGCTCGAACGGTTTGGTGCAGAAATCATGAGCACCCAGCGCGATGGTCTTGATCGCGTTCGCGCGATCGTCCTGGCCGGTGAGCACGATCACCTTGGTGTCCGGGGCGAGCGCGTGGATCTCCTCGAGCAAGCGCAACCCCTCGGTCGGGTCGTCCGGATGCGGTGGTAGACCGAGGTCCATCGTTACGACCGCCGGTTCGCAGCGACGTAGCTGCGCTATCGCCGATTCGCGGTCCTGAGCGATTACTGTTTGGTACTGGGCGAACGCCCATCGCATCTGCTTCTGCAGGGCGGGGTCGTCCTCGACGATGAGCAGCGGCTTGCGGGCATCGATCATGCAACTTCCTTGATCGTGGCCGGCGAAGGGGCGGTATCGTCGCCAAGCGGCAGCAGAACGCGAACCCGCGTTCCGACGCGAGGCGTACTCTCGACCAGTATCTGGCCTCCAAGCCTCGTAATGTACTGCGAGCTTTCATAGACGCCGATGCCCATACCCGTCGCTTTCGTCGTCTCGAAGGGCTTGAACAGGCGCTCGCGGACGAATTCCGGAGTCATCCCGACGCCGGTATCGGCGACTTCAATGACGGCGAAGCGGCCATTGCGCCCGAGTCGAAGGGAGACGCTGCCGCCGTCGATCGTGGCGTCGAGCGCATTCTGCACCAGATGTCCAATGACGTGCTCCAAACGGTCTTCGTCGCCGAGGGCGACCAGCCCGGGCGAAAAATCGACGGCCACGGGCTCGCGGTGACCCGTTTTCGCGGCACAAACCCTGCGCACGAGCGGTTCGAGCTGGACGGGCCGCGGATTCTCCACCGGGTTCGCGCTGGTGCGCAGTTGTAGCATGAGGCGGTTCATGCGCTCGACGGCATTCTGCACCGTCGTCAGCATGTCCCTCTGGAACTCGGGGTTGGTGCTGTGCCGCGTCGAGTTTTTGAGCATCAGCGAGAGTTGCGCAACGAGATTCTTGAGATCGTGGACGATGAACGCCGACATCCGATTGAAGGCGTCAAATTTGCGCGCTTCGAGCAGTGCTTCCGTTGCCCGAAGCTGGCCCAAATAGCTTGCCGCCTGCTGGCTTGCGGTCTTGAGCAAATCGTGGACCTCCCAATCGATCTTCACCATTGCCCTGGGCGTGGCGAGCACGACGAAGCCCAGGAGGTCGGTGCCTGACGCCAGCGGGATGACGAGCCAGGCATCGGGAATCGACGCGAGCCAGGCCGGCGCTGCGAGGTCAGGATACGCAGCGGGAGTCGCACCAAGCTCCTTCAGGTTGACGATCCAGCCGGTATGCTCGAGGAACAGCGCGAGGGGATCATTCGGCGACGCCACCGCGTCGATGGGGGGCATATTCCACCGCGCCGCCGGCACGAAACCTCGTCCCTCCTCCTTGAGCCAAAGCGCTCCCGCTGGGCTTTCCACGAAGTCGGCGAGCGCCATGATGACCCGCTCCTGAATTCCCTGGATCGAGCCTTCGCCGGAGAGCGTTCGGCTGAAGCGCAGCCATTCCGCGCGATAGTCGTACCGGTAGGAAAAGAAATGCTTGCTGACAAATACCTTGAGCTTGGAGCGAAAGCGTCCTGACGAGGCGACCAGCACCACCGAGAGCACCGCGGCGAACAGCAGCTCGATCTGCAGCGCACGGCCCCAATCGCCCACGAGGTAGCGGGCGAGGTAGCCGGCGGCGGCAATCGCGAGCAGCAACGCACCCGATCCTAACAGCGCGGTGGACTGGAAAACCGCCTCGCGCGAGAGGTGCATCTCGACCTTCCAGCCGGTATTGCGCGCCGTCGCCAGGGCGATCAACGGGATCACGATGACGTTCGCGATGGCACGCGCCACCCAGATGTCCGGATCGATCCGCGAGAAGAGCATGGCATCGGCGTAAAAGAACAGATCGAAGCCGAAGGTGCCCGCGAGCGCAATGCCAAGCGGCTTGATGGCCCACCGTGACTGCGCGTGCGCTCGCCGCATCAACTGCTCGACGAGCACCAGAGCGCCTACTGCGAGCCCGATATGGATTCCCAGTTCGATGCGACGACCCGTGAGGTCGAACCACTGCGCGAGGGGCAGCTCCTCCGCCAACGCGACGCTGGCGACCAGACCCCCGGCAACCAGCGCGACGGTCCACCAGGGGAAGACCGCTTCCGCGTCCGATGGGCTGTGGGTGCGCTGGGCGCCCTTGAGCAGGCTCCAGACGAACGCGAACCATAGGCCATAGCGCAGCGCGTCCGCACTCTTCACCACGAGCCACGCGCCGCGCGATTCCTGCAAAGCGATCGCCAATCCCCCGCCCGCCCAGAGGGCGGTGGCGAGCGTCGCTCCAAGGAGCAGTTCCGCGCGAGCGCTGCGGCGCGATCCAAGCGCCACGCGGATGGCGAAGGCCAGGTATCCGGCCAGTGCGAGCGCGTAGCTCCAGACGGCAGCAGTGGCGGCACTCTCGCTCAAGGGGTCGAGTCCTTCGTGAGCAACGAATTGGAGACTTTAACAAGGGTTGGGGGCGGCAGGAAGTCCTAACGCCATTCCGACCGTCGGTATCCTACAGCAGAGCAAGCCTAAGCTACTTCGTTTTGGATCCGGCTCCTGGCAAAACGTAACCGCCAGCGCCGTGGCGTGAACGGTTCCTAGCGCGCGCCTTCGCCGAGGAGCACCACTCTTACGGTCTTGACCAGAATCAGCAGATCGAGCAGCAGAGAGTGGTTCTTGACATAGTACAGATCGTACTCGAGCTTCTTGACCGATTCCTCCAGGTTGCCGCCGTAGGTGTAGCGTACCTGAGCCCAGCCGGTGAGCCCCGGCTTCACACTGTGGCGAACCGCATAGAACGGAATCTTCTCGGAGAGCGTGGCAACGAACGCGGGGCGTTCGGGGCGCGGGCCGACGAAGCTCATCTCTCCACGCAAGACGTTGATGAGCTGCGGCAGCTCGTCGATGCGGGTGTGTCGCATGAATCGCCCGACCGCCGTGATGCGCGAGTCGTTGACGCGCGCCCAGGAAGGCTGGCCGTCCTTTTCAGCGTCCTTGCTCATGCTGCGGAACTTGAGCAGCGTAAACCGCTGACCGTTGCGACCGACGCGCTCCTGCCGGTAGATGATCGGCGCGCCGCCCTCGATCGCTATGAGGACCGCCATGACCGCCATGATAGGCAACGCGATCGGCAACAACACCGCCACGACGAGGATGTCGAAACAGCGCTTCACGACATTGCGCAGCCACCCCTGACGAAACCCGTTTCCATAAATGAGCCAGCTCGCCTTGAGCGACTCGATCGGCACGCGACCGTGCACGCGCTCGAAGAATCGCGGAAGATCCGTCACCTGCACACCGGCGAGCCGGCATTCGAGCAACTCTCGCAGCGGGAGCACGCCGCCGCGTTGCTCCCGCACGGCGACGATGATCTCGTCGATGTCGAGGTGGGCGACCGTTTCCTCCAGCGTCAGATGCGCCGACACGATGCGGGTCGTGGCCACGCTCTTCACCGGCACCTTGTCGAGCGGGTAGAAGCCGGCGAGCGTGAGGCCCGGTGAATTGGCCATCTCCAGCGAGGTTTCGACGGCTAGCGCCTCCGGGCCCGTCCCGAGCACGAGCACGCGGTAGGGCAGCAGTATCCGCGCCATCGGCGAGACGGTGATCTGGCGCACGGCGAGCAGCCCCCCGAGCGCGATCAGAACCGCGGGGCCGAACGCTTCCTGAAAGAACACGCCGCCGGGGAGAATCTGCGACGATAGGTAGGCGATCGGCAGCCCGACCGCAAGCGCCAACGACTGCCTCACCGCGTATTCCCCGAAGGCAAGCCGCCGGTCTCGCCGGTAGAGTCCAAAGGCCGCGTTGAGGCCGGCCATCAACACGGCGAATACCAGAGCGGGGGTGACGACGCTCAACGACGACAGCGCGCTCTGATAGTGCACCGCCAGGACGACAGCCGCAACGAGCCACCCGAGCTCGACCCCGAGCTGCAGAAAGGCCACGCCTCCGCTATGCGGTTTCAACAAGCTGCTCATGGGACTCGGCGTCCTTACCCGTCGCGGCGAGATTGGCCGAGATTCTTCGAGCCGCGCGTGACACGGGAGTTACCGAGCGTCATGGCCGTTGCCTTGTCGTGTGTGGTTCTTCGAGCCGTCACAACTACCGACTGCGTTGTTCTTGCCTCCCCCGACGTCGCGCAACCGCGTACTCCGGGCCCGCCCTTGTCCTCGAGCGGGTCTCGCCCCAGGGCTATGTTGCCCCTGCCCCTTGAGCCGTCACCTGCCCCTGATCGGCTCGGTGGGGAGCTTTATCGGAATCTGCGCCCGCTGCGCTTCTCGGCCGTGGTGCCCGCTTGGCTCGCACTTCGGTCCCATTTCCCCTGTAGCTTCAACGGCTAAGCAAGACGTATGCCATGCGCAGGGCAGGCGCATCTCCCGCATTTTGGCCTCGTCCGGCCCGAACAGGAGCCCATGGCTCGCGAGACTCGTCGCAGCATCGTTCTGACGGATTTCGTCAACTTATCTCGATCAGCGGCGCATCACGCGAAAGGTCCAACCATCCCTGCTGGACTTCCAAAGGCGTTGTAATTCTGAGCGGACATGCTTGCAGCATCCAGCCGATACTCTTCAGCGATCGCGCCGAATAATCGCTTGCCCGCCGGCGTGCGACACGGCCGCTCGTGCGACCTATTCCGAACCGAAGGCCAACTCGGGCGCGCAGCCGCTCCCGAGCCCGAGGTCAAAACCTCGGTGCCGGGACTGCCTGCTGCGCCATTCGGGTGAAATCGCCCATCACTCGCTGCATCGATTCGAACGCCGAGCCGCCCGACGACAGCACGCCCTGCATCGCCTTGATCAGGTTCTGTGCCTGACTGAGATCGGGCATCATCGCCATTGCCACCTTCGCTTCCCGAGCACCGGGCACATCGCCCATCTGCTGCTCGATCAGCGCGAACAGTCGTTTCTGGATCTCGACGATCATGTCGAACATCTGACTCCAGTAGCGCATCGCCTTCTCGACCGCTTCCTGCGTGACCGCCTGTCCGGCGGCCACGAGCGACTGCGGGTCGCTCGCCTCGGCGGCATGACGGGCGGCTTTCTTCTGCATCGAGCGGGCCTCCTCCTCGCCCTCGAACTGCAGCCGACGCAGCTTGGCAGTGCTCTCGATCGCGGCGTCGATCACCTCGAGCGCCATCCGTGCGTTGGCCCGATAGAGCTCGAAGGCCTGCTCGGGCGTCAGCGCCTTCGCCATCTTCGATAGATCGAGATTCGCGCCCGGTAGCTTGAATCCACCGGCCGCTTTCGGGGTCGCTGCCGCCTTCGCGCGCGGTTTCGCTCGCTTGGCGGGTTTACGCGTGGACTTCGACGATGATTTTCTTGGCATGGTGAACGCTCCTTCGTCAGGTTTCTGCCGGTGATCCCGGTTTCGCGGGGCGCCCCTGGCGACGCCACCGGCAGCTTGTGGTATTCGACGCTCTCAGCGCTCGATCGTCAACACGGCTGCGCCGTCGATCGAGCCCGCGCGCAGATCCGAGAGCGCAGCGTTCGCCGCGGAGAGCGGGTACGGGCGAGCGTGCACCGCGAGCGGAGTCGCTGCCGCGAGCGCGAGAAAATCGCGCGCGTCACGGCGGGTGAGGTTCGCGACCGAGCGGACACACCGCTCGCCCCAGAGCAACCGATACGCGAAGGCGGGCACGTCGCTCATGTGGATGCCGGCGCAGACCACGCTTCCACCGCGCTTGACCGCCGCCAGTGCGGCGGGCACCAGCGCCCCGACTGGAGCAAAGATGAGCGCCGCGTCGAGCGCTTCCGGCGGCGCCTCGTCGCTGCTGCCCGCCCACGTCGCGCCCAGCCGCCGGGCGAACGCCTGGCTCGTCGCATCGCCTCGCCGGGTGAACGCGAACACCTTAAGGCCCTGCGCGAGGGCGACCTGCGCGATCAAGTGCGCCGCCGCGCCGAACCCGTAGATGCCCAGCACGCGCGCCTCGCCCGCGAGCCGATACGCGCGGTAACCGATCAGGCCGGCACAGAGCAACGGTGCCGCTTCGAGATCGCCGTAGCGCTCCGGCAAGGCGAAGCAGTAGCGCGCATCGGCGAGCGCGTATTCCGCGTAGCCGCCGTCGAGCTGGTAGCCGGTGAAGCGCGCCTCGCTGCACAGATTCTCCCGGCCGCCGAGGCAGTAGCCGCAGCGGCCGCAGGTGCTTCCGAGCCATGGCACGCCGACCCGCATGCCGACGCGATGCTCGGTCACGTTCGGACCGCATTCGATGACGCTGCCGACGATCTCATGACCGGGAATGACCGGCACCTTCGGATCGGGCAGCTCGCCGTCGATGAGATGCAGGTCGGTGCGGCAAACGCCGCAGGCTCGAACCGCGACCAGCACTTGTCCCGGACCGGGCACGGGGCGAGGCAGCGTCGCCATGCGCAACGGCCGCCCGGGCCCGTCCAGGAGCATCGCTTGCATCGTTGGCCGCGAAGCCATCGGGTATCGCTCTCTTTCAGTCAGCCCCGCAAGTGCTCCAGCGCGTCGGCGATGCGCGCTACGGGCACGATCTGCATCCCATCGATCGCCTGTTTCGGACGGTTTCCCACCGGAACGATCGCGCGCCGGAAGCCGAGCTTGGCGGCCTCGCGCAAGCGCTCCTGGCCACGCTGCACGGGGCGAATCTCGCCGGCCAGCCCTACCTCGCCAAAAACGAGAGATTTGCTTTGTAACGGATTATTTTTTAAAGATGAGTAGACTGACGCAAGGACGGCAAGATCGGCCGCCGGCTCGCTGATACGGACCCCGCCGACCGCATTAACGAAGACGTCGAACGCAGCCGTCTCGACCCCGCCGTGACGATGCAGAACCGCGAGCAGCAGCGCGAGCCGCTGCGGGTCGAGCCCGACGGCCAGCCGGCGCGCGATGCCGCCCTGAACCGGATCGACCAGAGCCTGTACTTCGACCAGGAGCGGCCGCGAGCCCTCCATCGTCGCCAGGATGCAGCTTCCCGGAACCGCTTCGGCGTGCTGCGACAGAAACAGCGCCGACGGATTGGCGACACCCTTGAGCCCCCGCTCGGTCATGGCAAAGACGCCCAGCTCGTTGGCCGCGCCGAAGCGGTTCTTGATCGCCCGCACGAGCCGGAAGCTCGAGTGGGTATCGCCCTCGAAATAAAGCACGGTATCGACGATGTGCTCGAGCACGCGCGGCCCGGCGATCGCACCCTCCTTGGTGACATGCCCGACCAGGATCACGGTGATCGCACCCTGCTTGGCGAGCCGCGTCAATTGCGCGGCGCATTCCCGGACCTGCGCTACGCTTCCGGGCGCCGATTCCAACGCCTCGGTGTACATGGTCTGGATCGAATCGATGACCACGACCTCGGGCTGCCGGGTCCGGATCGCGCCCATGATCGCTTCGAGCTGCACTTCCGCGAGCAGATCGATCGGAGCATTCACCAATCCCAGCCGCTGGGCGCGCATCGCGATCTGCTCGGGCGATTCTTCTCCCGTGACGTACAGAGCGCGCCGCGCCGCCCCGATCGCGGCCATCGCCTGCAGCAGCAGGGTCGACTTGCCGATCCCCGGGTCACCGCCGAGCAGGATCACCGCGCCAGGCACCAGTCCCCCGCCCAGGACCCGGTCGAATTCCTCAAGGCCGGTGGCCGCGCGCGGCTCCGCGCGGGTCTCCACGCTGGCGAGCGCCCGGATGTCGCCGGTCGCGCCCGCAACGGTCTTGAAGCGCGTTGCCGCAGGCACGGCGAGCGTCTCGACCAGCGTATTCCACGCGCTGCAATGCGGGCATTGCCCCTGCCACTTGCTGCTGCGGCCACCGCATTCGGTGCAGGCGTAGACGGTCCGGGTCTTGGCCACGAGGTTGCTGCCGGGTGAACCTCACCCGAGCTCGTCCGGACGCACGACCGCGGTGCCCAGCCTGCCGACGACGATCCCCGCGGCCTGGTTGGCGATGCGCACCGCGGCCGCGAGATCCGCGCGCGCGGCGAGCAGCGCGCCGAGTGTGGCGATCACCGTGTCGCCGGCGCCGGACACGTCGTAGACCTCGCGCGCCTCGGCGGGAATGTTGAGCGAGCCGGCGTCGGTGAACAGCGACATGCCCTCCTCGGCACGGGTCACCAACAGGGCATTCAAGCCGAGCCGGGCGCGCAGTTGCTGCGCCTTGGCCGCGAGCTCGGCCTCGGTGCGCCAGCTCCCCGCGACCTGTCGGAACTCGGCGCGGTTGGGCGTGAGCAGCGTCGCGCCGCGGTAACGCTGGAAGTCCTCCCCCTTGGGATCGACCAGCACGGGGATGCCGCGCGAGCTCGCCTGC
>DASVPH010000142.1:0-50634 GCA_036382945.1 Casimicrobiaceae bacterium
CAAACGGCGATGAATGCAAGGCGCGAGGCGCAGCGAATAGCTCGGCCTATTCGCAAGCCGAGCAACGCCGCAGGCGCGCCGTTTGGCCGCAACCCGAAGGGACGGGGGCGCTTTGGGCGCATTCCGTTGTTGCCGGCCGCTTGCAGTGGAGTGGCACTGCGGCGCGGCCGGCGCCTAGGACTGCATCCCAAAGCGCTCCCGTCGCATACGCGACAGTAAGCCCGACAGGCTCCTTGCGTGAGCAACCCCGCGCGCTCGGCGCGCCGGCAGTTCGCCTCGACAAGGCGCTCAACATCGCGGCGGGGCTCGAGGATCAGGAGATCGCGAGGTCGCTGGCGTTACACCGTCATAGCGATCTATAACGCGACCATGTGACGCCTCTGCGCTCCCCGAACGGCCTCGCGTGCAATGGAAGCGTCAAACGTCGCGAACCGCCCTCTGCGCTTCACTGCGAGGGCAAGCAGGTCGGGGCTTGCGCTGACCCATTGATTCGTCCCCGGATCAAACGCGCCGCTCCGGTTGTTATCGAGTCAGCGTCGGGCGATCCGGTCCTCGAGCTCGGCGATCTGCGCAGCGAGGCCGTTGCCAGCATGGTCGAGCGCCGTACGCAGTCCCTGCTCGAGCCGGTCGAGGCGCTCGCCGAGCGTGGTGCGCAGTTCCGTGAAGCGCGACGCCTCGGCCTGATCGGCGAGCTGGCGCTGAGCCGCGAGCTCGCGCGTCATGCGCCGGGTCTCGAGCAGCGCCGTGGTCTGCAGGTAGAACGCGTAGCCGAGGAAGATCGCCGCCAGCACGCCAGCGATCAGCAGCATGATGAGGCCGAGCGGCGCCTCGACCGAGCCGACCAGCAGCGATAACGTCGTGGGCGTCGTGAACGCCGTCCAGTTGACGATGACGAACAGCGCCAGCGCGCCGAGCACGAGCAGCAGCAGGATGCTTTTCAGCGGCATGGAATCCCCCGCAGCCATTCACCCCGAGGAGGGCGGCATGCATTGTCTCATGCGCCGGCTCGCGCCAGCGGTCGTCGCGCTTTGGCTCACTGCACAAGAAGCTCGGCCCGGGGATCGCAGCCGGCGAGCGGCGGCCGAGAAAATCGGGCCCGGCGGAACGAGCTAGAGCTTGACGAACGCTTGGCCCGCCAGCCGCACCGTCTCCTCCACGTCCGCCGAGGTATGCGCGGCCGACACGAACCCCGCCTCGAACGCGCTCGGCGCGAAGTACACGCCCGCGTCGAGCATGCGGTGGAAGAAGCGGTTGAACGCGTCCTTGTCGCAGGCCATCACCTCCGCGTAACTCGATGGCGGCTTCGCCGCGAAGTAGATCCCGAACATGCCGCCGACCGCTTGCGCCGAGAACGCGACGCCGGCCTGCGCGGCCGCGGCCGCAAGCCCGTCGGTCAGCGCGCGGGTGCGCGCCGAGAGCCGATCGTAGAATCCCGGCGCCTGGATCGCCTTGAGCGTGGCGAGCCCCGCTGCCACCGCGACCGGATTGCCCGAGAGCGTGCCGGCCTGATACACCGGTCCCAGCGGCGCGATCTTCTCCATGATCGCGCGCTTGCCCCCGAACGCGCCCACCGGCATCCCGCCGCCGATCACCTTGCCGAGCGTGGTGAGGTCCGGGGCGACGCCGTAGAGGCCCTGCGCGCCGCGCAGGTGCACGCGGAAGCCGGTCATCACCTCGTCGAAGATCAGCACGGCACCGTAGCGGTCGCACAGCTCGCGCAAACCTTGCAGGAATCCGGGACGCGGCGCGATCAGGTTCATGTTGCCTGCGACGGGCTCGACGATCACGCCCGCAATCTCGCCTCGATGCGCCTTGAACGCGGCGGCGACTTCGTCGAGATCGTTGTAGGCGAGCACCAGCGTCTCGGCGGCGATCGGCGGCGGCACGCCTGCGGACGACGGTTGACCGAAGGTGAGCGCGCCGGAGCCCGCCTTGACCAGCAGGCTGTCGCCGTGGCCGTGATAGCAGCCTTCGAACTTCACGATCTTCGAGCGCCCCGTGTAGCCGCGCGCGAGCCGCAGCGCCGACATCGTCGCCTCGGTGCCCGAGCTCACCAGCCGCACCAGCTCCAGCGACGGCAACAGGCCGCACAACATCTCGGCGATCTCGATCTCGGCCTCGGTCGGCGCGCCGAACGAGAGCCCGTCGCGCGCCGCCTCCTGCACCGCGCGCACCGCGTCGGGATGCGCGTGCCCGAGGATCGCCGGCCCCCACGACCCGACGTAGTCGATGTAGCGCGTGCCCTCCGCGTCCCAGACGTACGCGCCCTCCCCGCGGGCGAAGAAGCGCGGCGTGCCGCCGACCGAGCGGAACGCGCGCACGGGCGAATTGACGCCGGCGGGAATCGTGCGCTGGGCACGGGCGAAGAGCTCGTCGTTTTTGCTCATCGCTGCGCGTTCGCGCCCCGTCAGCTCGCTCCGGCACGCGGCCGGGGCCGTGCCTGCTGTGCGCAGAACGCGTCGCGAAACGCCTTGGCCGCCGCGGCGACGTCGGGCGCGTCGAATACCGCCGTGATGACTGCGAGCGCATCCGCGCCCGCGGCGATCAACGCCGGCGCCGCCGCGGCCGTGATGCCGCCGATCGCGACCACCGACACGTTCCAGCGCGCTTTGGCCGTAGTCAGGAGCAACGGCTGCGCGCGCACCGTGTCGGGCTTGACCGCCGACGGGAAGAAGCTGCCGAACGCGATGTAGTCGGCGCCCGCCGCCACCGCGGCCGCCGCGCGCTCGAGCGAGGCGTAGCACGACGCGCCGATGATCGCCGTTCGCCCGAGCCGCTGCCGCGCCCGGGCGAGAGGGGCGTCATCGCGCCCGAGATGCACACCGTCGGCGTCGACCGCGTAGGCGAGATCAACGTCGTCGTTGACGATGAAGATCGCGTTGGCCGCGGCGCACAAGTCGCGCAGCACGAGCGCCTGCGCGCGCTTGAGCGGCGGCGAGGCGAGCTTGTTGCGATACTGGATCGCCGTCGCGCCGCCCGAGATCGCGGCCGCGACGCGCTCGGTCAGCTCGTCGGTATCGAGCAGATCCGGCGTGAGCGCATACAGGCCGGCGATCGTCGGCGTCGAGACCGTTCCTGGCTTACCGAAGGAGGGTGTAGCGGTTTCCGGCATCGGCAGTAAAGCGGATCGTCCCGGGTCAGTGCCGGTGCAGGTTCGACGCGCGCGGCGCCTCACCTTCGTCGACCGGCGGCTCGGACGGCTCGTCGCGGGCCCAGAACAGGCGATCGGGCAGGAACTGGCCCATGCCGGGCCGGTACGCCTTGGCGAGCGTATTCCAGGTGTACTCCTGCGCCTCGCGCACGGCCTCCGGCATCTCGAGTCCGTTGGCGAGCATCGCCGCGATCGCGGAGGCGAGGGTGCAGCCCGAACCGTGATAGCTCCCCGGGAGGCGCTCCCAGCGGTCGCTGCGCACCACGCCGCCCTTGCCGTAGAGGGTGTTGACGACCTGCGCGGTAGGCTCATGCGTGCCGGTGACGAGCACGTACTCGCAGCCCGCTTCGATCAGGCGCTGCGCGCACGCCGCGAGCGAGGGTTCCTCGTCCTCCTCGGCAGCGAGCCGCCGCGCTTCAGTGCTGTTGGGCGTCAAGATCGTGGTGCGCGGGAGCAGCAGCTCGCGCAGCGCGTGCAGCATCTGCTCGCTGGCCAGCTCATCGCCGCGGCCGGAAGAGAGCACCGGGTCGAGGACGAGCGGCACGTCCGGATAGTCGGCGAGGATTTCCGCGATCGCGGTGATGTTCTCGACGCTGCCCAGTACCCCGATCTTGAAGGCGTCGACGGGCATGTCCTCGAGCAGGCAGCGCGCCTGGTCGGCGACCCACTCGGCGTCGAGCGGCTGCACACCCTCCACGCCGAGCGTGTCCTGCACCGTGATGGCGGTCAGCACCGACAGCGGATGGCAACCCATGCTGGCGAGCGTGAGGATGTCGGCTTGCACGCCGGCGCCCCCGCTCGGGTCGGAGGCGGCGAAGGTCAGCACGACCGGCGGGAAATCGGCGGCTTGATCCGCGGGCGAGGGCATCGGCGGCTTGGCCCGATGACTTGGTAGAATCGCAATTTTACTCCAAACGCGACGCCTTACGTCCGATGAAGAAGTACATGTGCCTGATCTGCGGCCATATCTACGATGAGGCGCTCGGTGATCCCGGCACCGGCATTGCGCCCGGCACCAAGTGGGAAGACGTGCCGCCCAACTGGACGTGCCCGGACTGCGGGGCACGCAAGGAAGACTACGAATTGATGGACTTCTGAACCCTTCACCACCGACTGAGGAATCTCTCGTTGCCTAAAGCGCAAGGACACCGAGAAAGCTTGATTTTTCTTGGTGTCTTGGCGGTGACTCCTTGATTCATACTGGCTCGACGATCATGAGAATCCTGCACACCATGCTGCGCGTGGGCGACCTCGAGCGCTCGATTCGCTTCTACACCGACGTGCTGGGCATGAAGCTGCTACGCACGACCAACCGCCCGGAACAGAGGTACACCTTGGCGTTCGTGGGCTACGGCGCGGAGTCCGAGCACGCGGCGTTGGAGCTCACCTACAACTACGGCGTCGACAAGTACGACCTCGGCAGCGGCTACGGACACGTCGCCATCGAAGTGCCCGACGCCGCGGCCGCGTGCGAGGCGGTACGAAGCAAGGGCGGAAGGGTGACGCGCGAAGCCGGCCCCGTGAAGGGCGGCACCACCGTCATCGCCTTCGTCGAGGATCCCGACGGCTACAAGATCGAGTTGATCGAGCGCGCCGCCGCCTCGTCGTAGACCGCGAGCAGCAGCGCCTCCCAGTCGCGGGCGAAACCTGCGGTGTCGAAAAGCGGGTTCCGCTCGCGCGTGCGTTCGAGGTAATCACGGTAGTCGGCGAGCCGCTTCGGCTGCGCGAGGAGCTCGAGCAGCCGTGCGCCGTACTCCTCCGGCGACTCGGCAATCAACTCGGGCAGCCCCGCGGCCTTGAGCAGGCTCGCGCCAACGCGACCGGCGAAGGTCGCGCCGCGGCAGGTGAGCATCGGCACGCCCACCCACAGCGCGTCGCAGCCGGTGGTGTGGGAGCCGTAGGGCAGCGTGTCGAGCGCGAGATCGGCGCAGGCGAGCCGCGCGATGTGCGCGTCCTGGGGAAGCGGGGGCGCGAAAATCAGCCGCCCCGGCGCGACACCGGCGCGCTTCGCCTCGGCGCGCAGATTGCGCTGCATGCGCCCGGGCCCCGCCAGCAACCAGAGCACCGCGTCGCCGCGCGCGCGCAGCGCGGCGAGCCACGCGGCGAACAGCGGCCGGCGCAGCTTGTGGCTCTGGTTGAGACACGCGAGCACCAGCGCATCCTCCGGAAGCCCGTGCGCGCTGCGCGGAGTCGGCTCCGGAATCCCTCGCCGGTTGTCGTTAACATAGTAGCAACGCGGCAGGCGCCACACGCGCTCGTGGAAGAATCGCTCCTCCCCGGGCGGAATCACCTCGGCATCGGCGATCACGGCGTCGATCGCGTCGTAACCGAGGGTGCCGGGGAAGCTCATGTAATGCGCCTGCACCGGCGCCGGTCGCGAAGCGAGGATGCCGAGCCTGCCGCCGAGCGTGTAGCCGTGCCGGTCGACGATGAGATCGATCCCGTCTTCGCGGATCAGGCGAGCGACCTCGGTGTCGGGCAGCTCGCGCACCCCGCGCCAGCGGTCGCACGCGGCGCGCAGCCGCTCGCCGACCGCACCTGCGCCATCCGTGTAGCTGTAGCCCGTGACCTCGAAGCGACTGCGGTCGTGGTGCTCGAGCAGACCGGCCATCAGCCGTCCGGTCGGATGGTCGCGGAAGTTGCCCGAGAGATAACCCACCCGAAGCTTGGCGGAACGCGGCGGCACGGCTCGCCGCGGCGCGGGCTCCGGCAGCATCGCCGTGGCCCAGCGCCGCGCAACGGCGAGCTGCTGCGCCGACGAGGTCGGCATCGACAATGCGATCCACGGCGGCCAGCGCGGATCGCCGGCCGGCTCATCGAGCGTGGCCATGAGGCGCTGCTCGTGCGCCTCGAGGCCGTCCCATTCGCACAGCGCGTAGCGTGCATTGACCAGGTTGGCGAGCGCCGGCGTAAGCGAAGGCGTGGCGGCGACCGCGCGCGCGAAGGCGAGAAGCGCTTCCTCGTCGTGCCCTTGCAAGCGATGCGCGAGCCCCAGGTTGTCCCAGACCTCGCCGCCCTGCGCGCCGAGCGCACTGGCACGCTCCAGCTCCCGCTGCGCGGCGGCCGCCCGGTTGGCGTCGAGCAACGCTGCCCCGAGGCTCATGCGCAGCTCGGCATCGTCCGGTGCGAGCTGCGCGCAGGCCTCGAGCACCGCGCATGCCGCGCCGGTCGCGGCTGAAGCCTTCAGCCGCTTGCCGATCCGGTGCGCCTCTTCGATCGCGGTGCCCGCGGCGGCGCGCTCGTCCGCGGCAAGGTGAGCTCGGGCGAGCGCAAGCCAGATCTCCTGCGCGGGTAGCCTCTGCCGCTGCGCGGATTCGAGCGCGCGCTTCAACCGCTCGAGCGCGCTCGCGTGCGCTCCGGTCGAGAGCTCCTGCAAGGCGATTTTCAGCAGCGCCCCCGGATGCTCCGGCAGCGCAGCCAGGATCTCGTCGTAGACGCGGCGCGCCTCGGCGTTGCGGCCACTGGCCTCGTGCCGCGCGGCGAGCGCGAAGGCGTCCTGAACGGTCAGTTGCATGGCTACCCAGGAGCGTTTCGCCGGTCGCGTCCGGCGCGACCTTTAGCCCGAGCTATCGAGGAGCGCGCGGATGTCGTGCGCGAGGGAGCGCGGCACCGGGTGCGCGCGAGGCGAGCATCACTGCCAGTAATGGTCGATCAGCAGCGCCGAAAACAGCGCGGCGAGATAGACGATCGAGTAGCGGAACGTGGCCTTCGCGAGCGCATCGCTGTAGCGACGGTACAACGCGGCCGCATAACCCACGAAGATCGCGCCCAGCGCCACCGCTGCGGCGAGGTAGAAGGCTCCGCTCATGCGGGTCGCGAACGGCAGCAGCGTGACGGCGAACAGCGCCACCGTGTAGAGGACGATCTGCAGCCGCGTGTATTCCGAACCGTGCGTCACCGGCAGCATCGGCAGCCCCGCTCTGGCGTACTCCTGCGAGCGGTACAGCGCCAGCGACCAGAAATGCGGCGGGGTCCACACGAAGATAATCAGGAAGAGCAGGAGCGCTTCCGCCGGGACCTGGTTGGCGACCGCCGCCCAGCCGAGCACCGGCGGCATCGCGCCCGAGGCGCCGCCGATGACGACGTTCTGCGGCGTGGCGGGTTTGAGCAGCACCGTGTAGATCAGCGCGTAGCCCACGAAGGTGCCAAGCGTGAGCCACATGGTGAGCGCGTTCACCTTCGCGTACAGGAGCGCGAGCCCGGCGAGGCCGACCACGCAGGCGAAGCCCAGCGTTTGCAGCGACGTGATCTCGCCGCGCGGCAGCGGGCGAGCGCGCGTGCGCGCCATGACGGCGTCGATCTTCTGCTCGACCAGGCAGTTGATCGCGGCCGCGGCGCCGGCGACCAGCGCGATCCCGATCGTCCCGAACAGCACGGCGTTCGCCGGCGGCCAGCCCGGCGTGGCGAGGAACATGCCGATCACCGCGGTGAAGACGATCAGCGTGACCACGCGCGGCTTGGTCAGGGCGAGGAACTGGCCGGCCCGGCGCAAGGGGCCGTGGGAAAGCGCAAGCGTGTTCATGGCAGCATCCGGGGGCAGCTCGATTTTACCACCCCGCGCGCGTCAGCCGATGCGCGAGGCCTTGAGCAATCGCTCCAGGTCGTTTGCCAGCCGCTTGATGTCCGGATCGGCGGGATAGCGCAGCACCAGATTGCCGAGCGGGTCGACCACATAGATGCTCGGCGCGCCGTCGCCGTTCGGGAGCGAGGCCCATTGCGCGGGATCCGCGCGCACCACCGCGAGCCCCGGGTGTTGCGCCAGGAGCGCCGCCGCGAGCGGCGGGGCGCTGCTGGGCTGGAGCAGGACCCGGGCGATGCGCTCCTGCTCGCGGTTCTGGATCGTTCGCGCCTGCCGGGTCGCATAGAGCGCGCGTTCGCAAGCCGCATCGCACGCAGCCGTGTGGGCGATCAGCAGTACCCAGCGGCCGCGCAACGTGGAGAGCCGCCACGGCGCACCGTGGTTGTCGACGCCGACGATCTCGGGCGCGGGGGCGACGACGAGCTCGCCGTAGTTGACGCGCGCCGCCGGACGCAGCCAGTAATACGCGACGTACGACGCCACCACCGGTGCGGCGGTGACCAGCGCCAACAGCACGAGCGTGCGCCGGGCGGGCCGCCGCGCGTCAAGCGGATCGGGCATGGTCGTCTGCGCGCAAGCGCCAGTTGAGCGTCAGCCAGAGGATGACCGCCAGCGCCGCGAATGAATACCACTGCAGCATGTACGAGACATTCTGCGTGGCGCCGACGTCGGGTGCGGGCCAGTCGCGCAGCAGAGCGTCGGCGGGCGCCACCGGATCGGTTTGCTCGAGCACGACCGGCAGCAGGTCGAGCCCCGTCGCCGCGGCGATGCGGCCGACGTCGAGGTTCTCCCACAGCGGCCCGGCGGCGCGCTCGCGTGCGAGCTCCAGGTACTGCGGAGGCAGATTCACGCGCCCGACCACCGTCACCGTTCCCGCGGGTGGCGGGACGACGGGCAAATCGGCGCGCCGCGCGCCCTGCGCGATCCAGCCGCGGTCGACGAGCACGTAGCGACCGCTGCCGGCAAGCTTGAGCGGCGCCACGACGTCGAACCCCGCGCGACCCCCGTGCACCTTGTTGTCGATGAAGATCTGACGGCCGGCATCGTACTCGCCGCTCGCCCGCACGAGGCGAAAGCGAAGACGGGTCGCCTCCTCGTCGCGCAGAGGCAGCGCGGCCGGCGGCTCCCTGGCCGCGGCTGCGAGCTCGGCGGCGAACCTCTGCTTCTCCGCGGCGCGACCCCGTTGCCAGTTGCCGAGCGCAATCGCGACCGCGACGAAGGCGATGGTCGCCAGCGTCGGCCAGCGCCCGGGCCGGAATCGCCGCAGCGCGAAAAACGCTCTCACCGCGTTTGGCAGCGCCATGCGCTTCCATTAGACTGGCTTGACACCCACCGCCCGGCGAAGGGCGATGCCGGGCCGTTCCCATACATGCGATACATCGTCATCGGCGCCCTGATTCTCATCGTCGGCACGCTCGGCTCGGCGCTCTACTACCTGTACCACGATCGCGGCCAGAGCATGCGGATGGTCAAGGCGCTGGCGATCCGGGTGGCGCTGTCCGCCGGGCTGATCATCTTTCTGGTCGTGAGCTACAAGCTCGGGTGGATCCACGACACAGGTCTGCGTTGAGTTGAGCCGCCGTGGCTTGGCGCGTGGTGGCGCAGCGCCTGCGCCCACGGCCGCGAACCTCCTGGCAAGCGGCAAGCGCCGCGCGGGCGCGCCTACGCCGCGCCGACAGTTACGGGTGGCGCCGCGAGGGAGATCGTGGGTTGACGACCGAAGCCGCGCGCGCATCCTCTCATTGGTCGGATGCGCCCCGCTAGCTAGGTCGGCGTCTGCGGCGTCGAAGCGCTGGCGCGGCACTCGCCGCGTAGCGCGCGACCGACACAAAGCCCTCAGAGCCAGTAGACGAGAACGAACAGCAGCAGCCACACCACGTCGACGAAGTGCCAGTACCACGCCGCGGCCTCGAAGGCGAAATGATGCTGGGCGTCGAAGTGGCCGCGGAGCGTGCGCGCAAGCATCACCGAGAGCATGATCGCGCCGATCGTCACATGGAAGCCGTGGAAGCCGGTTAGCAGGAAGAACGTCGACCCGTACACGCCGGTCGTGAGCTTGAGGCCCAGCTCGGTGTAGGCGCGGGTGTACTCGTACGCCTGGAATCCCAGGAAGGTGAAGCCCAGCGCGATCGTGACGAAGAGCCAGAGCTTGAGCGCGACGCGGTTGCCGGTCTTCAGCGCGTGGTGCGCGACGGTGAGCGTGCCCCCCGAGGACACCAGGATGATCGTGTTGAGCAGCGGAATGCCGATCGCCTCCATCGGCGTGAACGGATCCTTGAGATAAGGCCCGTTGGTCGGCCAGAACGCGCTGAAGTTCGGCCACAGCAGGCGTTGCTCGGGACTCCCCAGGTCCGGCACCGAGAGGTTGCGCACGTAAAAGAGCGCACCGAAGAACGCCGCGAAGAACATCACTTCCGAGAAGATGAACCAGCTCATTCCCCAGCGGAACGAGACGTCGACCTTCTTGTTGTAGAGCCGGCGCTCCGATTCGTCGATGACGCGCCCAAACCAGCCGAACAGCATGGTGAGCAGGATCAGGAAGCCGACGAGCAGCAGCCACGGGCCGGCCGCGTAGCCGTTGAACCAGAGCGTGGCACCCAAGGCCATGCACAGGAGCGCGAGCGAGCCGGTGATCGGCCAGTGCGACGGCTGCGGTACGAAGTAGTACGGCTTGGCGCCGTTATGCGGTGCGCTCATCGTTTAAGCTCCCCATCTCCCTACGACTGGTTGCCCTCGACCTCGAAGAAGGTGTACGACAGCGTGATCGTCGCTACGTCCTTCGGAAGCTTCGGATCGACCACGAACACGACCGGCATCTCGCGCTTCTCGTGCGGCGCGAGCGCCTGCGTGCTGAAGCAGAAGCACGCGAGCTTGCGGATGTATTGTGCGGCGAGCTGCGGTCCGTAGCTCGGCACCGCCTGTCCGGTCACCGCATGCTCCGAAATGTTCTCGACCTCGTAGACGACCGTCGCGATTTCGCCGGGATGCACGCTCATGATCGGCGTGAGCGGCCGGAAGCGCCACGGCAGCCTGCTTGCGTTGGCGTCGAGCTCGAGCCTGACGCTGCGCGCGAAGTCGATCTGCATGCGCTTCAGCGGGTCGGGCGCGTCGATGTTGCGCAATCCGGTCGCCTTGCTGATCTGGTGGTAGAACGGTACCAGCAGGAAGGCGAAGCCGAACATCACGACCGTGACGAGCAGGAGCTTGGCGAGCAGCACCCGGTTCGCGCGGCGAGGATTCGTGGCTGCGTCGGCGCTCATCTCCAGGACCTACTTATGCCCGTCGCGGAGGACGGCGGCGAGGAGGAACCCGACCAGCCCCAAGCCGACCACCACGATCCCCACCGTCGTGCCGCCCGTGTACTGGGATGCGATGATGCCGCCGAAGAACACCGCGGCGACGGAGAGCAGCGTGAGCGCGGTGCGCCGATTCGCGCGGCGTGCCACTTGCGGCTCCTCCGGGCGGTTCGCTGCGGGAGGCATCTTCGGGTTCACGCGCCAGCGATCAGCGCACCGCCGGCGGGGTCTCGAAGGTGTGATACGGCGCCGGCGAAGGCAGCGTCCACTCCAGCGTATCCGCGCCTTCCCACGGCCGCGCCGGCGCCCGCGCACCGAAGCGCAGCGCCTTGAGCACGATGTACAGGAACAGAATCTGCGACAGGCCGAAGCCGAAGGCGCCGATGCTCGCGACCTGGTTCCAGTCGGTGAACTGCGTCGCGTAGTCCGGTATCCGCCGCGGCATGCCCGCTAGGCCCAGGAAATGCATCGGGAAGAACGTGACGTTGAAGAAGATCATCGACAGCCAGAAGTGCCACTTGCCGAGCTTCTCGTCGTACATCTTGCCGCTCCACTTCGGCAGCCAGTAGTAGATGCCGCCGAAGAACGCGAACAACGAGCCCGCGACCAGCACGTAATGGAAGTGCGCGACGACGTAATAGGTGTCCTGGAGCTGGATGTCGACCGGCGTGATCGCGAGCACCAGGCCGGTGAAGCCGCCCATCGTGAACAGGAAGATGAAGCCGATCGCGAACAGCATCGGCGTCTCGAACGTGAGCGATCCCTTCCACATCGTGGCGAGCCAGTTGAACACCTTCACCCCGGTCGGCACCGCGATCAGCATGGTCATGTACATGAAGAAGAGCTGCCCCGCGGCCGGCATCCCGACGGTGAACATGTGATGCGCCCAGACCAGAAACGACAGAATGGCGATCGAAGCCGTGGCGTAGACCATCGAGGCGTAGCCGAACAAGGGCTTGCGCGAGAACGCCGGCAGGATCGTCGACACGATCCCGAACGCCGGCAGGATCATGATGTAGACCTCGGGATGCCCGAAGAACCAGAATACGTGCTGGAACAGCACCGGGTCGCCGCCGCCGGCGGCATTGAAAAAGCTCGTGCCGAAGTGGCGATCGGTCAGGAGCATGGTTACTGCACCGGCCAGCACCGGCATCACCGCGATCAGCAGGTACGCCGTGATGAGCCACGTCCAGCAGAACAGCGGCATCTTCATCAGCGTCATCCCCGGGGCGCGCATGTTGAGGATGGTGGTGATGATGTTGATCGACCCCATGATCGAGGAGGCGCCGAGGATGTGTATCGCGAAGATCGTGAGGTCCATCCCCATCCCGGCCTGGACCGAGAGCGGGGCGTAGAGCGTCCAGCCGCCGGCGAAGGCGCCGCCGGGAACGAAGAACGAGGAGAGCAGCAGCAGCGCCGCGAACGGCAGCAGCCAGAAGCTCCAGTTGTTCAGGCGTCCGAAGGCCATGTCGGGCGCCCCGATCATCATCGGCACCTGCCAGTTGGCGAAGCCGACCGCCGCCGGCATGATCGCGCCGAAGACCATGATCAGCCCGTGCAGGGTCGTGAGCGAGTTGAAGAACTCCGGATCGACGATCTGCAGCCCGGGCTTGAACAGCTCGCTGCGGATGGTCAGCGCCAGCGTGCCGCCGACGAGGAACATGATGAACGAGAACCACAGGTAGAGCGTGCCGATGTCCTTGTGGTTGGTGGTCGTGATCCAGCGCATGATTCCGCCCGGGTGATGCGCGTGCTCCTCGTGACCGTGGCCGGCGGCGTGCTCGTGCGGAATGCTGCTCATCGCTTGCTCCTAGACAGCCTGACTGTAAACACCCGTCGCCCCGGCGAAGCCTGCCCCGGCATGTCGTAAGCCGGGGCCGGGACCCGATTCGACTTGCGGAGATTGGATTTCCGGCCTGCGCCGGAATGACGATAGCTTCATCCGCGCGCCGCTTTCACCTCGGCGGGCTCGCCGGGGCGAGCGCTGCGGTCGTTGCGGGCGTACCCTCGCCGGCGGCGGCGGCCGATTTCTTCTGCTCGGCGAGCCACTTGGCGTAGTCGTCCGCGCTCTTCACCTCGACCACGATCGGCATGAAGCCGTGCAGCTTCCCGCATAGCTCCGCGCACTGTCCGCGGTAGATGCCCGGTTGGTCGGCGTTGAACCACGCGTCGCGGACGAAACCGGGGATCGCATCCTGCTTGACCCCGAACGCGGGCACCCACCAGGAGTGGATCACGTCGACGGCGGTGATCAGCACGCGCACCTTCTTGCCGGCCGGCACCACCAGCGGTTTGTCGACTTCGAGCAGGTAATTCTCGCCCTTCGGCGCCTCGCCGAGTATCTGCTCGTAGGGCGTCTTGAGGTTGCTGTAGAAGCCGAAGCCCTCGTCGAGGTAATCGTAGCGCCACTTCCACTGCGAGCCCGTCACCTTGATGGTGATGTCGGGGGCGCTGGCGTCCTTCATCGCCAGGATCGTCTTGGTGGCCGGAAACGCCATGAACAGCAGGATCAAAAACGGGATCACCGTCCAGACGACTTCGACCACGGTGTTCTCGTGGAACTGCGCGGCCTCGTGTCCCTTCGATTTGCGGTGCGCGAAGATGGAGTAGAACATCACCGAGAATACGCCGACGAAAATGACGACGATGATCCACATGATGTAGTTGTGGAGGTCGACGATCTGTGTGGCGATCGGCGTGACCGGCGGCGGGAGATTGTGGGGACTGTACCCCCCGGCTGCCAGCGCAGCGCTCGGAGCGAGCGCGACGAGCAATGCGCTCGCCACGGTCAGCTTCTCCGGCACCCGCAGCGCGCTCGCCGCAGCCCCCCTTGCCATCGCTCCGTTGCGCTCCATGCTTGCCTCGAACACGTCGATTCTCCCCCCAGCGCCTGCCGGATGCTTCTCTAGCGCACCGCGAGCGCGCGGCGCAGCTCGCGCGCGACAGCGACCCGTTCTTCGGCGGCCAGCTCGTCTCCGAACGGCACGCCCTCACCCGCAAACCGCAGCGTGAGCCGCGGCGGGCGACCGAACCCGCCCGATTCCACTTCGACCTGCGCCCAGTAGCGGTTGAACTCCCGCCGGGTGTGGACGCCTGCGCGCTCGCGCTCCACGACGACGCGATCGCCGCAGACGCTGACGCGCTCCCAGTCGGTCGCGTGCCGCTCGAACCAGCGGAACGCCAGGTACAACACTGCCATTTCCAGCGCCGAATACGGCAATACCATCCACGCGCCGAACGCGGCAAACCCGAGCGCGAGACCGAACGAGACCACGCACAACGATCCGAACAACCGCCAGCGCCAGCGCGTTCCGAGCGAATCGTTCCGGCGCGACACCACGCAGAACTCCGATGGGGTGGGAAGCGGCGGAATCACGACGCCCGGCATGCAGCCTCGTTCCGAAGCGCTGCGAACAGCGTTTGCATGTTAGCACGGATGGCCGTACCGCAAAATGCCGCGCCACCCTCAGGCGATGTCCAGCACCGCCGCCCCCGGGCCCCACGCCGGTGTGTCCCCGCGTTCCCGGTCGAGCGTGGCGATGCGCGGTGCCGGCAGCCTCGCTTCGAGCGCGGCGAGGTTCGCTTCGATGCGCGCCATGGCCGGTTCCAGGACGTTGCCGACCCAGCCCGCCAGAGCGAGCCCGCGGGCCCGGATTGCCTGCGCCGAGAGCAGCGCATGATTCAGGCAACCGAGCCGCATCCCTACCACCAGGACCACCGGCAGCGCGAGCGCCGCCGCGACGTCGAGCATGTCGTGCCGTGCGTCGAGCGGCACGTAGACCCCGCCCGCGCCTTCGACGACGACGCGATCGGCGCCGGCGGCGAGCGACGTGTAGGCCGCGCGGATGCGCGACAGGTCGATCGCCATCCCCGCTTCGGCCGCGGCGAGATGCGGCGCGATCGCGGGCGCGAAGGCGAAGGGATTGCGCCAAGGCAGCGGCGCATCGACGTTGCCTGCCGCAGCGAGCGCGGCCACGTCGTCGTTGCACGCGACGCCGGGGGCGATCCCCGCGGCGACCGGCTTCATGCCCACCGCACGAAAGCCCCGCGCCGCGTACGCTCGCAGGAGCGCGCAGGCAAACACGGTCTTGCCCACGCCGGTGTCGGTTCCGGTGATGAACACGCCGCGGGTCATGGGCAGACGCAATGCAAAAGGAGCACCGCAAAGACGCAAAGAACGCCAAGCGGGGCGGATTTCTTCACAGTCGTTCTTTGCGCCCTTGGCGCCCTTTGCGGTAGCGCTTTTCAGTCTCACCGCCCCGGGCGACGCTCTCGCTCGAAGCGCACGATCGCGCGCCCGTCGGCCGCCGCGCGCGCCTCGGGCTTCCAGGCGTGACCGTACACGACCTCGAAGGTCGCCGGGAGCCGCCCGTCGCGCCGGAACGCTTCGAGCGCGTCGAGCAGCCGCCGCCAACGTGCACGCCCGGTCAGCCCGCGCGGCCGACCCGCGGTGGCGTTGTGCGCGCCGATCGCCTTCAGGTCGCGCATCAGCGCCGTCGCGTCGGCGTAGGTCAGGGTGAGCTTCTCCATGTCCACCACCGGCTCGGCAAAACCGGTGGTGACCAGCATGTCGCCGAGATCGTGCATGTCGATGAAGCGGCTGACGTGCGTCGCGCGATCGATGCCGGAAAACGCGGCGCGAAGCTCCATCAGCGTGTCGGGCCCGAAGGTCGTGAAGCTCAGCAGACCCCCGACGCGAAGCACGCGATGGAACTCGGCGAACGCGGTCTGCGGCTCGTTGATCCATTGCAGCGCGAGATTGCTCCAGACGAGATCGACACGATTGCCGGCGAGCGGGAGCCGGCAGGCATCGGCGCAAACCAGCGCAGGCTCGCCGCTCGCACCGGCGCGCGGTCCGAGGAGACGGGTGAGCAGCGAGCGCTCCGCGGCGATTCCCGCCACCGTCCGCCGCCGCGCCGCGACGAGCATCGCCTGCGCCAGGTCGAGCCCGACGATGAACGCCGCGGGAAAGCGCGTCCGCAATTCGGCGAGCGCGTCACCGGTCCCGCAACCGGCGTCGAGGATCGCCGCGGGTTGCAGCTTCACCAGCGCCAGGCGCTCCGCCATGCGCTGCCCGACCTCGCGCTGGAGCACCGCCGCGGAGTCGTAGGTCGCGGCGGCGCGCTCGAAGGTCCGCCGCACGCTCTTGGCGTCGAGCCGCAGCGGATCGCGCGGCGCGTCTGGCGATGCTCTAGGGTCGACCGGCATCGGCAAGCGCGTGCAGGAAAGCGTCGGGGTGCGACAGGAACGGCGCATGCCCCGCGCCCGGGATCAGCCGCAGCGACGCGTGCGGCAGCGTGCGCGCGAGCCATTCGCCTGCGGCCGCGGGCACGAGCGGGTCGCGATCGCCGGCGATGACGGTCGCATGCGGCAGGATCGCGCCGACCTCCGGCCGGAGATCGGTGCGCGCGAGAAGCTCGAGTCCCTCGCGCAGCATCTCGCGCGAGGGCTCGCCGCGTGCGAACAGCCCGCCGCGAAGCTCGGCCAACACCGCGCGCGCATGCTCGCTCCCCTGCACCTGCAGCGAGACGAACCGCTGCAGGGTAAGGCGATACGACACCGCGAGCTCGTCGCCGAACTGCTGCAACGTCGTCTCGGCGATCGCGTGCGGCCAGTCGGGTCGCTTGACGAAGCACGGCGTGGCCGCGACCAGCACCAGTCGCGCGATGCGCTCGGGCGAGGTGCGCGCCCAGTGCAGCGCGATCATCCCACCGAGCGACCAGCCGAGCACGCTCGCAGGCTCATCGCGTTCGACCGCGACTGACGCGGCCTCCGCGACAACAGCCGAGATTATGTCCAGCGTGTAAGGTAGCACCGTCGCGCTGTAACCGTGGCCCGGAAGATCGACGAGGTGAACGCGAAAGTTGGCGGCGAGCCGCGGCAGCAGCGGCGCGAAGAGCCCCGAATGCATCGCCCAACCGTGCAGCACGACGAGCGGCGGCCCCGTTCCCACGCTCTCGACGTGAACGTGCGTCATGCGGGTTCCGCCACGGCGGCCAGCGCGTCGAGCAGGGCGTCGACATCGCGTTCGGTGTGCGCCGCCGACAACGTGATCCGCATTCGGGCGCTGCCGCGCGGCACGGCCGGCGGTCGGATCGCCGGAACCCATAGCCCGCGCTGCCACAACGCCTCGCTCACGCGCAGCGCCTCGGCGTTGTCGCCGAGGATGAGCGGCTGGATCGGCGTTTCCGAGGGCAGCACGCGCCACCGCAATGCGCTCGCGCCGGCCCGAAAGCGCGCGATCAGCGCGCGCAAGCGCTCGCGGCGCGCGGGCTCGTCGCGGATGATCGCGAGGCCCGCCCGCAGTGCACAGGCGAGAAGCGGCGGCGCGGCGGTCGTGAACACGTACGCACGCGCGGTCTGCAACAGCGTTTCGATCAGCGCCGGATGCGCCGCGACGAAGGCCCCCGCCACGCCCGCGGCCTTGCCCAGCGTACCCATGTAGACGATGCGCTCCGAGGCGAGCCCGAGCTGCGAGAGCGTGCCGCGCCCGCCTCCGGTCACGCCGAAGCCGTGCGCGTCGTCGACCACGAGCCAAGCATCGTACGCTTGCGCGAGCTCGAGCATCCGGGGCAGCGGCGCGAGGTCGCCGTCCATGCTGAACACCGCGTCGGTGCAGATCAGCTTGCGCTTCGCTTCGCTTTGCGCGAGCCGCCGCGCGAGCGCTTCGAGATCGCTGTGTCGGTAGCGGACGAAGTGCGCTCGCGACAACAGCGCGGCGTCGTTGAGGCAGGCGTGATTGAGCCGGTCGCCGAAGACCGCGTCGCCGGGACCGGCGAGCGCGGTGACGATGGCGAGATTGGCGAGATAGCCCGTCGAGAAAAGGAGCGCCCGCGCCCCGGCGCACGGCGCGACCCAGGCGGCGAGCTCGCGCTCCAGCGCCTCGTGCGCCGAGAAATGGCCGGAAACGAGATGCGACGCGCCGGCCCCCACGCCGAAGCTCGCCGCGCCCTCTCGAGCGGCGGCGATGACGCGCGGGTCGGAAGCGAGCCCGAGGTAGTCGTTGCTGCCGAAGTGCAAGACCTCGCGTCCGTCGACGCGGATGCGCGCGCCCTGGGGCGAGTCGAGCGCGCGCCGGCGTCGCGTAAGACCCTGCGTCTCGCGCGCTGCAAGAGCCTCTTCAAGCTCCGCGATCAACCGCGTCATGCCCTGCGGTCGCAGAAGGCAGTCGTCGGCGCGCTGCCCTCACCCGCCCTCGCTGAGGCTCGGGCCTGCCTCTGCCTCCGGCCGCCCCACCGCTTCGCGGGCTTGTTGTCCCCGCGTGCGGGCAGAGGCTTGGGGTGAGGGGCCGCCGTCCTCGCGTGTCTCGAGTGCCCGCAGGCCCAGGCGCCGGAACAGCGCCCGATCCGCCTCGACGTCGGGGTTGCCGGTGGTCAGGAGCTTCTCGCCGTAGAAGATCGAGTTCGCCCCGGCGAAGAAGCACAGCGCCTGGATGCCGTCGCCGAGCTCGCGCCGGCCCGCCGAGAGCCGCACCATCGCCTGCGGCATGGTGATGCGCGCGACCGCGACGGTGCGCACGAACTCCAACGGATCGATCGCTTCGGTGCCGTAGAGCGGCGTGCCCTCGACCTGCACCAGAGCGTTGATCGGCACCGACTCCGGATACGGATCGAGATTGGCGAGCTGCGCGATCAACCCCACGCGCTCCGCGCGGGACTCGCCCATGCCGACGATGCCGCCGCAACAGACCTTGATCCCCGCGTGGCGCACGCGCCCGAGGGTTTCCAGACGGTCGCGATACTCGCGCGTGGTGATGATCCGGCCGTAGAACTCCGGCGCGGTATCGAGGTTGTGGTTGTAGTAATCGAGGCCGGCGTGCTTCAGCGCCGCAGCCTGGCCATCCTTGAGCAGCCCCAGCGTCGCGCAGGTCTCGAGGCCTAGCGCCTTCACTTCGCGCACCATCGCGAGCACCGGCTCGAGGTCGCGCGCCTTGGGGCCCCGCCACGCAGCGCCCATGCAAAAGCGCGTTGCGCCGGTGGCCTTGGCGGCCGCGGCCGCGGCGACCACGGCGGCGACCGGCAGTAGCGCCTCGTTCACCACCCCGGTGGAGTAGCGCGCCGCCTGCGGGCAATACGCGCAATCCTCCGGGCAGCCGCCGGTCTTGATCGACAGCAGTGTGGAGAGCTGCACCGTATTCGGCGCGTGGTGCGCGCGATGCGTGCGGTGCGCGCGGAGAATGAGATCGTTGAACGGCAGCGCGAACAACGCCTCGACCGCGGCGCGGCTCCAGGGCGAAAGCGCCTGGCGCGGTCGCGCCGGGCGGACCAAGACAGGTGCAGAAGGTGGCTGCATGGACAAGCGGGGTGTGGTTAGAATGCTTGAGGCAGTGTCGGGGGAGGACCCGCAGTTGTCAAATTTTATCGGCAACGCGCTTGACAGCGTGCGCCGCAGCGCCATCGGCGCCGCCAGGCGGGCGCTGCCGCAGCGCTGCGAGCTGTGCGCCGGTGCGTCGGGAGCGGAGCTCCTGTGCGCGGGTTGCGCGCGCGCGCTCCCGCGGCTCGGACCCGCATGTCCGGTATGCGCTCTGCCCACGCCGGCCGGAGAGATCTGCGGGCGCTGCCTCGCGCACCCGCCGCCGTTCGACGCGACGCTGGCCGCGTTCGCGTACGCGTTCCCGGTCGATCGGCTCATGCATGCCTTCAAATACCACGGCCGGGTCGCGCTCGCCCAGTGGGCCGCGAGCGCGATCCGTGCGCAGTGCCAGCGGCGCGCGGACGCGCTCCCCGCGCGGCTCGTCGCCCTGCCGCTCTCGCGCGAGCGCCAGCGCGAGCGCGGCTACAACCAGGCCCACGAGATCGCCCGCGTGCTCGCCCGCGAGCTCGCCATCCCGCTCGTTCGCGACGGCGTGCAGCGCGCCCGCGCCGCGCCGCCGCAAGCGGCGCTACCGTGGAGCGAGCGGGCGAAGAACGTCCGCGGCGCCTTCGGCTGCGCGCTCGATCTGGAAGGCACGTGCGTGGCGGTGGTCGACGACGTGATGACCACCGGGGAGTCGCTCGCCGAGCTCGCCCGAACGCTCAAGCGCGCCGGCGCGACGCGGGTGGAGAACTGGGTCGTCGCGCGCACACTCCCGCCGGGCACGGATTGAGATTCGCTCCATGGTGGCGATCGTTCTGGTCCACCCCGAGATCCCGCCCAACACCGGCAACGTCATTCGCCTCGCCGCGAACACCGGCGCCGAGCTGCATCTGGTCGAACCGCTCGGCTTCCGGCTCGACGATCGCGAGCTCAAGCGCGCCGGGCTCGACTATCACGAATACGCGCGGCTCGCCGTGCATCGCGACTGGACCGCGTGCCGCAGCGCGGTGGATCCCGATCGGACGCGCCGCTGGTACGCGCTCACGACCAAGGCTCGGCATTCGTTGTTCGACTGCAGCTTCCGCGCCGACGACGTGCTCGTGTTCGGCTGCGAGAGCACCGGGCTGCCGGAAGCGATCCTCGCCGAGTTCGCGCGCAAGGCGCGCCTGCGGCTGCCCATGCGCCCCGGCGTGCGCAGCCTCAACCTGTCCAACGCCGTCGCGGTCGCCGTGTACGAGGCGTGGCGGCAGGCAGCGTTTGCGGGCTCGGCATAGGACGCCGGTTTCACACAAAGAGACACGCAGGCACAGAGAACACCTGAATCTCTATTCCTTCGTCTTGCTCGGTGTCTTTGTGCCTGCCTGTTGATCCGCGGCTTGCAAAGGCTCGTTCATGCCCAGTTGAGAAAAGACGAACCGCAGCTCGTACTCGCGGTCGCGGATCAGCTGCTCTTTCGCCTTGCCGTAGCCGTGGCCGCTGTCGAAGTCCATGTACAGCAGGAACGGCGAGGTCTGCCCCGGATGGTTCTGGACCGCGGCGACGAATTTCTTGGCGTGCATGGGGTCGACCCGCGAGTCGTACTCGCCGGCGGTGACCAGCGTGGGCGGGAAGTTCACCCCTTCGCGGATATTCTGATACGGCGAATAGCGCAGCAGCCAGGCGAAGTCCTCTGCCTTGTCGGGGTCGCCGTACTCCGCGATCCAGTAGCGCGCGATCAGGAACTTGTGGAAGCGCACCATATCGAGCAGCGGAACCTGGGCGAGCGCCGCGCCGAAGAGGTCCGGACGTTGGGTCAGCATTGCGCCGATCAGCAGGCCGCCGTTGCTGCCACCGCCGATCATGAGCTTCTCGCGCCTCGTGTAACGCTCGCGGATGAGCCATTCCGCGGCCGCCGCGAAGTCGTCGAAGCTCGTCTGCTTGCGGCCGAACTTGGCCGCCTCGTGCCAGCGCTCGCCGTATTCGTCGCCGCCGCGGATGCCGGCCTCCGCGAGAATGCCGCCACGATCGATGAAGGTCGCCCAGCTCTTCACGTACTCGGGCGCGATGCCGATGTTGAATCCGCCGTAGCCGTGGAGGAAAACCGGGTTCGAGCCGTCCTGCTTCATCGGCTTGCGGTAGGAGAGGAACATCGGGATGCGGGTGCCGTCCTTCGCCGGGTAGAACACCAGCTTGGATTCGATCCGCGAGGTGTCGAGCGGCGGCGTGTCTTCCCAGAGCAGCGACCAGGCGAGCGCCTTGCCGTCGATCCGGTAGAGCTTGCCCGGCGCGGTGAAGGTCGACACCGTCGCATAGACGACGTCGTTGTCGAGGTCGTAGGTGCTGGCCGTGACGTTGCCCAGCTCCGGGAGCGGGAGCTCGCGCACGCGCCTGCCCGAGCGGTCGTGCACCCACACCCGCGTGAGCACGTCCTTCTTGTCGCGCAAGAGCAGCCAGTCGCTGGTCACCTCCACCCCTTCGAGCACGGTGTCCTGCTCCGGCCAGAGAACCTGCCAGTGCGCGAATTCCGGCGCGGCATAGCCCGCGGCCATCAGCTTGAAGTTGGGAGCGTGGTCGTTGGTGACGAAGTAGATGCGGTCCCTGCGGAACTGCGCATTGGCGCGGAACTCCTTGCTCGAATAGATCGTCTTCGGCTCCGCGCTCGAGCCGATCGGCCGGATACGAATCGTGTTCGAGTAGAAGTCGCCGGTCTCGAATACCGTAACGTCGGCATCCTCGGGCTCGTACACCGAGCACCAGTCCTTGGCGTCGGTCATGGCGATGAGCAGCTCGTCGTGCCGCGGATCGTCGCCGAGCTTGTGCCGGTAGCAGCGTTGCGGCTCCTGGCGCTCGATCGATTCCTTGGTGCGCGGGCTCACGAAGGCGTAGTTCTCGTCGCGCGCCCACCGAAAGGAGCGGATCCCCGGCAGCAAGGGTCCGATCTGCTCGCCGGTCCGGGTATCGATGATCCGATAGTCGGTAATCTCCGAGCCGCGGCTGTAGGTGGCCACGGCGGCGCGACCGCCGTCGCGATTGGGCACGAACGCGCCGACGGAGGTCTTTCCCGACGGATCGAGCGCGAGCGGGTCGAAGAGCAACACCTCGCGACCCTCGAGCCGCGTGTACACCTTGGCCTGCTCCTCGCCCTTGCGGGTGCGCAAGAAGAACTCGCGGCCCTTCTTGAAGAACGGCGGCTGCGTGAGGTCGCGATCGAAATAGGCGACGAGCTCGTCGTGCAGCCCGGGGACCGGCGGCGCGTTGGCATCGAGCCAGGCGCGCGTGGCCTCGTGCTGGCGGCGGGTCCACGCCTGGACTTCCGCGCTCTTGCCGTCTTCGAGCCAGCGGTAGGCGTCGGTGAGCGTGACGCCGAAGAGCGTCTCGGTGACCGGCCGCGCCGGCGTGGGCGGCGGGTCGAACGCCGGCGCGGCGCCGACGAGCGTGGCGGCCACGATCAGCGCGAGTCCGCCGCCGTAGCAGGCGTGGCGAGCGCGACGGTGCATGGTCGGGATTCCTCCATCGAGACAGGCGCAGGCTAGTACCGCGCCCCATAAGTTTCGCTATGTTCGAGCCGACCCGCATCGCCGATCGCTTTGTCGCTCATCCTCGCCATAGCCCAAGCTATGACTGCGGTTCGCTTCGCGCGCTCGGCGCGCGGGATCGTCTCTCGGCATGTACGCAAACTTATGGGGCGCGATACTAGAATTCGGCGCCGGGCTCGCGCGCGAGCAGCGCCTCGACGGCACGCCGCGGCGGCACCTTCTCGTAGAGCACGCGATAGACGGCCGCGCAGATCGGCATGTCGACCCCGAGCGCCGCGGCGAGCGCGCGCACGTCGCGCGCCGCCGCCACGCCTTCGGCGACGTGCCCGAGCTCGGCGAGGATCGCGGCGAGCGGGCGCGCTTGCGCGAGCGCGAGACCGACGCGGCGATTGCGCGACAGATCCCCGGTACAGGTGAGCACGAGGTCGCCCAGTCCCGCGAGACCCATCAGGGTCTCGCGCCTGCCGCCGAGCGCGGTGGACAGCCGTCCGGTCTCCGCCAGGCCGCGCGTGATCAGCGCAGCGCGCGCGTTGTGCCCGAAACCCAGGCCGTCGCTCGCCCCGGCGGCGATGGCGAGCACGTTCTTCACCGCGCCGCCGACCTCCACGCCGGTCAAATCATCGCTCACGTAGGCGCGGAGCGCGTCGCCGCGCAGCCGCCGCGCCACGCTCTCGGCGGCGCGCGGATCGCTCGCCGCCACGGTGAGCGCCGTCGGCAAGCCTCGCGCGACCTCCTCGGCGAAGCTCGGGCCGGACACCGCGCCGACCGGCGCCGGCCACGCGCTGCCGATGACGCGATGCGCGAGCGCGACGCCCGGTGCAGCGTCGATCGCGACAAAGCCCTTGGAGAGCCAGAAGAGCGGCGCGGCGGCGAAGCGCGCGGTGCGCGCGACCACTTCGAGCAGCGCGGCGGCGGGAACGGCGACCAGGATGAGTGAGGCTCCCGCCAGCGCGGCTGGAAGGTCGGTGGTCACCGCGATCGCGGGCGACAATACTGCGCCGGGAAGGTAGCGCGCGTTCTCTCGCGTTGCGGCCAGCGCTGCCGCCCGGGCGGCGTCGCGGGCCCACAAACGGACCGCCGGTGCGCAGCGAGTGCGCGCGAGATGGATCGCCAGCGCCGTGCCCCAGGCCCCGGCACCGAGAATCGCAACGGTGTCCATCATCGCCTACGAATCGAAACGAGCCAAAGCGCGAGGCGGCCCCGCGTGGTGCAGGCCTGTCGGCCGTCCCGCGCTCCCAAGCAGCCCAACAGTCAGAGACCCCAGACTTGCTGGATGCGCACGAACCCCACCAGCCCGTCGCGATGCCTGACCTTCGCCCATCCGGGCGTGGTCGTCGCGTAGGCAGGATCGACCAATTCGAGCAGAACGTTCGGCTCGGCCTTGAAGGCCACCGAGGCGGAGGCCTCCGGCCGCTCGAGGACTTCGGCGGTGGCGCTGCGAACCACCAGCATGCGCTTGTCGCTGACCGATTTCTTCTCGATCCAGGCGACCGTACCGCCGCCATCGCGCACCTTGAGCCAACCCTCGACGTTGACGACCACCTCGAGCGGGTAGTCGCGCCCGAGCGCGAACAAGGGCTTCGCCCGGATCGACGGCGCGTCGTAGAGGACCGCCGCCTCGCTGGTCGAGCGAAAGTCGGCGGCGCATGCCAAGCTCGCAGAGAGCGCCAACGGCGCCGCCAGCGCCCGGAGCGCGCGCATCGCGGAAGCGGCCCGCTACGCCTGCGCGGCGACCTGCGGGGGCTGCTGCATGCTCGCGAGCTGCTGCTGGTAGAGCAGCTCGAAGTTGATCGGATCCAGATGCACCGGGGGAAACCCCGCGCGGGTGATCGCGTCGGCGATGGCCTCGCGCACGTACGGGAACAGCACGTTCGGGCAGTGGATGGCGAGCACCGGCTGGACCTCGGAGAGCGGCACGCCGCTGATCCGGAAGATGCCCGCCTGCGCCGCTTCGACCAGGAACAGCGTCTTGTCGCCGGTCTTCGCGGTCACGGTGACGGTGAGCACGCACTCGAATACGGCTTCCTCGATCTGCTCGCCGCGGCTGCGCAGGCTCACTTCGACCTGCGGCGTGGCCTGCGAGGCGAACGATTGGGGCGCGCCCGGGTTCTCGAGCGACAGGTCCTTGAGGTAGATCTTTTCGATTCGGAGCGACGCTCCGCCGGGAGCTTGCTGGTCAGCCATGCGCGATGTCCTGTAGGAGTGTGGGCCGAACGACGAAATCTCGCATTATACCGTAGCGGCTCAAGCCGACTCCCCCACCAAGAGCGGGGCCAGCTTTCCGGCGCGATCGAGCGCGACCAGATCGTCGTAGCCGCCGACGTGCAGCTCGCCGATGTAGATCTGCGGCACCGTCCGCCGGCCGGTCTTCTGCAGCATTTCCTGCCGACGCGCCGGCTCCAGGTCGACGCGCACCTTGGCGATCTGCGCCACGCCCTTGGCACGAAGCAGCCTTTCGGCCCGGACGCAGTACGGACAGACCTCCGTCGCATACATGGTGATCGGTGTCACTCTAGGCGCCCTTCTCGACCGGCAGCCCCGCTTCGCTCCAGGAGCGCAAACCCCCGCGCAGCGAGTACACCTCGGTGAAGCCGAGCTTCTTCAGCGCCGCGGCCGCCGTCCGGCTGCGCTGGCCGCGCTCGCAATACGCGATCACCGGCCGCGCCGTCAGCTTCTTCAGCTCCTGGCCGCGGCTGGCAAGCTGCGACTGCGGCAGATGCACGGCGTTGGGAATGCGGCCGCCTTCGTACTCGCTGGGCTCGCGCACGTCGAGCAAGACCGCATTGCGGCGGTTGATGAGCGCGGTGGCCTCCAGCGCCCCGACTTCGCGCACGGCCGAAAGAGGCCCCCGCACCAGCGGCCACACGAGCATCGCCCCGGAGACGATCATGATCAGGATCAGCGGCCAGTTGTTCTCGAGAAATTGCGGGGTCATAGTGCGCAGCGACGTGGTCTACAACCCGGGTGCGCCGGCAGGGAACGAGAAACGAACATGATAGCCTAGTTGCGGCGAGCGCCCGTGACGGCGCGATGATCCCGCGGGCGGAACTCGCAGGCTTCGCGGCGGTCCACAGCACTGCCGAACCGAGGGGCTGAGCTCTAGCACGAGGCCCCGCCGCCGGTCGGCCCGTTCCCGCCGCAGGGCTGAGGCGGGGCAGTCCGCTTCCAAGCATTTTTCGCCGATCTCTACCGCGACGCGGCGCGACAGACGGCTAAATGAAGCGCGCGCGAGCGCGCCGCCGTCTTCGCGCGCGGTGTCTTGGCAGGCGGGAAACCGGCGTATACTTCGACGTGCGATGGGTAGGCGGGCCGCGCGCAGTGCGGTGCAAGACACGGGGTTTGACGATGGGCAACGGGTGGAAGAAGGCGGGGTTGGTCGGTCTGGGAGCAGTGCTTGGTCTCCTGCTGAGCCTCAATTTTTCGGCGATGGCGGAGAAGGAAACGCGGCTGCCGATCCCCTATGATGACCTGAAGCTCTTCTCCGCCGTATTCGGCCGGATCAAGAGCGACTACGTAGACCCTGTCTCGGACGACAAGCTCATCCGCGAGGCCATCAACGGGATGGTCCGCGGGCTCGATCCGCATTCCGACTTCCTCGACGCAGAGGCGTTCAAGGAGCTTCAGGTCTCGACCCAGGGCAAGTTCGGGGGGCTGGGCATCGAGGTCGGCGTCGAAGACGGTTTCATCAAGGTGGTTTCGCCGATCGAAGACACGCCGGCGTTTCGCGCCGGCATCCAGTCGGGTGATCTGATCGTGAAGATCGACGACATCGCCACGCGCGGCATGCCGTTGAGCGAGGCCGTGCAGAAGATGCGCGGCAAGCCAGGCACGCAGATCGTGCTGACCGTGGCCCGCAAGGATCTCGACGTCCCGCTGACCTTCACGCTCACGCGCGAGGAGATCGTCGTCAAGAGCGTGAAGGCCAAGCTGCTCGAGCCGGGCTACGGCTACATCCGCATCCGCCAGTTCCAGGAACGCACCGGCGAAGACTTGGCCAAGGCGATCAAGGATCTCTACAAGCAGGGCGATCTCACCGGGCTCGTGCTCGACGTGCGCACCGATCCGGGCGGGTTGCTGCCCACCGCGGTCGGCGTGTCGGCGGCGTTCCTTCCCAAGGACGCGCTCGTGGTCTATACCGACGGCCGCACGCCCGACGCACGCATGCGCCTGTCGGCGAACAAGGAAAACTATCTGCGCAGCCGAGGCGACGACTATCTCAAGGACCTGCCCGCGGGGATCAAGACGGTGCCGATGGTGGTGCTCGTCGATGGCGGCACGGCGTCGGCCTCCGAGATCGTCGCCGGCGCGCTGCAGGACCAGAAGCGGGCGGTGGTCATGGGGACGCAGACCTTCGGCAAGGGCTCGGTGCAGACCATCCTGCCGCTCGGGAACAACACGGGGCTCAAGCTCACCACCGCGCGCTACTACACGCCCAGCGGACGGTCCATCCAGGCGAAGGGCATCGAGCCCGACGTCGTCGTCGACGACGGGCGCGACTCGCCCAGTCGCCTGCGCGAGGTCAACCTCGAGCGTCACCTCCAAGCGCCTGGACCCGGCGCGCCCGCCGACTCCGCAGGTCCCAATTTCAAGGGCAAGAGCGCCGCGGCGCAGACCAGCCTCAAGAACGAGAGCAAGCCGGCGGCAAAGGTCGCCGCCGAAACGCCAGGACCGCGCTTCGACTTTGGCAGTGCCGAAGACTTCCAGTTGCAGCAGGCGATCAACCGACTGAAGGGGCTGCCGGTCATCGCCAGCAACCGCGCGGTCTCGGCGCAGGCGAAGCCGCAATAAGCGACGGCTCGACGCCCGCGCTCGCAAGACGCCCGGCTGGTCCGGGCGTTTTTGCCTATGGATGATACTCAGCTCCTGCGCTACAGCCGCCACATCCTGCTCTCCGAGCTCGGTGTCGACGCGCAGCGGCGATTCGGCGAGTCGCGCGCGCTCGTCGTCGGTATCGGCGGCCTGGGCAATCCGGTCGCGCAGTTCCTCGCCGCGGCCGGCGTCGGCACGCTCACGCTGGTCGATGCGGACCGCGTCGATCTCACCAACCTGCAACGGCAGATCCTTTTCGACACCGCCGCGGTCGGCACGCCGAAGGTCGAAGCAGCGCGCGAGCGCATCGCCGCGGTCAACCCGGAGGTGCGCGTCGTTGCGTTGAGCGAGCGCGTTACGCTCGATGAGCTCTCGCCGCTCGCCGCCGCCGCCGACGTGATCGTCGACTGCTCCGACAACTTCGCCACCCGCCACGCCGTGAACCGCGCCTGCGTGGCGGCGCGAAAGCCCCTCGTGTCGGGCGCGGCGATCCGGTTCGACGGCCAGGTCGCGGTGTTCGATGCGCGCGATCCGGCCAACCCGTGCTACCAGTGTCTGTTCGGCGAAGGCGAGGAATTCGAAGAGACGCGCTGCGCGACCATGGGGGTATTCGCACCGCTCGTCGGCATCGTCGGCGCCACCCAGGCGGCCGAAGCGCTGAAGCTCCTGGCGGGTGCGGGCCGCACGCTTGCCGGACGGCTGCTGCTGCTCGACGCGCTCGGCATGGAGTGGCGCGAGGTGCGCGTTGTCAAGGACCCGGACTGCCGCGTGTGCGGCTCGCGAGCGCGCTCATGAACGAACGCGCAGGCGACGGCGACGGCTGCGCCCCCTGATGCGCCTTCGTCACCGCGGCGCACCGCCGGCACGATCGCGGCGGCGAGCAACCGCGGCGAGAGACCCTCAGCCGAAGAGATACTTGCGCTGCGTCTCCCAGTGTTCCTGGGGCAGCTTCTTGAATCCCGATTTGGCGAACAGCAGCCAGCGGCCGAGCACGTAGGCGAGCAGCACGTTCGCTTCCGCGGTCGGGTCGCCGTTCCACGTGCCGCCGGCCTGCGCGATCTTGAGCGCCTGCCGCAGCGCCGCCTCGACGCGATCGTAGAGCTGGTTCATGCGCACCTGGAGCCGCTCGTCCTCGTTGACCAGAGCGTCACCAATCAGCACGCGCGTCATGCCGGGATTCTTGTCCGCAAAACCGAGCAGCATCTCCACGATCTGCGTGGCCTGCGCGATGCCGTCGGTTGTATTGTCCGTGATCTTGTTGACCAGTCCGAAGAGCGTGGATTCGATGAACGCGATCAGCCCTTCATACATCTGCGCCTTGCTGGCGAAGTGGCGATAGAGCGCCGCCTCGGAGACGTCGAGCCGGCCGGCAAGCGCCGCGGTCGTGATCTTGTCACCGCGCGGATTCTCCAGCATTCCTGCCAGGGTCTGGAGGATTTGGTCCTTTCGCTCGCCACGTTTGCGCTCGCCGGGTTTCGTTGCCATGTCGCGCACTCCATCCGATGCGAACGTTAGTCGGACCTGATCATCGTGCCGACCCCCTCGTTGGTCAGCACCTCGAGCAGCAACGCATGCTCGACGCGACCGTCGATGATATGTGAGCTCATCACGCCGTTCCTCACCGCTTCGAGCGCGGAACCGATCTTGGGCAACATGCCGCCGTGAATCGTGCCGTCGGCGAACAGGCGCTCGATCTCGCTCGCCGTGAGCCCCGTCAGCAGCGCCCCGCTCCTGTCGAGAACGCCGGGGGTGTTGGTCATGAGCACAAGCTTCTCCGCGCGCAGCGTCTCGGCGAGCTTGCCGGCCACGAGGTCGGCGTTGATGTTGTACGCCTCGCCGTCCCTGCCCACGCCGATCGGCGCGATCACCGGCACGAAATCGCGCGAATCGAGGAGCTGGATCAACTCCGGATCAATCCTCTCGATCTCGCCGACGAGCCCGATATCGACCGGCTCGCCCTGATCGGTCTCGCTCTTGAGCAGCATCTTGCGGGCGTGGATGAAGGCGCCGTCCTGACCGGTGAGCCCCACGGCGCGCCCGCCGTGCTGATTGATGAGGCCGACGATCTCCTGGTTGAGCTCGCCCAGCACCATCTCGACGACGTTCATGACGCGCTCGTCGGTGACCCGCATGCCCTGACGAAATTCGCTCTCGATGCCCATCGTCTTCAGCAGGTCGCCGATCTGCGGACCGCCGCCGTGCACGATGACCGGGTTCATCCCCACCAGCTTCAGCATGACCACATCGCGCGCGAAGCCCTCCTTGAGCCTCGCTTCCGTCATCGCGTTGCCGCCGTACTTGATGACGATCGCCTTGTCGTGGAAGCGCTGGATGTAAGGCAGCGCCTCGGCCAGGATCTGCGCTTTGAGCGCGGCGGAAGCGGCCTCGAGGGGCATGGCGACGGAGGCTCTCGCGAGTGACATTTCGGTTGCCACCGATTCTACCCGATCGCGCAAACACAAAGTAACACGCCGCTTCCTCGACGAGTAAGCCCTGACTGGCGGGCGCCGGATGCGTTTGTAACCGACAACACCCTTTGGTATCTTCAAGCCCATGCTGAACGCGCCGGCGGATGCCATCGACACGAGTCTGGTGCGTCGCGTACTGGTCATCAAGCTTCGCCACCATGGGGACGTCCTGCTCGCTTCGCCGGTGTTCACCGTGCTGCGTCGCGCATTGCCCGACGCCGAGATCGATGCGCTCGTCTATCGCGAAACGGCGCCGCTGCTCGAAGGCCATCCGGGAATCGCCCGACTGCACACCATCGACCGCGACTGGAAGCGGCGCGGCGTGTGGCCGCAGCTCAGCGCCGAGACCGGTCTGCTGCGCGCGCTCGGCTCGCGCCGCTTCGACTTGCTCGTCCACCTGACGGAGCATCCGCGCGGGGCGTGGCTCACGCGCCTGCTGCGGCCGCGCTACGCAGTGGCGCGCGAGCTGCCGCACGCGCATTGGTTGTGGCGCTCGAGCTTCACGCACTACTACCGGCTGCCGCGCGCGCGGCCGCGGCACACCGTCGAATGCAATCTCGACGCGCTGCGCAGGCTCGGCCTGCAACCGGGAAGCGGCGAGCGCGGATTGGTACTCGCTCTCGAAGAACGCGACACGGCGCGCGCAAAGGCGTTGCTGGCCGAAAACGGCCTGGAGGCGCGAGGCTTCATCCAGTTGCATCCGGGCTCGCGCTGGTTGTTCAAGTCGTGGACGGCCGAGGGCTACGCGACGCTGATCGACGCGATCGTCGCCGACGGACGGCGCGTGGTCGTCACCGGCGCACCCGACCAGCGGGAACGCCGGCTCGTCGCCGCGATCCTGGCCCTGCTCACGCCAGGCGTGCGGGCGCAGGTCGCCGATCTCTCGGGTGCCCTGACCTTGCGCGAGCTCGCCGCGCTGACCCGCGAGGCGCGCGCGTTCGTCGGCGTCGATTCGGCGCCGATGCACATCGCGGCGGCGGTGCACACGCCGGTCGTGGCGCTGTTCGGTCCCAGCGGCGAGGTCGAGTGGGGCCCGTGGCAGGTCGCGCAGCGGATCGTGGCCTCGCCCGAGCATCCGTGCCGGCCGTGCGGCAACGACGGCTGCGGCGGCGGCAAGCTCTCCGAGTGTCTCAGCACGCTGCCGGTCGAGCGCGTCCACGCCGCGCTGCGCGAGCTCCTGGCCGAGACCGAAGCGAGGACGCGATGAGACTCGCGATCATCCGCCAGCGCTACACGCCGTACGGCGGCGCCGAGCGCTTCGTCGAGGCGGCCCTCGAAGCGCTGCTCGAGCGCGGTATCGCGATCACGCTCTACACGCGCAGCTGGCCGCAGACGCGGCTGCAGCTGATCGAGCCGGTGTTGTGCAATCCGCCCTACGTCGGACGGCTCTGGCGCGACCGGGGCTTCGCCCGCGCGGTGTGCGCAAAGATTTCCAGCCACCCGCCGGAGCTGGTGCAGTCGCACGAGCGGCTCTTATGCTGCGATGTGTACCGCGCCGGCGACGGCGTGCACCGAGTGTACCTCGAAGAGCGCGCGCGAGACGCCTCGCCACTGGCCCGCCGCGTCCTGGAGTGGAGCCCGTACCACCGCTACGTCCTCGGCATGGAGCAGCGGCTCTTTGCGAGCCCGGCGCTGCGCGCCGTGATCTGCAACTCGAAGATGGTCAAGGACGAGATCCGGGAGCGGTTCGGCTGCGCCGAGAGCGCGCTGCACGTCATCTATAACGCAGTCGACAGCGACGTCTTCTCGCCGAAGCTCAAAGAGCATCGTGGCGCGGTGCGCGAGAAGCTCGGCGTGCCGGAAGCCGCCACCGTGTTCCTGCTGGTGGGCTCGGGCTATGTGCGCAAGGGTGTCGCCCGTGCGATCGCCGCCCTCGCACGCCTTCCGGGAGACACGTATCTGTTCGTCGTCGGTCGCGACAAGGCGCGCGGACGCTACAAGCGGTTCGCACAGGAACACGGCGTCGCCCATCGCGTCGCCCTCCTCGGCCCGCAGGAGGACCCGCGGCCGTTCTTCGGCGCCGCCGACGCCTTCGTCCTGCCCACACTGTACGATCCCTGCCCCAACGCCGCGCTGGAGGCGATGGCCTGCGGCCTGCCGGTGGTGACGAGCACCAAGTGCGGCGCCGCCGAGCTCGTCCTGGAGCACGACGCCGGATTCGTCTGCCCGGCGCGCGACGTCGACTCGCTGGCCCGGCACATGATGACGCTCACCGACGCCCTCGCGCGCGCGACGCTCGGGGCTCGCGCCCGCGAAGCCGTGCTGCCGCTCACCCCCGCGAACATGACGCTGCAGCTCGTGCTGCTCTACCGCGAGCTCCTCGCGGCGGCGCACGCGGCGCAGGGCAGGGAGAAAGGCAAGAGCGCTTGAAGCCAAGGGGCGCGCCACCCCCTGCGTTATAATTCGCCGCACTTCTGCCTACGCCAGCGGGCGCTCCCGCCGCGCCCTCGCGAAAAGTGTCCTCCGGCCTGCTCCTCTATCGGCGCCTGCTGCGCTATGTCCGCCCTTATTGGTGGGCTTTCGCCCTTGCGCTCCTGGGCATGAGCGTCGTCGCCGCCGGCGACACCATCATGGCGTACCTGGTGATGCCGATCATCCAGAAGCTGCAGAATCCCGATCCGGCGATGACGGTGCAACTCCCGCTCGCCGTCGTTGTGGTGTTCCTGTTGCGCGGTATGGGCTCGTTCATCTCCGAGTACGGGATGGCGTGGACGGGGCATCGCGTGGTGTTCGATCTGCGCCGCGAGATGATCGACCGGCTGCTGACCCTGCCCACGGCGTATTACGACGCGCAGTCCTCGGGTCGGCTCATCTCCAAGTTCACCTTCGACGCCTACCAGCTCGCCTCGGCGAGCTCGAGCGCGATCACGACCGCGGTTCGCGGCGTGCTGACGGTGGCGGGCACGCTGGGCCTGCTGTTCTACCTGGACTGGCAGCGCACGATCGTGCTCCTCGTCATTCTGCCGATGGTCGCCCTGGTCACGCGTTACTTCAGTCGCCGGCTGCGCCGGGTCGCCCGCGACGTGCAACAGCGCACCGGCTCGATCGCCCACGTGCTCGAGGAGATCGTCGGCGCTCACCGCATCGTCAAGATCTTCGGCGGCCATGACTACGAGCGCACGCGCGCGGTTTCCGCGGCGAACAAGCTGCGCCAGTCGATGGCCAAGCAGTCTTCGGCCAGCGCGGCGAGCTCCCCCCTGCTGCAATTCGTCGGCGCGTGCGCGGTGGGCCTCATCGTCTACCTGGTGCTCAAGCAGGGCGAAACCGGCGGGTTCGATGCGGCCGCGTTCGGCGCTTATGTCGCGGGGCTGCTTACCCTGCTCGACCGCTTGCGCTCGCTGTCCGGCGTCAACACCAACATCCAGCGCGGGCTCGCCGCCGCCGAGAGCATCTTCGGGCTGATCGATCAGCAGTCCGAGGAAGACCACGGGAAGCTCGAGCTCAGGCACGCGCGTGGCGAGCTCAGGTTCGAGCGCATCGCGCTGCGCTATCCGGGAAGCGAGAAGAACGCGCTCACCGACGTGAGCCTGACGATCGCGCCCGGGGAGAGCGTCGCGCTGGTGGGGCCCTCGGGCAGCGGCAAGACTTCGCTTATCAATCTCGTCCCGCGCTTCTACGAGCCCGCCGCCGGGCGCATCCTCCTCGACGGTCACGACATCAACACGCTCACGCTCGCCAACCTGCGCAGCCAGATCGCGCTGGTGAGCCAGGACGTCATCCTGTTCAACGACACCGTCGCGGCGAACATCGCCTACGGCGCGATGGCCGGCGCGTCGCGTCAGGCCATCGAGCGCGCCGCGCTGGCCGCGCACGCGCTGGACTTCATCCGCACGCTGCCCGATGGCTTCGAGACCGTCGTCGGCGAGAGCGGCGTGCGGCTTTCCGGCGGACAGCGGCAGCGGCTCGCGATCGCGCGGGCGATCCTCAAGAACGCACCGCTGCTGATCCTCGACGAAGCCACCTCCGCGCTCGATTCCGAATCCGAGCGGCACGTGCAGGCGGCGATGGAGACGCTGATGCGCGGCCGGACCACGATCGTCATCGCGCATCGGCTGTCGACCATCGAGCGCGTCGACCGCATCGCCGTCCTCGACGCCGGCCGCATCGTCGAGCAGGGAACGCACGCGGAGCTCCTCGCCCGGGGCGGGTTGTATGCGAAGCTGCATCGCATCCAGTTCGCGAGCGTGCCGGCAGTCGCGGAAAATTAAGGAACCTCTGAACAGGTCCCGCGTGGCCGCGACGGAGGCTTTCCGGGGTGAGATGCGCGACAAAGCAGATCGCCCGGAAAGCCCCGTCCCTTCGGGTTTCGGCGCAATGGCACTCATCTGCGTTGTTGCGCGGCTTGCGAATAGGATGAACTATTCGCTGCGCCGCGACGCCTAGCATCTGAGGCAATTGCGCCAGAAACGCGGCTCACGCGAGACCTGTTCAGAGGTTCCCTATGCGCATTCTGCACACGGAGTCCTCGCTCGGCTGGGGCGGCCAGGAGCTTCGCATCCTGACCGAGGCGGCCGGCTTGCGCCGCCGCGGTCACGACGTGCGCGTCGCGAGCCCGCGCGAAGCGGCGATCTTCACCGAGGCCGAGCGCTTCGACGTTCCGGTCTTCGCGCTGCCGATCGGGCGCAAGAATCCGCTCGGGGTGGTGGCGCTGCGCCGCCTTCTCGCGAGCGAGCGCATCGACGTCGTGAACAGCCACAGCTCGACCGATAGCTGGCTCGCGGCGCTCGCCTGCCGCGCGTTCTGGCTGGGCAAGCGGCGCCCGCCGGCGCTGGTGCGTACGCGCCACATCTCGGTGCCGGTGCCGATCGATGCGGCGACGCGCTGGCTCTACACCCGGGCGACCGCGGAGATCGTGACGACCGGAGAGGCGATCCGCCAGCAGCTCATTCGCGCCAACGGCGTATCGCCCGCACGCGTCACCTCGATCCCGACCGGCGTGGACCTGCAGTACTTCGCGCCGGGCGACAAGGCAACCGCACGCCGCGCTCTGGAGCTCCCCCAGGCGATCCCGCTGATCGGCATCGTCGCCACGCTGCGAAGCTGGAAAGGCCACCGTTACCTGCTCGAGGCGATGACGCTCTTGAAGCATCGCGATGCCGAGCTCGCGATCGTCGGCGATGGACCGCAGGCTGGAGCGATCCAGGCGCAAGTGCGCGCGCTCGGCCTTGGCGCGCGCGTGCGGCTCGCCGGCAACCAGTACGATGTGCTGCCCTGGCTGCGCGCGCTCGACGTCTTCGCGCTGCCCTCCTATGCCAACGAAGGCGTGCCGCAGGCCGTGGTGCAGGCGATGGCTGCCGGCGTGCCCTGCGTCACCACCGAGGCCGGCGGGATCGGGGAGATCGCGATCAACGACGCCACCGCGCTCGTGGTGGCCAAGCAGAACGCGGTCGCGCTGGCGGCCGGAATCGATCGCCTTCTCGATGACGCGGGGCTCGCGGCGCGGCTGGCCTGGTCGGCCCGCGACCGGGTGCAGTCGAAGTTCGGGATCGGCACCATGCTCGACAAGATGGAAACGGTGTTTCGCCGCGCCGCCGATGCCAATCGCTACCGCTAGCGAGCCGAGCCGTTTCGTCGGACGCGCGCGCGTGGTCGCGCGCGCGCTTCTGGCCCGCGCGCTCTGCGGTGCTCGCCGCTCGCGCTCGCTCGACCCCGAGCGCATCCTCATCGCGCATCATCTGCTCCTGGGCGATACGCTCATGCTGACCGCGCTGGTGGCGAAGCTGCGCGAGCGCCATCCGGCGGCCGATCTGGTCATGGCGCTGCCGGACGCGTACGCGCCGCTGTATGCCCGATCGCCTTACGGTCTGCGGGCGATCGGCTGGAATCCGCGTGCGCCGGCCGCCTCGCCGCTGTGGCGCGAGCGCGGCTTCGATCTCGCGCTCGTGCCCGGCGACAATCGTTTCGGTTGGCTCGCGCTCTCGCTCGGCTCGCGCTGGATCGTCGCCTTCGACGGCGATCGCCCGGCGTGGAAGAGCTGGCCCATCGACGAGCTGTGGCGCTATCCGGATCGCCCGGCCGCGTGGAGCGACATGGTTGCCGGATTGATCGAAGGCCCGCCTCCGGCGCCGTATCGCCGCGAGAATTGGCCCGCCCCGTCCGCCGAGCCCGGTTTCGCGCCGCCGGGCGGTCGCTACGCGGTGCTCCACGTGGGCGCCAGCACGCCGCTCAAGCGCTGGGAGCCTGCGCGTTGGGCGGCGCTTGCCGCGCGGCTTGCCGCAAGCGGCATCGAGCCGGTGTGGTCGGCGGGGCCGGGCGAGGAGGCGCTCGTCCGCGCCTGCGATGGCGACCGGCGTTATCGGTCCTACGCAGGAACGCTTTCGCTGTCGCAACTCTGGCACCTCATCGCCACCGCAGCGCTGCTCGTGAGTCCCGACACCGGTGTGGCGCATCTCGGCCGCGTGGTCGGCGCGCCGACGGTCGCGTTGTTCGGTCCCGGCTCGGCCGCGCTGACCGGCGCGGGCGTGTTCTGGCGCGACATGCCCTATCGCGCGGTGACGGTCGATCCGTTCCCGTGCCGCGATCAGCGCGTGCTGTTCAAGCGCGAGATTGCCTGGGTGCGCCGTTGCGGGCGAACTCTTCGCGAGTGCTCGCATCCGCGCTGCATGGACGCGATCGAGCTCGACCAAGTGACCGCGGCGATCGTCTCGCTCGGCGTCGGCGCAGGCTGAGCGCGAAGGTGTGCGCGGATCAGCGCGTGCGCAACGCGAGCACTGGCTCGGCACCCGCGGGCGGTCCGGCGACCTCACCGGGGGGGACGTATTCCGGAATCCACGCCTTGAGCCAGGCGCGAACCTCGGCGTCGCCTGCGGCACGGTCGCGCTCGAGCCACGCAATCGCCCGACCGATGGCCTCCGCGCCGGTCGAGCGCGCCTGAGCGATAAACAGCTTCGGGTGCGGTGTGGCGAGCCTTGCTTCGTCGGAAGCGAGCGGCTCCTCGAACAGCTTCTCGCCGGGCCTCAAGCCCGTGAAGACCACGCGGATGCTGTCGGGATCGGCGCCGGACAGGCGGATCATGTCGCGCGCGAGATCGACGATGCGCACCGGCTCGCCCATGTCGAGCACCAGCACCTCGCCGCCCTTGCCCATCAGTCCCGCCTGCAGCAGCAGTTGCGTGGCCTCGGAGAGCGACATGAAGTAACGCGTGATCTCGGGATGGGTCACCGTCACCGGACCGCCGCGCGCGATCTGCTCGCGGAAGCGCGGAATGACGCTGCCGGCGCTGCCGAAGACGTTGCCGAAGCGGACGATGACGAACTGCGTAGCGCCGTTCTGCAGGCTCTGGCAGATGACCTCGCCGAGACGCTTGGAGGCGCCCATCACGTTGGTCGGATTGACCGCCTTGTCGGTCGAGACGAACACGAACTTCTCCACCTTCGCGCCGACCGCGGCGCGCGCGAGCACCCAAGTGCCATAGGCGTTGTTGCGCACGGCCTGCCAGGCGTTGGTCTGCTCCATCAGCGGCACGTGCTTGTACGCGGCGGCGTGAAAGATCACCGAGGGCCGCTCGCGGGCGAGGATCTGCTCGACCAGCGCGGCGTGCTTGGCATCGCCGACGATGGTCACCACCGGCAGATTGGGGAACTCGTCCTGCAGCGACTGCTGGATCTGGTAGAGCGCGTACTCGGAGAGCTCGAGCAGCACCAGCCGGGCCGGGCGGTAGCGGGCGATCTGCCGCGAGAGCTCGGCACCGATCGATCCGCCCGCGCCGGTGATCATGACCACGCGGTTGCCGAGCCATTCGCGCAAGCCCGCCGTGTCGAGCACCACCGGATCGCGGCCGAGCAGGTCGTCGAGCTCCACGTGCCGGATCGTCGTGAGCTGCGAGCGTCCGCTGATGAGGTCCTCGTACGAGGGCACGGTCAGCGCCTCGAGTGCCGCGGCGGCGCAAAGCTCCGCCACGCGGCGGCGCACGTCGTGCGCGGCCGACGGCAGCGCAATGATCACCGTGCGCACTCCGTAACGGCGCGCCCAGACTGGCAGCTCGGAGATCGGCCCCAGCACGCTCAAGTTGCGCAGCATCCGCCCCTGCTTCGCCGGATCGTCGTCGAGCAGCCCCACGACCCGCCATTGCCGACTGTGCGCCAACTCCTTGGTCAGCCGCGCACCGGCTTCGCCGGCACCGAGGATCAATACCGGCTCGCCCAGCGCGGCGAGCGGGCTGTAGAGCCGATGCTCCTTCCAGATGCGGTAGGTGAACCGGCTCCCCGCCATGAGGAAGATCAATGCCAGGGGGTAGAGGATCAAGACGCTCCGCGGCACGACGGCCGTGAGCCGGAGCATCACCAGCACGACCGGGATCGCCACCGCGCCCAAGCCGGCCGCCAGCACGATGCGCTGCAGGTCGGGCAGGCTCGCGAAGCGCCACAGACCGCGATACAGGCCGAACGCGAGAAAGATGCCGGCCTGCAGCGGCACAATCCAGGCCAGCGTGCGCCACATGTCGGAGAGCTGCGGCTCGTGCAGATCCAGGTTCGAGCGCAGCCAGTACAAGCCCACCCAGGCGAGCGCCGCGGCGCATACGTCGTGCACGAACGCGAGCCAGACTCGCCAGTTAGCCCTTACTCTCTTCAAACCTTACCCCTCGCCGGCGCCAATGATACTCGATCGCTATGAACACCAGCGCGAGAATGGCTCCCCAAACGGCGAGCGCCACCATGCCTGCGCCCGGGAGCCAGGCGAGCAGCGAAAGCGCGCTCGCCGCAGCTCCCAGCATGAGCGCCGCGTAGAGGGCCAGGGTGCGGCCGTGACCCCAGCCGCTCTGCACCAGCCGCTGGTAATAGTGCTCGCGGTGCGCCTCCCAGACGCGCCTCCCGCGCAGCAACCGGATGATCAGCGTGAGCGAGGCATCGGCAATGAAGGGCAGGAACACCAGAACCGGAAACCAGGCCGGCCACGCGCCTTCCTGCCACCCCGCGAGCCCGAAAACCGCAGCCAGGAATCCCAGCGGCACCGAGCCGGCGTCCCCCAGAAACACGCGTGCGGGCGGAAGGTTGAAGAGCAGGAAGGCGGCGCTCGCTGCGGCGAGCGCCAGGGACAGCTCACCCGTCGGGCTCGCGGCCAGCCCGGCGGCGAGCGCATACGCACCGAAGCCGATGAGCGTCATCGTGCCGGCGAGCCCGTCGCTGCCATCCATGAAGTTGTACAGGTTGGCCATCCACACGATGGCGAGGACCGCGGTAACCGGGTCGACCGCAGGTGCCGCCAGCCACACCCAGAGCGCTGCGGCGGCGACGTGGACGGCGAGCCGGAGCGCCGGGTGAACGCTGCGGCGGTCGTCGAGCAGCGATATGGCAATGACCCCCGCCAGCGACGCGAGCCACGCCTTGGAGCCAGGCAGCCATAGCGTTCCGGCGAACCAGCCGGCCCAGATCGCCAGCCCGCCCACCCGGGGCACCGCGTGGACGTGGAGCGAGCGCGCATTGGGCCGGTCGAGCGGCAGACGCGCGGCATTCCCCACCAGGATCGCCAACATCACCGAGGACACGACGGCAGCGATCAGCGCCGGCAGGACCGTCATCGCGGCCTCGTTGTCGTAGCCGCGCCGCGCTCGGGACCGCGAAACGTCGGCAAGCCGTTGTTTGTACCCATTCTTGCCTGCGTATCGGGTCGATCGCCGCGGAGGCGATTTTAGAGTGAATTATACCTGGGCTGGCATTGCGATAGCACCAGTCCCAAAAGCGGTGCGCTTGTTGCAATTAAACAACACGATTCGTCTTCGATTTTGGGCTCGCGGGTTTTAGCTTGCCTTGAGATTCGGCGGTTTGGCACAATGCCGTTAACTTCTCGCTACCTCCTGAGAAGGTTCCGATGGCAGGCGCAAGTAGCTTCCTTGCCACTTTTTTCCGTCAGAGGAGAAACTTCATGAATAAAAAGCTCGTCGCTCTTGCCGTCGCCGGCGCATTTGCGCTGCCGCTGGCTGCGCAAGCGCAAACCGCCAACGTCACCTTGTACGGTCGCCTGAATATGGATTTGGAGTTCGTCAGCGGCAAACAGGCCGACGGCTCGAATCCGACCGTCAACCGGGTGAGCAGCAACTCGTCGCGCTTAGGGGTCCGCGGGACCGAAAGCCTTGGCGGTGGGTTGAACGCGATTTTCCAGATCGAGTCGGATATCAAGGGTGATACCGGCGGCAGCGTGACCGCCAACCGCGAAACCTTCGTCGGCTTGCAGGGAAGCTGGGGCAAGGCCACCATCGGCAAGTTCCTGATGCCGCAGGACGACCTGCATCCGATCTTCGGTAACGCGCCGACCCTGACGACCTCGATCCTGTCGACCGCCGCGCTGTGGGCCCAGGGCCCGCTGAGCAAAGGCCAGGGCGGCTTCGATGCGCGCACCGGCAACAACCTCCGCTACGACTCGCCGAACTTCAGCGGCTTCACTACGGCATGGCAATACTCGACCCGCGATTCGTCGGGTGTGGCCGATGCCAACGCGAGCGTCGCCGGCGACAACGGCGACCACGCGTCCGAGCTTCGCCACGCCTATGTGGCGGGCGGCAACCTTATCTACGCCAACGGGCCGTTCCAAGCTGGCATCGCGTTCGAGCGCAACCAGAAGGTCAGGCAGTACAGCCTGACGGGACTCAATTGCACGCCCACATGTTCATTTAACGCAAACGATACCGACTGGACGGTCACGGGCGCGTACGATTTCGGCACGATCATGCCGGGCTTCGGCTTGCGCTTGGCTGCCGTATACGAGCGCACAAAGTATGAGGTCGGGGTGCCGGGTACCGCCACTACAGAGCCCAGCAGCGGCGACCTGAAACGCAACTTCTGGGGCGTGTCAGGTACGGTCCCGGTCGGCGGCGGCAAGGTCTACCTGTTCTGGGGCCGCGCGGGAAAGGGCACCGGCAGCGCGCCGGATGGCTCGGCGGTCGGTGGCTTGGTCAAGGGTCCGGATACCAAGTCGGATATGTACGAAGTGAGCTACAGCTACAGCCTGTCGCCGCGGACGCTCTTGTACGCCGGCTACGTCAGGATCAACAACGACGCCGACGCCAAGTACACGTTCAACATCAATCCGTACACGATCGGCCCGGGCGGGAAGCCGAGTGGCGTGGTGATGGGCATCGTGCACTTCTTCTGATCGGTTGCAAGGCGCAAGTCCCAGGCTTAGTTGACTTAGCTGGGTTTGAAGTGATCATCCGGGCGTCCGATGGGCGCCCGTTTTTTTTGCTCATCGTCCGCGCATGATGCGCCGCCCGAGCTGTGGTAGGGTCATGCAATTCGGCAACGGCACTGGGAGCCTCGATGATCGACGAGCTGATCCTTGGTTTCGACCGCGCGCTGCGCACGCTTTCGGGCGTTGCGACGAGCGTGCGCGCGAGCCCTGCAGCCGGCCTACCGGAGCCCGACTTGACCGCCGAGGAGCGGCGTCACGCGGCCGGGCTGATGCGCGTCAACCATACCGGCGAAGTCTGCGCGCAGGCGCTCTATCAGGCCCAAGCGCTAGCCGCGCGCGACGGCGAGACCCGGCGCCGTCTCGCGCAGGCCGCCCGCGAAGAGGAGGAGCATCTGGCGTGGACGCAGCAACGCCTCGCCGAGCTCCACGATCGCCCCAGCCTCGCGAATCCACTTTGGTACGCCGGCTCGTTCCTGATCGGCCTTGTCGCGGGCCTGACCGGAGAGCGCACCAACCTTGGCTTCGTCGTCGAGACCGAGCGCCAGGTCGAGGAGCACCTGACCGGGCACATGGATTACCTGCCGCCCGGCGATGCCAAGAGTCGGGCGATCGTCGCCACGATGCGCGACGACGAAGCGCGGCATGGCCGCGCCGCCCGTGATGCGGGCGCGGTCGACTTGCCCTGGATCGCGCGCGCGCTCATGCGCAGGGCGGCGCGGCTGATGACCTTCACGGCCTACCGGTTGTAAAGACGGTCCTCGCCGCATCGCGCGCCGCGCAACGTGCGACAATGGCACGCCTCGCATCGAACGCTTGAGCCGCCAGAAGATCGGATGAAGGGATCGCTCTTCGCCCTGCTTGTCGCCTGCGCCGCTACGGTGGCGCCGGCGGCGAAGGGCCAAATCGCGAATGTGCGGCTCTACGGTAATCTCAACCTCGACTTCGAGCTGGTCAGGGGAAAGCAGCCGGACGAGACGAACCCGCCCGTCAACCGCGTCAGCAGCAATTCGTCCCGATTCGGCGTCCGCGGCGCTGAATATCTCGGGAGCGGCCAAGTCGCGATCTTCCAGATCGAGTCGGCGATCCAGGGCGACACGGGCGGCAGCACGCTCGCCAGCCGGGAGACCTTCGTGGGTCTCCAAGGGGACTGGGGCACGCTGAAGCTCGGCAATTTCCTGGGGCCCTACGACGACATCCTGCCGATCTTCGGTAACGCCCCCACGCTGACAACTTCGGTGCTGTCAACGGCCGCGATCTGGGCCCAGGGGCCGCTGTCCAAGGTGCAAGGCGGCTTCGACGCGCGGCTCGGCAACTCGATCCGCTACGACACACCACCCATGGGCGGATTCTCCGCCGAGCTGCAATACTCGACGCGCGACTCCTCGGGCAACACCGAGAGCACGAGCAACGGCGATCATGCTTCCGAGCTGCGCCACGCCAACGTGATCGGCGTCGGAGCGTTCTACAGCAAGGGGCCGCTCGATCTCGGCATCGCCTATGAGCGCAACAACAACGTGCGCTTTGCCGATACCAACGACGACGCGCTGTCGATCGCCGGCGGTTACGATCTCGGCACGATTGTCGGCGCGGTAGGGCTGCGCCTCGGTGCCGTGTACGAGCGTTTGCGCTACGACACGCCGACCGGCGATCTCAAGCGTGACTTCTGGGGCTTGTCGGCGACCGTGCCCGTCGGCGGGGGTTCGATCTACGCGTTCTGGGGACGCGCCGGCAACGGCAAGGGCAGCGCGATCGACGGCACCGCGATCGGTGGCCTCGTCAAAGGCCCGGACTCGGCCGCCGACCAGTGGGAGATCTCGTACAGCTACCCGCTCTCCCTGCGCACCCTGCTCTACGCCGGCTACGTGCGCCTGAACAACCGGGCGAGCGCGAGCTACGGCTTCAACATCAACGACTACAGTAGCGCTGCGGGTTCCAGGCCGACGGGATATGTGTTCGGCATGGCGCATTTCTTTTGAAGACGCGCGGGGCCGTTCGTCTCTTCGCTCCAACACGCTCGGCACGAAGGTCACGAAGAGCGGGTTGGGGTGCCTTGGGCGCCGAGCGCTGTCAGCCACCGACGCAGCGCGGTGAGCCGCGCCAGGCGCATGCGTTGCGCCATCTCCCCGCCACGCCCGGCGCCGAGCGCGAGCGCCTTGACCGCGCGCACCACGCCGAGCGCCTCGGTGAGCCGCGCCGCGGCAGGGTAGCCCTGATAGGTCGCGCCCTGCTCCGCGCATCGCCACGTGGCGCAGGTGCGCAGAAGCCCATCGAGCCGCTCCGGCCTGCGCAACGCATCGACGGCGAGCAACAGGTCGAGCAGCGCGGCCGGCGCGAGCTCGGTCGCGCGCTCGACCCGATCGGAAAAACGCGCCGCGAGTCGCGCCAGCTCGCGGCACGCGGCCGGCGCGTTGACCCGGTGGCTCAGACTGGCGGCGAGGCGCTCGCGAGCCTTCGCCGCGGTGGCCAGTGCGCCGGCCAGCACCGCATAGCGAACCGCGAGCGCTTCGCCCGTGCCCGCGGCGCAGTCGAGCGCGCGCAAGACCTGCGCCCCGGTGTGGCTTCTCGCGCGCGATGAGCGCGAGAGGTGCGCGTCGAGCTCCGGGAACAATTGGGCCAGCGCGCCGCAACGACCCAGCGTGGAAAAGAAGCGCGATGGCGCGGCTTCCATCAGCGCCCGCGAGAGCTCCTGCCAGACCCGCTCTTTCGAAAGCGTCGCGAGCTCCCCCTGACGGGCGATCGTCCGCATCAACGCTTCGGTCTCCGGCGCGACTGCGAAGCCGAAGCGAGCGGCGAAGCGCGCCACGCGCAGCACGCGCAAAGGATCCTCGGCGAACGCCGGGCCGACATGGCGCAGCAGCCCTTCTCTGAGATCGCGCTCGCCGCCGAACGGATCGATCAGCGTGCCGTCTTCCGCGCGCGCCATGGCGTTGATGGTGAGATCGCGGCGCCCGAGATCCTGCTCGAGCGTCACGTCGGGCGCGGCGTGAAGGGTGAAGCCGCGGTGGCCGCGTCCGCTCTTGCGCTCGGTGCGCGCGAGCGCATATTCCTCGTGCGTGCGCGGATGCAGGAAGACGGGAAAATCGCGCCCGACGGGCCGAAACCCCCGCGCGCGCATCGCTTGCGCCGTCGCGCCCACGACCACGAAATCGCGATCGGCCACCGGCCGGCCGAGGAGCTCGTCGCGCACCGAGCCGCCGACCCGATAGACCTTCATGGGCGGCCGGTCTTCAGCGTCCGCCCTGGCCGCGCAGTCTCGAGTAACGGCTCCGCGACGCCGGCTCGAGGTAGCTCGGCGCGATCGCCTCCAGCGCCGTGGGCGCACCGCCGAACACCGCGGGATATTCGCAGCCGCAGACGCTGTCGCGCGTCATCGACGCGAGATTGTCCCGGGTCAGGAGCCTGCCGGGGAGGATCTCCATGATGCGGGCCTGCAACGCGGAGAGCGCCGGGCCTAGCGGAAGGATCGGACGACGGTAGCCGGTGAGCTCGCCGACGTAGGCGAGGAGCTCGCGCAGCGTGTAGACCCGCGGCCCGCACAGCGGATAGCGCTCTCGCAGCGTGCGCTCGTCGGTGAGCGCGCGCACGAACGCCGAGGCCACATCGCCGACCCACACCGGCTGGAAGCGCGTCTGCGCGCTCGCCAGCGCCATGATCGGGAGGAAGCGCTCGAGGCGCGCGAACAGATTGAGGAACGCATCCTCGCGACCGAAGATGACCGAGGGGCGGAAGATCGTCCACTCGAGCTCGGAGGCGGCGACGAGGCTTTCCGCCTCGCCCTTGCTGGCGAGGTAGCGGCTCGGGCCCTGCGGATCGGCGTTGAGCGCGCTCATGTGCAGCAGGCGCGATACGCCCGCCTTGCGGCACGCCGCGACGGTCTTGCGCGCGAGCTCGACGTGCGCGCGGTCGAACTCGCCGCGCCGGTCCTCGTTCAAGATGCCTACGAGGTTGACGACGGCATCGGCGCCCGCGGCGAGCGCTTCGAGCCTCAGCGGATCGTGGACGTCCACCTGCAGCACGTCGACCGTCGGCAGCAGGATGAGATGCTTGGCGCGCTCGCGGCTGCGTGTCGGCACCCTCACTCTCCATCCTTCGGCGACGAGTCGGGCCACGACGTGGCGCCCGACGAAGCCGCTGCCGCCGAGAACGAGGATTCTGCCGGCACTCATCGGTGTTTGTCGGAACGATCCTAAGGCGTGTCGGGAACGGCCGCGCCGTTGTCGGCGGGCGCGGCGCCGCGCGGCGCGACCACGCCGAGGCGGTCCTGAAGCGCCACGTAGCCCAAGCCGAGCCGCGCCTGATAGAACATGGCGTTGGTCAGCACTTTTTTCACGTAATCCCGGGTTTCGTTGAACGGAATGGTCTCGGCGTAGATCGCGCCCTCGAGCGGCACCGTCCCGCGCCAAGCCTGCGCGCGTCCCGGGCCCGCATTGTACGCCGCGGCGCCGAGGACCGGGAGGCCGTCGAGCTTGGTAAGAACGTAGTTGAGGTAATACGCACCGAGCTCGACGTTGAGGCCCGGATTGTCGAGCGGCGCCGAGCGCTTCTCGGCACCGGTCCGGCGCGCGACCCAGCGCGCGGTAGGCGGCATGAGCTGCATAAGACCGACCGCGCCGGCGGCGGAGACGATGTTCGAGACGAAGCGGCTTTCCTGCCGCACCAGTCCGTAGACGAACGCCGGATCGAGCCCGTTGTCGCGCGCCGCCGCGGCGATCTCGACCTCGAACGGCGTCGGATAACGCAACGCGAAATCGTGTCGCCGGCGCGTGCGCTCGGCGGTGTTGATCGAGCGGTCGTAGAGACCGTTGCTCTGCGCGAAGGTCGCCGCGAGCAGCAGGCCGGCGTCGTCCTGCCCGCGGACGACGGCGATCCATTCGTCGCGCGCCTCCTGCCGGAGGTCCAACGCGGAGAGCTTGACCACCCGCTGCACGGCGTCGCGCGCGGCGAAGGCAGCGAGCGCGGCCGGCTCGGGCGTCAGCGGCTCGCTGATCGGCATGACGCTCGCACCCAGCGCTTCGGCGGCGAGCAACCCGTAGAAGGAGGGCTCGGTGGCGAGGCCTCCGTAGAGGCGGGTCGCGTCTTCGTCGTCTCCCGCGGCGGCGAGCGCGCGCGCCTTCCAGTAGCGCCACGCGGGATCGAGCGCCTCGTCGGAGGGCATCGCCTCGATCGCGCGCGCGACTTCGTCCCACGCGCCGGCGCGCAACGCCGCCCGCACCCGCCAGGCGCGTTGGGCCTCGTTCATGGAGGCGCCCTGCGCTTCGCGATACCAGTCGGTCGCGGCCGGAACGAGCTGCCGCGCGCCCAGATAGGCGACGATGAGGTTGCCGTAGCGCCGATCCGCTTCAGGCAACCGCGAGCGCAATTTCACCCACGGCTCATGCGCGGCCGCGGCGTCGGACTGCGCGAAGCGATCGAGCGCGTAGAGGGCGAGCTCGCGCCCCGCCCGCGTGTTCCAGCGAAACTTACCCTTGCCGAGCGCATCGCGCGCGCTGCGGTCGATGCGCTGAAACTCGCGCGGCGAAGGCCGCTCGGAGGCCGGCAATTCGCCGGCGATCCGTGCCGCGAGGCGAAAGTTTCCGGCTTCGTGCGCGAGCCGGAAGCGTGCCCAGACATCGCTGGGCTTAAGCGCGCCTTGCGCCAGCAGCAGGGCGAACAGCGGCTGGCACGATTCGGGCTGTTCGTGCCCGCTGAACCAGAGCCGGCGCACGTCGAGCGCCGGATTGTCGCCGTCGCGTTCGGCCTGGAGTCTGGACTGCGCGGCGTAGCACGCGAGCCCGGCATCCTCGGCGACGTGCGCCGGATATTCGGCTCGAAACAGGTCCCACGCGCCGCGCTTGCCGAGCGACTTCAGCCATTCGCCGCGCAACCGGTCGGCGAGCGGCAGGTCGGCGTTGCGCTCGAGAAAAGAGCGCACCGCCGCCGGATCGGCGGTATCGAGCTTGAGCCGCAGCCGCCAGTATTGAACGTACGGCTCGAGCAGGTGGCCCTTGAGGCGTGGCGCCAGGCGCTCCAGTCGCGCCGAGTCGCCGGCGCGGTACGCATCGCGCGCCGCAGCGAAGTCGGCGTCGCTGGGCTGGGCAGCGACCGCCAAGCTGAGGGACAGGGAGACTGCCGTCGCGGCACGGCGCGCGCTCAACGCAAGCATGGACAACACGGACATCGGCGGCATTGTCCGCGACGCGTTCGGACGCGACAAGCCCTTTCGCGCTTTCGCTCGCGCGGTCGTACCGAGGGCCGATGGTAAACTTCGCGCTTCCGATCCTGCCGCGTACCGTCTCGCGGCGGATCCTCAAGGGGGACGTATGGCTCGACGCGGCAACGCACCCAAGGTCGGCGTGGTGATGGGCAGCGACAGCGACTGGGAGATCATGCAGCATGCGGTCGCGCAACTCACGCAGTTCGGTATCGGGCACGACGCGCGCGTGCTCTCGGCGCACCGCACCCCCGACGACGCGTCCGCTTACGCCGCGAGCGCGCAGGCCAACGGGCTCTCGTGCATCATCGCCGGCGCTGGCGGCGCGGCGCACCTCGCCGGCGTGCTGGCCGCCAAGACCACGCTGCCGGTGCTCGGCGTTCCGATCCCCTCGAAGTATTTGCGCGGCGAGGATTCGCTATTGTCGACCGTGCAGATGCCCAGAGGCGTTCCCGTGGCCACGTTCGCCATCGGCGAAGCGGGTGCTGCGAACGCCGCGCTCTTTGCGGTCGCGATGCTCGCGCGAACCGACGCGAGGCTCGCGCGCAAGCTCGCCGAGTTTCGCGCCAAGCAAGCCGCGGCGGTCCGCGCGATGAAGCTGCCGCCAAGCAAGCAATAAGGTTCTTCGCGACTTTTCGTGAGCTCCGCTTCGCGTGCAGCGGCGAATGCCTGCCGGCGTGGGCGTGGCGCGGGCAACGGCTCGCACTGCGGCTACGAGAACGGCGACACGAAGTCGAAATACCCGTCAGCGGCGGGCATCGATGTCAAGACGCGAGGCGATCGCCTCGCCGTGTCGCGCGCGCCGCAGGGCAAGCTCGGCGAGGAGCGCCCGGCGCGCTGCCGCGGACAGATCGATCCAGCCGGCGATCTCATCGAGCGTGCGGTAGCAGCCCGCGCACAACCCGGTGGGTGCGTCGATCACGCACACGCTGTTGCAGGGTGACGCGAGCGCTGCCGCTTCGCCTTCGTCGGGGCTCATGGAAGGACCTCTGCGGCGCTCATCGAAGCACCCCCGCGCTTGCGGCCTCATCGGCCCATTCGGCCGCTGCGCTGCCCCCAAAAGCGGGGGCGCAATTCGCGCCTTGGGGCGGCCCTGCGGCGCTCATGGGCTCACTTTCGCCGGCAGCGGATCCTTGGCGTTCAAGGCGCGCGCCACGCGCGAGGCCGGCGGCCGGCCCAGATGGTCGGAGATGTACTGGCCGGCGGCTCGCAGCCGCGTCATGTCGACCCCGGTCTCGATCCCCAGTCCGTCGAGAAGATAGAGCACGTCCTCGCTCGCGACGTTGCCGGTCGCGCCCTTGGCGTAGGGACAGCCGCCGAGGCCCGCGACCGAGCTGTCGAAGCTCGCCACGCCCATTTCGAGAGCCGCGTAGACGTTGGCGAGCGCCTGGCCGTAGGTGTCGTGAAAGTGCCCGGCCTGCTCGGCGATCGGCACCGCCTCGCGCACCGTGGTGATGAGCTTCTGGGCCTTGCCCGGCGTGCCGGTGCCGATCGTGTCGCCCAGCGAGATCTCATAGCAGCCGATCGCCCTGAGCTCGCGGGCGACGTCGCGCACGCGCTCGGGCGCGATCTCGCCTTCGTAGGGACAACCGAGCACGCATGAGATGTAACCGCGCACCCGCACGCCGCGCGCTCTCGCCGCTGAGGTCACGGCCTTCGCTCGCTCGAGGCTCTCCGCGATCGAGCAGTTGATGTTCTTGCGCGAGAACGTTTCCGACGCGGCCACGAACACGGCAACCTCATCGCAACCCGCGGCGAGCGCCGCCTCGAGCCCGTGCAGGTTCGGAGTGAGCACCGGGTAGCGCACGCCGGGCCGCCTGCGGATCGACGCCATCACCTCACCGGCGTCGCTCATCTGCGGCACCCACTTGGGCGACACGAAGCTCGTCGCCTCGATCGTTTGCAGTCCGGCGTCGGTGAGCCGATCGATCAGCTCGACCTTCACCGCGGTGGGCACCAGCGCCTGCTCGTTCTGCAAGCCGTCGCGCGGGCCGACTTCGACCATGCGCACGCGCCGCGGCAGATTCATCGGCAGGCTCTCAGTATCCAAGCTGACGGTCGACGACGCCGCGGATCGGCAGCCCCGCCTCCAGCCGGCGGATCTTGGCGGCGATCTGGGCGACGGACTCGCCGACGAGCGTCACTGCCGACACGTGCGGCGTCAGCGTCAGTCTCGGATGATGCCAGAAACGATGCCCGGCAGGCAGAGGCTCGTCGCGGAACACGTCGAGTGTCGCGCCGGCGAGATGACCGTCGTCGATGAGCGCGACAAGGTCCGCGTCGACCACCAGCGCCCCGCGCGCGACGTTGACCACGTACGCGCCGCGCGGCAGGCGCGAAAGGCGCGCCCTGTCGAGGAGGCCCTGCGTTTCGGCCGTCAGCGGCAGCAGGCAGACGAGAAGGCGGGTCGCCGAGAGAAACGCATCGAGCTCCTGCCAGCCCGCGAAGCTCGTCACCTCCCGACTCGTCTTCCGGGTGCGGCTCCAGGCGCGAACCGGAAAGCGCAGCGCGACGAGCGCGCCGGCGACCGCTTCGCCGAGCACACCGGCGCCGAGGATGCCAACCACGAATTCGTTCTTGCAAAGGCGTGGGCGCGCCTGCCAAAACGCCGCGCGCTGTTGCTCGGCGTAGAGGTCGAGCTCGCGATAGCGGCGAAGCACGGCATGACAGACGTACTCGACCATCTGCTCGGCCATGCCGGCATCGTCGAGCCGGATCAGTCTGACCTCGCGAGGCAGCCACCCCAGATCCGGCATCGAGTCGACACCGGCGCCCAAGTTGAAGATGGCCTTCACCCGCTCGAGGCCGCGCAAGAGCTCCGGCGGCGGCCGCCACAGCAGCGCGTAGTCGGCCTCGAGCGCCCTTGCCGTCGGCCAGTGGTCGATCCGTGCCTCGGGCAAGGCGCGGGTCAGCGCCTCGGCCCAGGCCGCGCCGTCGGCACCGGCGGTGTGAAAAAGGATGTTCAAACGCTGCGCTTTAGGGAACCTCTGAAATACCTCGGCGCGGTTGCGACGGCCGCGTTTCGGGCTGGAATACGCGAAGCAGCGCGCGACCTGTACCGGGCGTACACGAGCGAAGCTGCGACAAAGTAGACCGCCCGAAAGCGGCCGTCCCTCCGGGCTGCGGCAAAATGCGGCGCCTGCTTCGCCGCCCTCCTCGGCAATCGACAGCCTGCCGACACGCAGTTGGGTTCGAAGCGCTGGCGCA